>CAYZVH010000081.1:6987-13717 GCA_964481755.1 uncultured Bacteroides sp. | reverse complement strand
TAACTCATTTTTTTGACGCGGAAATCCACAATGTACTTTGTCTTATCTATGTACAGGTATTTCCCCTCTCGAATCTTCTGAAAGGTCTGTATCCCCACGGGATAAAAGTTCACTATCGTTGTCATCGTCTTGCTCCTTTATGGTTTCACGCCGCTAAGTTACGGAATATTTCGGGAACTGTGCAACTGTCGGTGGGGAGAATGCTCTGACCCACTAGAAAACAGCAGTGTCCGCAAGTCCGTTCTTTCGTTCGGCGCTGCGGACACTGTCGTTTATGGTGTCGTCACGGTGGATTAGGGGAGGGCTTTCGTGACCTCCCTAATCCCACGGCACGTCTATCAATTCTTTACGAAGGTAGCAAATTTCTTTGTTTCCACCGAATATTGCCATTCTTCAGTGTAATTATAACCGTCGTTCTTGTAATTGCTGAACAGCTTCTCATTGAGGTGAACGTTTACACTCAAATTCCAAAAAGAATTAGATTGTACATTTGAGGGTAGTACGTCGCATTTTGTCAAGTCGAGGTCCTTAAGACCACTACCCTTAAACGGATTCTCACCAATCTTTGTTACCTTCGCTTCACAAGTTACTTTTGTTAATTTTGTGCAATTTTGAAAGAGTTCGTTTGAAATTACGGTCACATTTGAAGGCAATGTCATCTCTGTAAGTTTAACGCACCCGCTGAAAACGGAAGTGTCAAGAGTCGTTAGACTCGAGGGTAGCGTAACATTAGTCAAAGAGGTACAACCCTCGAATGCGGCATTGATTATAGTCGTCAGTGCTGAGTTGGCTGGGATTGTAACGTTTGACAGTCCAGTGCATTCAGTGAATGCGGATTGACCAATAGATGTCACAGTAGCGGGCAAATCGATTGATGTGAGTGAAGAACAACCGTTAAATGCACTTTCCCCGATAGTCTCCAACGTCGTAGGAAGCTGGATGTTGACGAACGACTTACAATCTCTGAATGCTTCTTTCCCGATACTCTTTACAGCTCCCATGAAGTTAACCTTTGTCAGTTTTGTGCAGTTTTGGAAAGCTCCTTGCGCAATTGAAGTCACGCCTTTTGGTATGTTGATTCGGGGAAGACTGGTGCAACCACTGAATGCACTTTTGGACAAAGATGTCAAACCTTCCGGCAATGTGACGCTCTTAAGATTCTTACATCCATAGCAACAGTTAGTAGCCAACGTGGTCATCTCCGACGGCAATATCAAGGTTTCGAGGTCTGCATTATTTGTAAAGAACAAACCAAAATCAGAATCAGTAAAAGTGTAGGTGGTTGTCGTTGCCTGTTTAATCTCACTCAAGTCGAGGTAAGTAATCTTGCCTGCGGTATTATAATAATATTCTTTTAATATGTTAACGTCGTTGGAGTTCATGGCACCGACAATCTTCAGTGCCGTGCCGCCAGCGAGGGCTGTTGTAATCTTGTCTGCAGTCAAATCTCCGCCATTATCGCTGATGGTGAGCACCTTCACATCGATTGCTTCCGCCAACTCTCCGGTGCCGAGGTTTTGGGGCGTGTCCACCCAGCCGCTCACGGAGACGTCCTTCATGGCGACCTTGTCGCCAATCAATTTCAGGGTGAGGGTGTACTGCTTGTTGGATTCGAACGTGAAGTCTTTCGTGGAGGTCCAGTTGTAGGACTTGTTGCCAAGTGAGAAGTTGATTTCGAGGACGCCTGTCTTCACCTCCTGCGGCACGAGGATGGCCTCGTAGTTCGCTGTGGCGGCGGCTGTCACCACGCTTTCATCGAGGGTGGATGGCGTGAACATCGTCTTGGCGTCCGTGTAGGCCTTGATGTCGTCTACGGTGGTGGCGGTGGGGTCCGAGAAGGTGTTGGTGCCGAGGTCGAATGCTCGCTTCGTCTGCGTTCCGCCGACTACGAAGTCCGTGATGAGGTTCTCTGTGTAGTTCGTCTCCTTGCCCATGTCTACCTTCACTTTGAGTTTTGCCATCAAGTGCTTCAGCGTCACATCTATGCCTGCCGTCGCAGGAGCGACGTCGTCGTCGGTCAACATCACCAACACGTCGGAACCGTCTATCGATTTGCTTTGGTCGGTCTGCACGCTGGGCTCGGAGCTTGTGCTGAAGTCGTACGTGGCGGCGGTCACCTTCACGGGGTTGCCGTCGCCCGCCCAGTACATTTTAAGCTCGGTGGGGGGGGTAGTGGAAGACTTGCCGTCGTAAGCCACCCACGACCCTGTAGAGCGGTCCATCAGGGCGTAGTAGGAGAAATTCTCCCTCGTCGGGTGTTCTATCTTGAGGTAGAAAGTCTGCGGCAGGTTCTCGTCGCTGTAGCCTGCCTTGGTCTCCATCTCGCCCACCACGGCGTTCACCGTGATAGGTGTGCCTTCGGCCACGTATGCCGTGGAGGTGTTCTCCTCGCTGGAGCAACCTGTGGCCATCAGCGCCACGGCCGCCATAAGGGCTCCCGATGTGAGGGAGCGGACTGAGTGCTTCATATTGTTCATATGTGTTGGTTTAATGATTTTCTACTATATTCCGTAATCAAGGGGCTAAGATATGAATTCTAACCCAAACCGCCAACATTTGCCGCGAAAAAACGTCTGTAATCTTCTCTTTCTGCCCACCCACGAATGAGGACGGCCGCAACGGAGGGGTTGTCCGATGCGGCCGTCAGGGTTGCCTATTTTATTGAATCCTATGAAAACATTTCTTGTGCGGTTGTTCCTTCTCCGGTGGGGAAGTTTACTTCTTGCTGCCGTCCACCAGCTTCTGGAGGGCTGGCTTCAGCTGATACTTGCGGTCGATGAACGTGGGATAGTCCGTGCGGCCAGGCATCGGGAAGTTGTTGCGCCACGAGTCGCCGTCGCTCACACCCCACACGGTGACGCGGTCCACGTAGTCGGCGTGTTTGATGAAGAGGTCGAGGAACTGACCCAGGCGGTTGTTCCAAGCCACGGAGACGCTGTCGGGCAGACCGTCCACGTAGGGGTTCATCTTCTTCTGGAACTCCACGCGGTCGGAGACGTTGGCCGATTGGTTGACGGTGGGCAGGGCGCTCATGTCGAACTCGGTGATCATCACCTTCATGCCCTCGGCGGCGTAGGCCTCCATGCTGGCCTCGAACTCGGAGAGCTCAGGATAGTCCATGCCGATGTGGCCCTGCATTCCGATGCCGTCGATGCGCAGGCCGCGGGCCTTCAGGTCGCGTATGATCTTCACCACCGTGGCGCGCTTGTCGGGGCAGTGCATGTTGTAGTCGTTGAGGTAGAGCTCAGCGTCGGGGTCGGCCTCGTGGGCGTACTGGAACGCCAGGGGGATGAACTCCTCGCCCAGTATCTCGTAGAACTTGCTCTTGCGGTAGGTGCCGTTCTCCAGGATGGCCTCGTTCACCACGTCCCAGCCTTTCACGCGGCCTTTGTAGCGGCCGGCTACGGTGTAGATGTTGTCCTTCATGCGTTGCTTCAGCACCTCGGGGGTGACGTTGTTGCCGTCCTTGTCCACGCAGAACCAGGGGGCGCACTGCGAGTGCCAGATGAGGCAGTGGCCGATGATGGCCATGTGGTTGTCCTCGCCGAACTGGATGAACTCGTCGGCTTTGTCGAAGTCGTAGCGGTCCTCAGCGGGGTGCACCACCTCGTTTTTCATGCAGTTCTCCGCCACGATGGAGTTGAAGTGTTTCTTTATCGCCTTCACGCCGTTGGTGTCCTGCCCAGAGGACTGGGCGGTGTTGATGGCCACGCCTACGAGGAACTTGTCGCCCAGGGCGGACTTCAGCGAAGGTTCTTCGGTGACGGATTTGTTGCCTGCACAGGCCGCCGCGATGAGGGCAGCGAGGCAAAAGAGAATAGATGTTCGTTGTTTCATAATCTATTGGATTAACGGGGTTTGATAATACGTTTTTTTCATTTGCGGGTGGCGTAGGGTCCGATGACGGTGCCCGTGAAGCCTCCTGCGGTGCGGGTGGAGAGGTAGCTAGCGTCCACGTCGGCGCAGAGCTGTGTCCACTTCTTACTGCCCACGGTGCGGTAGTAGAAGTCGTAGACCTTGCCGCGCGACACCACCTTCAGCTCCAGTTCCTTCTGCTTGGCTTTCAGCGTGTTCTCGGCCACCACCTCGTCGGCTCCCGTGCCTATCTTGCGGAGCGAGATGCTCTTCGCCTTGCCTTTCTGCGCCACGCAGAGGTAGTATTGGTGCGTCTCGTCCTTGAAGAGCAGCAGGCCTGCCGACTCTTGGTCGTCCGCAGGGGTGAACTTCATGCGTGTGGTGCACTCGAACTGGTGGTGCTGCATGCGACGTGCCACGAAGGCGGGCGTGCAGCGGTCCTTGGCGCTGAGGTCGGCGCACTGAAGGGTGAGGTATCCGGGGTTGGCGGTGAGGGAGTAGAGGTTGGTGCCCGGAGCGCGCAGCGTGAGCCACTGCAAGCCCAGCTTGGGGGTGTCGAACTCCACGGTCTCCTCGAAGTTGCCGAAGGTCACCTCAGCACCGCGCTTCACTCCGGGACGTTTCAGCGTCAGGGGCACGGTCTCGTCGCCTTGGGTCATGTAGGGGAAGCCGTCGTCGCTCCAGCGGACAGGCATCATGAAGGTCTCGCGGCCCAGGTTCTCGAAGTCGTTGTCGATGGGGCGGCAGGCCAGGAACACGGCCCACCAGTCGCCCTCCTTGGTCTGCAGCAGGTCGGCGTGGCCTGCGCAGGTCACGGGATCGGGCCGCTTGGGGTCCAGCTGGCGTTGCGTGAGGATGGGGTTCTTGTCCCACGGGGTGAAGGGCCCCATGGGCGAGTCGGCGCGGAAGATGACCTCCGAGTGCCACGTGCCTGTGCCTCCCTCGGCGTCCATCAGGAAGTATTTGCCGTTGATTTTATACATGTGCGGACCTTCTATCCAGATGGGTTTCTCCTCGGGGTGAACGCCTTTGTTCACCAATATCTTGCGCGGCCCTATGGTGCGGTCGGTCTTCACGTCGAACTCCTGCACGCGGATGGTGCGGTGGCCGCTGTACTCCGGTTTGCCGTCCGGCGCGTCGTCGTTGTTCACTATGTAGGCACGGCCGTCCTCGTCGAAGAAGAACGAGGGGTCGATGCCTCCCACCTCGGGCAGCATGATGGGGTCGGACCACTCGCCGAAGGGGTCGGTGGTCTTCACGAAGAAGTTGCCGGCTCCCACGTTGGTGGTGACCATGTAGTAGGTCTTGTTGTGTGGGTTGTATTTGATGTCGGGGGCGAAGATGCCTCCGCTCACGTGTTGTCGTTGCAGGTTGACGAGCTGCGAGGGTCGGCTCAGCACGTGGCCTATCTGGGTCCAGTTCACCAGGTCGCGGCTGTGGAAGATGGGCACTCCGGGGAAGTAGGAGAAGGTGGAGCACACGAGGAAGTAGTCGCCCTGGCCGTTGGTGCAGACGCTAGGGTCGGAGTACCATCCGGGCAGGATGGGGTTGTAGAACGTCTCGTCGTCGGCCAGCGGATGCTGGTTGTAGTAGGTGTCGTTGCCTTTATAAATAAAGTTGTCGAACAGCGCGGCGTGCTTCACCTCGTCCGTCGCGTCGCCCTTTGCCGAGGCCGTGGGGCAGGAGAGTGCGGACAGGGTGGCCATCGCCAGCAGGGCCGTCCAGAGGTTGTGTCTTGTTTTCATGTCTGTCTAAAAAGTAGAGTTATGTTTTTCCTGGAAGCAAAGGTAGACAAGCTTTCCAAGCCCACCGAACAATTACGATACACGGTTTGTAGGGAACGTTACACGCCGCCGCGTGTTGTTACATTTCTTGTCCCAAATGTTACACGAGGCTTCGCGCGTCGCTTCGGCGGTGAATCCTTGTGGCGGGAATCGTCTCATTTTTGGTTGAAGTTACCAAGCAATTATAAAAAGCAAGTGTCCGCAAAGCCGGTGTTGAGTCGGCATTGCGGACACGCTGTCTATAGTTGCCACTGGCTCCGGGAGCTTCTCAGGAGTCTCGAAGCGGTGTGGAGGTTATCAGTTATTGGTGGTTATCTTTTGGAAGTTGATGTAGGATTTACTCCAAAGCCCCGACTTGGTTTGTGTTCCGTTTTCGATTTTTTGGAGCAAATCGGATGTCACATAAACGTTGACGTTTGAAGGTTTAGTGGTAGAGGAATAACCAAAGGCATACTCACTTGCAGTCGGCAGCTCGTCACAGTTTGGCAAGTAGATGTTTTGGACTCCAGATTCATCAAAATCACAGCTATTTATTGATGGAGAGGTCGATAGATAAGTCACCTTTGTTAAGCTTGTGCATTGCCAGAATGTATAATCCTCGTTATTCGTACACTTTACGCCTGCGGGAATCGTAATCTCTTTGAGTGATGTGCATTGGCTAAAAGCGTTAGAGCCCAATGTAGTTAACCCACTCGGCAGTTCGATGCTTTCAAACGCTGTATTGGTAAAAGCATACGAATCTATCTTTGTCACTCCGCTTGGTAGCTCGATGCTTTTAAGCGAAGTACAGTATCCGAATGCCGAGTTATTGATTGTTGTTATGCTGTTAGGTAACGTAACGTCTGTCAGCGAACTACATTTGCTGAAGCACATTGAAGGTACTTCAGTCAAGCTCGTGGGCAGTACGACCTTTTTCAACTTTTCATTGCCTAGTTTGCTAGGGTAACTTGTAGTTGGGTCATTATAAATGAAAGCTAAGGTGCCGCTGTATATAGTAGCATCGGACAAATCGAGCTCCTCGATGGTTGTGTTCTTCGCCAGTACTTCGATGTCAGCGCTGTTTATCGCTCCCTTAATCTTCAGCTTCACGC
>CAYZVH010000081.1:0-6887 GCA_964481755.1 uncultured Bacteroides sp. | reverse complement strand
GCCAGTACTTCGATGTCAGCGCTGTTTATCGCTCCCTTAATCTTCAGCTTCACGCCGTCTTTGGCTGCGGCTATGGCCTCTTCCGTCACTTCACCGCCGGTCTGGCTCTTGACGGTGAGCGTGCCTTTCGTGTCCTCTTCACTCATCGTTCCGCTGGTGAGGGGAACATCGGTGCCCCAATCGGTCGCTTTGACGGACGAGAGAGACAAGGCGCCGCCGTTCATCTTAAGGTTCAGCGTGTAGCGTTTGTTGGGTTCGAACTGCACGAGCTCGCCCGATTTCCAGGTGTAGGCCTTGCCTCCCATCTCGAAGCTGATACCCAACTCGCCCAGGGCGACGGTCTGCGGCACCACGATGGCCTCGAACTTCATAGTGGCGCTCGTCGGGGTGGTGGCGGTGGCGTCGGCCGCGGTGAAGGTTCCCGGGCAGGGGGTGATGTCCGCCACGTTCGTTGTGGTGGTAGCGTCCTCCCAGGCGGGGTTCTTCAGGTCGGTGAAGTTGTATTTACGGGTGAGGTTCGTTCCGCTCACCTTCACATTCGTTAGCGGATTCTTGGTGTCGGTGTTGTCCTTACCCAGGTTTATCACGATGCAGAGCTTCGCCATGATGTGGTTGAGGGTCACGGTAATGTCGCTGGTGTTGGGCTCGGTAGATGTGGTCAGTTGCAACAGATGGTCGCAACTCTCCAACTTCGTTTCGTCGCTCTGGTCGCCGGCGATGGTCACCTCGGCAGAGGTGGTGGGCTCCAGGGTGGTAGCGTCGCGGAAGTCGAACGTGGCGGCTGTCACCAGCACGCTGTTGTCGTCGCCCGCCCAATACATGGGCAGAGCCGTGGTGCCGTCCGTGGGGTCGAAGGATTTCCACGTGCTGCTTACGCTCTTCATCTTGGCGTAGTAGCTGTACTTACTGTTGCCCTCGTTCTTTATCCGCAGATAAAACTCTGTGGGTGCGTTTTCGGGACCGTAGCCCGCTTTGGTGGAGAGTTCGCCCACCATCGTGTTCACCGTGATGGGAGTGCCTTCAGCCACGAAGGAGTCTCTGCCCCCCCCCTCTTCGTTGGAGCAGCTTGCCAGCGTGAGTGCCAAGGCTGCGAAAGGAATGAATGATTTGTTCATTTGTCCGTCTTGTATTTAGGTTTTAGTTTATTCGCTTATTTGTTTGTCCGCATCGGTTTGTCACTCTGCCGTGAAGGTGAACCTTGTGTCGCTCCAGAAGCCAGTCAGTGTGCCAGCGTTCTTTTGTTCATTCACAGTGTTGAAGAGCGTAGTGCTCAAGTGCACGGTGAGGGCGCTGACGCTGAAAACATTTCCTGCGGTAAGGTCTTCACTACTCGGGCTCGGCAGTGCGGTGCAGGCGGTCAGATAGAGGCCTGTCAGACTGCTGCAGTCGGCGAATGCACCTTTGATGGTCAAGGAATTCCCCAAGTAGTATACCGTTTTCAGGTTGGTGCAATCGTTAAAGAGGAGTTCTGACAGTGTTCCTACGCCTGCGGGTATCGTGATTGACGTGAGTCCTGTGCAGCCCTCGAAGGTGTGGTCGCCAAAACTTGTCAGACTATTGGGTAGCGTGATGCTCTTCAGTGAGGTGCAATTGAGGAAAGCGTATCCACTGATGTTGGTCAAGCTCTCGGGTAGGGTGACGCTCTCGAGCTTACTGCAGCCGGCGAATGCGAAGCTTACTATTTGGGTGACACCGTACTGCAGCGTGACGCTCTTCAGCGAGGTGCAGTACTTGAAACAGCCATCGGCGACAGAGGTCATCTTTTTGGGCATGATGATCTCTTCCAACGTGGTGTTGTAGATTGTCGTATTATTGCCTTTATAATTGAACGCTATGCTGTTGAGGTCGTAACCCTCCGCCGCGTAGGCGTTTGTCAGGTCCAGTGCCTTCACGGTCTTGTCGTTCACCAGGGTGGTGATGTCGCTGGCGTTTATCGGTCCCGCAATCTTCAGTTTCCCGTCGCTGCTGAGGGCTTCGGCTATGGAGGCATCCGTCACTTGGCCGCCGGCCGCTACGGTGAGCGTGCCTGTGTGGATTTCGGTCATCACTCCGGCGTTGTGGCTTTCACGTGTGCCCCAGTCGTCCACGATTATGGAGCTCAGCGTCAGCGCGTCGCCGTGCAGCCTCAGGTTCAGCGTGTACTGCGTGTTGGAGGCGAGCGGCTCCACTCTCACCGACTTCCAGTTGTAGACCTTGCCGTCCTTCATCTCGAAGCTTACGCCGAGTTCGCCTTGGGCTATCTCCTGCGGCACTACGATGGCCTCATACTCGGCCGTGGCGCTCTTGCCGGCTGTGGCGTCGGCCTGGGTGAAGCCTGCCGGGCAGGCGGTGATGACCGTGGCGTCAGTGTTGGCTACGTCCGCCCATGTGGGGGTAGTGAGGGCGGTGGAGGCGTTGGGGTCGGAGAAGGTGCACGTGCGCGTGAGCTTCGTTCCGCTCACCTCTAGCTTCGTGAGCGGGCTCTGGGTGTCGGTGTTGTCCTTGCCCAGGTCCACCACCACGCGTATCTTGGCTGTGAGGTGGATGAGGCTCACCGTGATGCCGTCGGTCGATGGCTTAGTGTCGGTGGTCAGCTGCATCAGATGGTCGCAGGCTTTCAGCTTGTCGGCGTCGCTCTGGTCGCTGGCGATGGTCACGTCGGTGGAGGTCTCAGCCTTGCCGGACGTTGGGTTGCGGAAGTCGAACGTGGCTGCGGTCACCTTCACGTTGTTGCCGTCGCCAGCCCAGTACATGGGCAGTGCGGTGGCTCCGGTGGCGTCCTTGGGGTCGAATGATTCCCATGTGCCGTTGTTGCTCTTCATCTGTGCGAAGTAGCTATATTTGTCGTTCTTCGGGTTTGTTATCTGCAGGTAAAACGCTGTGGGTTTGTTGTCGGTGTCGTCGTAGCCCGCTTTGGTGGAGAGTTCGCCTACTATGGTGTTCACCCGGATGGGTGTGCCTTCGGCCACGAAGTTCGCTGCGGTCTCGTCGTTGGAACAGCCCGCGGCCGTCAGTGCCAGCAGTGCGCCGATGGCCCACGATTTTGTGGAAGCTATTGAATTCTTCATTTGTCTGTGTGTTTTTGCCGGACGTGGTGCCCGGCTCGTTTATTTAATCAATTGTGCGAAGATACGGATTCCATTTCACACCGCCAAGAGATTCCCGGTGATTTTCAACACCGTGGAGCGATGAAGGTTTTTCTTCTTAGTTGGGAAAAACTTTTTCTCTGACCATGGAGAAAGATTTCTCTGGTTTGGGGGCGTTTCGAGGGCAAGGCGGAAGGAGGTATGAGAATTGGTGGCGAGGCTTTACTGGAAGCACTTCACTCGCTATTCGTATACCTTATATATATAGTAGCCGATTGTAGCCTTGGAAGACACGCGGATTGCTCTATACGGGAGAGAATGCTCCTATTCGTCTGTTTCACTGAATACGCTTTTCCGCCTCCCGATTTGATGAAATAGGCAGTGATTTCGCCTCTTGAGACGCTAAAACGCACCGTTAACCCTTGATTTTAACATAGTATAAATCCGGTCCTCAGAAGGGGGCGTGGAGGTGAAGGTGACATTTACGATGGCATTTCGGGGCTTTTGGAGGGTCTGTTTGGCTCAATATTTGGCCTTTTAGGGTGATAGCTGCAGTATCTGATATTGCTGAAGTGGGTTCATTCTTCGATTGTTAACGATGTAACAAGTTGACCTATAGAGAGTTAAGCTTGTGCTGGACGAAAACATTAACAGTAGGAATATCAAATATCAGATATCAGTTATATTTTTAGGGTATACTATCTTCTCTTGGATTTTCTCTTTCTTTACTCTTCTATTATTGTATTATATATAATATACTATATATCAATATATTATAAATATATATAGTAGTATAGTATAGTAAAAAGAGAAGACGTTTGAGGAAGACGATATGATGGTATACCTCTTTTTTTTTAATTGATATCTGATATCTGATATTCTTAGAGTTGCTAATTTGATAAGTATCTGCTGCCTGTACGATAGACACGAAACGTAACTCACTGCTTTATAGTGAGTTGGCTCATCGTCGTTTTCTTTCTCTACTTGGCTTCGTCCGCCTAATATCGATCTCAGTAATATCAGTTGTTTTTCGGGCAAGGGGTGCGTTCCCTCTACGTGTCTCTTTCTGTGCGCTCTGATTGTCTCCTACTCTCCAAGGCCCTCTCTCGTCGGTCGACCGCAGGGGATGTGATTTCTACTCTCCACGCCCCCTCTCATCGGGTAATGGGTTCTTCCGGACTTTCTCTCCTCCATCCTCGGTAGGGACAGCAAACGCATGTGGGGAGAAGGAAGATGTCACGTTCACGTCGACACCTCCGAAGGAGTTAGGTGTGTCAGCAAAAGCACGTGGTGAAGGGTGTCACGTTCACTCTCACTTCCTCGAAAACGTCAGTAGGGAAAGCAGAAGTATTCGGGCGACAGATAGCCCTCCACGATAAACGGATTTCTCTGATTCATAGGCTTTCTCATTCATTACGAAACTCTCGTTACGAAACCTTCGTAATAGCTTTTCACTGCAAAGGTAAAAGATTAGTTCTTATTTTCCCCTCTGCTAGGGGGAAATATTTTTTACAAACCTGGGGGTATTATGCTCTTAGCTGGAGAGATTGCCTCCTCCTAACTGGGAAATAATTTTCTTTTCCTAACTGGGGAGATATTATATCCCTAATTGGAGAGATAATTTTCCCTTAACTGGGGGATAATTTACCCTGCCCTTCCGTTTCCGGACGGAACTGTTTGGGGGGCTGGTTGAAACGAGAGTGGGCCAGAGGTGTTCGTTCCTCTGACCCACTCCCGTCCCTTTGGCCTGATGGAGGCGTCAGTCGCCGGACGTTATCTGCACGATGTTGACGTAGGATTTGCTCCAGGGCTCGGTCAGGGTGACCGTCTTGTCTACGTAGATCGCCTTGTAGAGCTCGTAGCCCACGTGCACGTTGAAGGGCATCGGGGTGGTGCCCGTGTCGCCCTCGAAGGTGCGGTCCGTGGCGCTCGGCAGCGATTCGCAGTTCGGCAAGTAGAGTTCCTCGAGGGCTGTGTTCTGGAAATCGCAGGCGCTCAGTATCGGGCTGCTCGACAGGTAAGTCACCTTCTCCAGCTTTGCGCAGCCGTCGAACAGGTAGCTGTCGCTCGACGTCACACTGGCCGGAATCGTAATCTCCTTCAGCGACTTGCAATCCTGGAAAGCCCCTTCTCCCAGGGTCGTCAGGCTGTTGGGCAGCGTGATGCTTTCAATCCCGGAGCCGTAGAAAGCCTCGGTCTTCACTGTGGTCACTCCCTCGGGCAGCTCTACGCTCTCTAGCGCAGTGCAGCCGTAGAAAGCCTGGGCACAGATGGTCGTTGCGCTGCTTGGCAACGTAACGCTTGTGAGCGAAGTGCTGTTCTGGAAACAGCCATAAGGCACTTCGGTCATCTTTTGGGGCAGTGTGACCTCCTTCAGCGTATTGTTGCCAATGTAGGTCAAGGTCGAAGCGTTAGGGTCCAACGAACGGAAGAAGTACTTGCTGTAGTCTCCAGTCGCCTCGGACAGGTCGAGTTCTTCGATGGAGGTATTCTTCGCCAGCACCATGAAGTCGCCACTGCCCAGCACGCCTATAATCTTCAGCCGACCGTTTTTGATGGCTGCGGCAATCTTCTCTTCCGACAGCTCGCCGCCCGTGTCGCCCTCGAGGATGAGCGTGCCCATGGTGTCTTCCTCATCCATAGCTCCACCGGTGATGTCGGTATTCGCGCCCCAGTCGGATGTGGTGACGTTGGCGGTGGTCAGCACGTCGCCGTGCAGCTTCAGGCTCAGCGTGTACTGCGTGTTGGGGTCCAGCTTCAGGTCGCCTGTCGACTTCCACGAGTAGGTCTTGTCGCCCATCTCGAAGCGGAAGCCCAGAGTGCCCTTGGCGACGGTCTGCGGCACCACGATGGCCTCGAACTCCATGGTGGCGCTCGTCGGTGTGGTGGCGGTGGCGTCGGCCGCGGTGAAGGTTCCCTGGCAGGGGGTGATGTCCGCCACGTTCAGCGCGTCGGGGTCCGTCCATGCGGGGTTCTTCGGGTCGGTGAAGGCGTAGGTGCGTGTGAGGTTCGTTCCGCTCAGCCGTGCGTTCTTCAGCGGGTTGGCGGTGTCGGTGTTGTCCTTGCCCAGGTCCACCACTACGCGCAGCTTCGCCATGATGTGTGTGAAGTTCACCGTAATGCCGCCGGTGTTGGGCTCGGCGGGTGTGGTCAGCTGCATCAGGTGGTCGCAGGTCTTCAGCTTCTCCTCGTCGCTCTGGTCGGTGGCGATGGTCACCTCGGCGGAGGTGGTGGGCTGCAGGGTGGTGCCATCGCGGAAGTCGAACGTGGCTGCGGTCACCTTCACAGGGTTGCCGTCGCCCGCCCAGTACATGGGCAGCGCTGTGGTGCCGTCCGTGGGGTTGTAGGACTTCCAGGTGCCGCCGTTGTCGCGCATCTGCGCGTAGTAGCTATACTTGCCGTTGTTCTCGTTGGTCACCTGCAGGTAGAATTTCGTGGGCGAGCTGTTCTGTCCGTAGCCCGCTTTGGTTGTCAGTTCGCTTACCATAGTGTTCACCGTTATGGGTGTGCCTTCGGTCACGAAGCCGGTCTGTGCCTCTTCGGCGGAGCAGCTTGCCAGCGCGAGGGCCGCGGTTGCCACGATGGCTCCCGCCGTGAGGGAGTAGAATGAGTGTTTCATATCGTTTGTCGTTATTTAGTCGAACGTGAGTTTGTGCTTTAGCTCACAAAATTATGCCATTTCATCCATTCCGCCCAACTTTTCCCTCGGTTTTGTTGGTGGTGCGCAGGGGGTGTGATTTCTTCCATAGAAGCTGAGAACGACTTTTTCCTCAGTGGAAATGTTTTTTATGGAAGGCGGAGAAACCGATGTGCATGGTCAGC
>CAYZVH010000080.1:0-13726 GCA_964481755.1 uncultured Bacteroides sp. | reverse complement strand
CAGCGTTTCACACCGAGGTGGACGTCTTCCCCGACCTGAACGCCCCCACGGTGGTCATCATGACCGAAGCCAACGGTATGGCGGCCGAGGAGGTGGAGCAACTGGTCACCTTTCCCGTGGAGACCGCCGTCAACGGTGCCACCAATGTGCGCCGTGTGCGCTCCTCGTCCACCAACGGATTCTCCGTGGTGTGGGTGGAGTTCGACTGGGGCACGGACATCTATCTGGCCCGACAAATCGTCTCCGAGAAGTTGGCCGTGGTGTCCGAGGAGTTGCCCGATAACGTGAGCAAGCCGACCCTAGGCCCGCAGTCGTCCATCCTGGGCGAACTGCTGATTATCGGCCTTACTGCCGACAGCACCTCCATGTTCGACCTTCGCACGTTGGCCGACTGGACCATCCGTCCCCGACTGCTCTCCGTAGGCGGTGTGGCACAGGTGGCCGTGCTGGGTGGTGACATCAAGGAGTACCAGATTTCCCTCGACCCTGCCCGCATGAAACACTACGGCGTGTCGCTGGACCAGGTGCTGGCCGTCACCCGCTCTATGAACAAGAACGCCAACGGTGGCGTGATTTATGAATATGGTAACGAATACATCGTGCGCGGAGTCCTCTCCACCCACAATGTGGAGGAGATGGCCCAAGCCGTGGTGAAGACCGTCGACGGATCGCCCATCCTGCTGCAGGATGTGGCCGACGTGGGCATCGGCTCGCAAGAGCCCAAGCTGGGAACCGCCTCCGTCAAAGGCAAGCCAGCTGTGCTCATCACCGTCACCAAGCAACCGAAGACAGGCACCATCGAGTTGACTGAGAATCTGGACGAGACCATGGCCGAGCTGCAGAAGAACCTGCCGAAGGACGTTGTGGTGTCCACCGACATCTTCCGCCAGTCGCGCTTCATCGAGAGCTCCATCGGCAACGTCAAGGAGTCGCTCTACGAGGGTGCCATCTTTGTGGTCATCATCCTCTTCCTCTTCCTGGCCAATGTGCGTACCACCCTCATCTCCCTCGTCACGCTGCCCCTCTCGCTGGTCATCACCATCCTGGTGCTCCATTGCATGGGGCTCACCATCAACACCATGAGCTTGGGCGGTATGGCTATCGCTATCGGGTCGCTGGTGGACGATGCCATCGTGGATGTGGAGAATGTGTGGAAACACCTGCGAGCGAACCGGTTGCTGCCCGAGGGCGAGCGGCTCCGGGTGAAGGATGTGGTGTTCAACGCCTCCAAGGAGGTGCGTATGCCTATCCTCAACTCCACGCTCATCATCATCGTCAGCTTCATCCCCCTCTTCTTCCTCTCCGGCATGGAGGGTCGTATGCTGGTGCCGCTGGGCATTGCCTTCATCGTCTCCCTCTTTGCCTCCACGGTGGTGGCCCTGACGCTGACCCCTGTGCTCTGTAGTTACCTGCTGGGACATAGCAACGACAAAGGCTTGCAGAAGGACAGTCCCCTCGCCCTGTGGCTCCGTCACTACTACGAGAACGGCTTGGAGTGGGCGTTGCGCCACAAGCGCGGCGTGCTCTGCGGCACCATCGCCCTGTTCCTCGTTGCCTTGGGCTTCTTCTTCACCTTGGGACGTAGCTTCCTGCCCTCGTTCAACGAAGGCTCCTACACCATCAATGTCAGCTCCCTGCCAGGCATCTCGTTGGAGGAGAGCGACAACCTCGGGCGCAAGGCGGAGGAGTTGCTCCTCTCCATCCCCGAGATACAGACCGTGGCCCGCAAAACCGGACGAGCCGAGCTCGACGAGCACGCCCTGGGCGTGAACGTCTCCGAGATAGAGGCCCCCTTTGAGCTGAAGGACCGCTCGCGTAAGGAACTCACCGAGGAGGTGCGGCGCAAACTCTCCACCTTGTCCGGCGCCAACATCGAGATAGGTCAGCCCATCAGCCACCGCATCGACGCCATGCTGAGCGGCACCAAGGCCAGCATCGCCATCAAGCTCTTCGGCAACGACCTCAACAAGATGTTCGCCCTGGGCAACCAGATAAAGAGCGCCATCCAGGATGTGGAGGGCATTGCCGACCTGAACGTGGAACAACAGATTGAGCGTCCCGAGCTGAGCATCGTCCCCAAGCGGACGATGTTGGCCAAGTACGGCATTCCGCTGCCCGAGTTCGAGGAGTTCGTCAACGTGAACATGGCAGGTGAGGTGGTGTCGCAGGTCTACGAGGACGGCAAGACCTTCAACCTCGTGGTGCGTGCCAAGGACGCTAGCCGCAACGACATGGAGAAGATCTCCAACCTGTTGATAGACGCTGGCGACCAGAAGGTGCCCCTGCACTACGTGGCCGAGATACGCAGCACCAAGGGACCGAACACCATCAGCCGCGAGAATGTGAAACGCAAGATTGTCATCTCCGCCAACACCTCCGGCCGCGACATGCGCAGTGTGGTGAACGACATTCGCAGTCGCATAGAGTCCAAGATAACTCTGCCCGAGGGCTACCATGTGGAGTACGGCGGACAGTTCGAGAGCGAGCAGGCTGCCTCGCGCATCCTCTTCCTGGCCTCGCTCATGTCCATCTTCGTCATCTTCCTCTTGCTCTACTCCGAGTTCAAGAACATGGCGCAGAGCGGCATCATCCTCATCAACCTGCCGCTGGCGCTCATCGGTGGTGTCTTCGCCCTGCTGATAACCACAGGCGAAATCAGCATACCTGCCATCATCGGACTTATCTCCCTCTTTGGCATCGCCACCCGCAACGGTATGTTGCTCATCAGCCACTACAACCAGTTGCACGACGAGGGCCTGGACTACTACCACGCCGTCGTCAAGGGCTCGCTCGACCGACTGAACCCCATCCTGATGACTGCCCTCTCGTCTGCCCTGGCAATGATTCCGTTGGCCGTCAACGGCGACCTGCCCGGCAACGAGATACAGAGTCCCATGGCGAAGGTGATACTGGGCGGATTGCTCACCTCCACCTTCCTCAACGGATTTATTATCCCTATAGTCTATTTGATGATGAACCATAAAAAAGAGAAAACCGCATGAAACAGATACTATTCCTCGTCGCCCTCTGTGGCGGACTGACCACCGCCGTGGCGCAGAGCGCCGACAGTGTGGAGCAGGTGCTGCAGTCCATACAGCGCAATAACAAAGCCCTGCAGTCCGCCACGCAACGCATGGAGGCCCAGAAGATGGAGACCCGCATCGACAACAACTTGGAGAACCCCGAGGTGGAGTACACCTATCAGTTCAGCAACAAGGAGAACCCTACCAACCAGAGTGAGCTGAACGTGACCCAATCCTTCGACTTCCCCACACGCTACGCGGCCCGTGGCCAATACGGCAAACTGCAACGTGAAGTCTACGACCGGCAGCTCGACCTGCAACGCCGCGACATCCTGCTGCAGGCCAAGGAACTCTGCCTGCAGTTGGTGCACCTCAACAAACATAAAGCCCTGCTCGCTCAGCGGAAAGCCCGTGTGGACGAGCTGGCTTAAGTCTACGATAAACGGTTGCAGACCGGCGACGCCAATGTGCTGGAGGTGAACAAGGTGAAGCTGGAACGCATGGCCGTGGCCGCAGAGGTGGCTCAGAACGACGCCGACTTCCGCACTGCCCTACAACAGCTGGTGGCTATGAACGGCAACCAGGCGCTCTCATTCGACGGCACCACCTATCCCGTGCTCCCTGCGCTGACGGCCTACGACGCGCTGCGCGACACCCTCTGCGCCCACGACTACGAACTGCAGTCCGCCCAGGCCCAACAGAACGCTGCCCGCAAGGCCGTGTCGGTCAACAAGCAAGGTTGGCTGCCCAGCCTCACCGTCGGCTACCGCCGCAGTGGACTGGTGGGTGCTGAGGCTCACGGATTCATCGTCGGTGCCTCCATTCCCCTCTTCTCCAATCGAGGCAAGGTGAAGCAGTCCAAGATGGAATCCCTCAGTGCCGACTACGAGGCCGAGGAGGTGCAGAGCCGTGTGGAGGCCGACCTACAGTCGCTCTACAACGAAGCCTGCCGACTGAAGCAAGCGCTGGAAGGCTACGACGTGACGCTGATGAACCAAACACTGGACTACCTCAGTCAGGCACTGAAGGCTGGCCAACTGTCCGTCATACAATACTTCACCGAGGTGGACTCTATCAACGACAACCAGCAGAAGTACTTGGAGTTGGAGTACGCTTACCAGTTAGCAATGAGCCGGTTGTACAAGAATTTTCTGTAGACTGAAACTGAGGACGCTCGTGCCTCGTCTCAGCTGCATGGCCGACGGACACATTCCTTGAAATAGAGCACCTTAGGTGTTACATAATGACACAAACCCGTTGCGGGGAAGGACTACTCATGGTCCTACCCGCAGCGGGTTTGTCCTGTTTGCCGCTATTTTTTATCCCTTTGTTGTTATATTACAATAAAAAAAGCTATCTTTGTGGCATCCTTATGATATTCTTATTAAAGGACGAAGAGTATGGATGCACAACACAAACAATATAAAGACCAGTATTTGACGAAGGAAAACCCCGTGGAACAGGCTCTTGCGCAGAGCGGCCAGGCAGGCTCCAGGTGGAACGTGTGCCCTAAGTGCGGCATGCTGAACGACCCCGAGGCCGTGTTCTGCGAGAGCTGCGGCAGTCCGCTCAACGAGAAGAAATGTCCGCGCTGCGGTGCGGTCATCTATCAAGAGGGTGACTACTGCGAGCACTGCAAGACCTACATCGACAAGAAGCACTGCTCGTTTTGCGGTGCGGGCCTGTCGGACGGCGACACCTTCTGTCCCGAATGCGGTATGTCGCGCAAGGGAGTCGTTTGCCCCGTGTGCCACACGTCGAATATGTTCGGATTCTGCTCAGTCTGCGGCACGCCGCTGACCGAACTGGCAAGCAAACTGCTGGAAGAGGTTCGTAAGAACCCTCAGTACGGACGCATGAACACTTTGTCGAAGGAGCTGAAGACCCTCTCGTACAAGTTGCCCGACGACACCCCCGAACGGCAGGAGGTGAACCGACGCAACGAAGCGTTGCGAACTCGCCTGCTGCAGATGCTCAACCAACCGCCGACGGCGGACGATGAGAAGGACTTGGTGCCCGATGCCATCAAGCAACTGCCCTTGGAAGAACAGATTGCCAAGGTGCGCCGGGAACTACAAGCCCTGCTGGACCAGACGGCCGTGGAGGCATGCGCCTTGCCGGCGATGGCACGCAACTACGCCATGGCCTACAAGCCTGTGGGCTCCGCCTTGGGATGGAAGTGCAACTTCAAGCAGGCCATCCACTCCGGTCCCTTCGGTTGCTCTTGCCCTCAGATGGGCGGCAAGTGGATAGTGTTGACCGGCAAGGAACAGAAACAACTACTGGATGACTAAAGATAGGAGACTACGATTTGATGAGTGACAACAACATACATCCAGCATCCGGGGAAGATCGGACGAAAGTCTATCAACTCAACGACGGCAAGACCCAACGGGCGGACTTCGGCCAAGGACCGACCATGTCAGGGTCGGGAGCAGGACCACGCATGGGCGGTGGTAATCTGGAGCGCACATCCGTCACCTTGACCGCCAACGAGCTCTCTACCCTGCGGGCTGACCACAAGACACATAGTACTAAGCCCGACGACTCGCAACACTCGGTGTTCGTGCTCGACGGCATCCGCTACGTGGTAACCAAGGTGCTCTCCGAATCGTCCGGCGAGGCACAGGTCTATCTGGTGGAGAACGAGGGACAGAACTACGTGCTGAAGCTCTATTACCCCAACGTAGCGCCTAAGGAAGAGATTATGCGACTCATCTGGAACTTCCATTTCGAGTTCGTCATCAAGCTCTACGGCTTCGGCGTGATCTCCCAGAACGGATCCCTGCGCCACTACGAACTGATGGAGTATCTGGAGGGCGGCACGCTCAACGAGTTCCACCTCGGGGGCGACGTGGACAAGTTCCGCCGCATCACTTTGGCGTGTGCCGGCGCGCTCGCCTTCTGCCACAACAACCACATCATCCACAAGGATATCAAGCCCAGCAACTTCTTCTTCCGCGACAAGGAACAGACACAGATAGTGCTAGGCGACTTCGGCATCTCCACCCTCTGCGACGAGGAGGAGATGATGCACCGCACCACCCAGGCCCGTACGCCGGTGTATGCAGCTCCGGAGATGTACGAGAATGTGATTGACCGCGAAGTGGAGATTACCCAGTCCATCGACTTCTACTCCCTCGGCATCACGTTGCTCTACCTATGGCTGGGCCGCAACCCCTTCCTGAAGAACGAGCGGGCCATGATGCACATGAAGAGCGAGGGTAAGTTGCCCGAGCTGGACCAGCTTCCCGACGCCGTGAACAAGGTGATCCGCGGCCTCACCGTCGTCAACCCCGACAAGCGTTGGGGATTCGAGGAGGTGGCGGACTGGTACAACGGCAAGGAGGTGCCCATAGACGAGACCTCCGTCTTCCTGCGCTACAAATCCTTCGTGGTGGACCCCGAGCGCAACATTATTGCAGACAACGCCCGCGAGCTGGCTACCCACTTCCGTAACCACAAGGCGCTGGCCATCAAATATCTCTATAACCGACGCGTATCGAGGGGGCTCGAGGATTGTGGAAACTCCAAGTTGGCCACGGAGATTGACGATATTGTGGGTACGCGTTACCCCTTAAACCAGGAGGCTGGCTACACCGCCTCGTTGTTCACCCTGGACCGCTCGTTGCCCTATCACGACGTGAAGGGCCGTGCCTGCACCAATATGCACGACGTAGCGCTCAGTCTGCTGAAGTACCAGAGCGAGTACAGCGTGTTGCTGAAGGATCCCGTGAACACACTGTTCCTCTACCTGGAGTGCGTCACCGACCAAAACGTGGAGCGGCTACGTTCCTACTTCCGCAACGACGACCCCTCCATAGCTATCCGGAAAATGATCTACGAGATAGACTCGTCCATCCCCTTCCTGTTGGACAAACCCTCGTTGTCCATCCTCGATGTGGTGCGCTCGTTCGGCGAGTACAATTGCTCCGACGACGAGTGGCGCTCGCTGATAGACGGCCGCTTGGTGGCTTGGTTGGTGAACAAAGGCAACCGCCCGCTGTGCGAGGAGATTCGTCTGCTCACGCAGGGTCAGGCCTATTCCAAGGTGATGGCCTACACCGTGCTCTACCATCTAGACCGCACGGTGGGCTACGACCTGAAGTCGGCCGTCACCCGTCAGCAGGTGGCTGAGCTGATAGCCATAGACATGCAGTCCGCCCAGACGATGGACGAGAAGGCATTCAAAGCCTACATGAGCGACTACCTCGACGAGGACGGCCGTCTGGTGCGCTACGCCACGTTGCACGGCTGGACCGACGTGTTGCAGTATCGCAAATACTGCTTCAGTCTGCGCAGTAAGGAGAACCGCGAGCGTTGTTCCACCTACGACTGGCACACGGCCGTCTATAAGTTCTGCGCCGGCCTGGAGGCTCGCCCCGCCTATCTCTTTGTGCAGGCAGGCAAGTCCATACATACTGTGGAGGAACTGGACGACATCGAGTTGCGCTACATCAAGTCGGAGTTCCGCAACGGCAGCCTGAAGCAGTGGCTCTCCCTGTTCTACCACGAGGACCCCTTCAAGGAGTATGTCGAGGACTACAGCTATGAACGCACGCTGGAGCAATACCTTATTAAAATAGGACAGTACGACAATTCCGACGTCTACTTTCGTCGCTACCAGACTGCCAAGAACCGGGTGAAGAACAAGATGAAAGAGTCGCAAGAGATCTTCTCCGAGATGAACCGACAGAAGCGGTTGTGGAGCCTGGGCTTCATTGCCCTCTCGGCCATCCTGCTCGTCCTGCTCCTGACGCTGGGCATCAGCAATCCGCAGCTCTTCGTGAAGACCTCGTCCATCTCGGTGGGTGTGCCGGTGGGCATCATCAGCATGCTCATGGCAGGCACGTGGGGATTCTTCATTGGCAACGGAGCCTCCATCATGATACTCTCGGGATTCGTGGGAGCCCTCACCGCCGTCATACCCGTGGCGGTCATCAAGAACGTGGGCGTGCACTCCTCCGGAGCGCTAATGGTGGTGTGCATAGGGTTCGTCATTCTCTATTTCGCAATAGGATTCCTGCTAGGCAGGCGCAAGTCGTCCGTCAAGATGGACGACCTGAAGGGCCTCTTCAAGGAAGATATAAACACCTCATTACTGGAGCCGCTGAACTATGCCTTCAAGGCAAAGACCGAGAAGTTCAACGGCAGCAACTTCGGTGCGCTGGACGATGCCATCAACATGGTGCGCTCCACCAGCACCGAGTCCGTCACACACTATGTGCTCTGCACCTGCTTCATGGCCGTCTTCGTCCTGCAGTTCGTGATGTTCCATCCGAAGATGCTGAACATGGACGTACCCGAGATAGCCCACTGGAAGCTGGAGTTCAGAGACGATGTAGAACAATTTAAGTATATAGAATGATTTGTCAGAAATGTCATAAGGAGAATCGGCCGATAGCCCACTACTGCAAGTGGTGCGGCGAACCGGTGGTGGTCAACGTGGATCCGTTCGAGAAGGTCGTCGGACTGGAGGAGGTGAAACGTCAGCTGAAGCAGATAGTGGACACCTTCACCCTGCTTCGCTCGCGTCAGGAGACGAAGGACATACGCCTCAGCGTGAACACCATCATCATCGGCGACACGGGCACGGGAAAGACCTTCCTGGCCGAGGTGTTGCGCGACTGCTTCTTCCAAAACAAAATCATCGAGAAGAACCTCGTGAAGATTGTCGATGCCGTGGACTACGAGCGCTTCGTGGAGAACTGGGACGCCAACATCGACGCCGTGCGCGGAGGCATCCTCTTCTTCGACAATGTGCAGAAGTTGTTGCCCGATACCTACTCCAAGAACGTCAATCCGCTGGATAAACTCTTCATCGAGATGGGACAGTGGAACGATGACCCCATCGTGGTGCTGGCCGGTCTGCCGGGCGGACTGGAGGAGTTCCTCGACAACAACCCTGCTGTGAGGAACCGCTTTAAGTACCTCTTCCGGCTGCAACCTTACGGGGTGGATGAACTGAAGGACATCTGCCTCAACTTCCTGACAAAGAAATACGGTCTGGCCGGCTTTGCCCAGTCCGCCATGAACAAGTTCATGCGTCAACTCCGCTACGAGGTGAAGACTAAGGACGAGAGCTTCGGCAATGCCCACCTGGCCCGCCAGAAGGCCGAGAACATCTTCACCTCCTACATCTCGCACATGCCCGATGTGCACGGACTGATACAGGAGAACGACATACCTGGATACGTTCCACCCGAACGTACCCTCAACGATATATTGGCCCAGCTCGACGACTTTGTCGGCATGGAGTCCGTGAAGAAAGAGGTACGCGAGATAGCCTGGGAGGTGCAGAACAACATGCGCCGCAGCGAGCGCGGACTGGCCGACAAGGAGAGCGTCTCCCTGCACATCGTACTCACCGGTAACCCCGGTACGGGCAAGACCACCATCGCCCGCAAGTTGGGCGAAGTGTTCGAGGCCATCGGATTCCTCGACAGCGGTCATGTGGTGGAAGTGGACCGCAGCCAGATGGTGAGCCAGTACATGGGCGAGACCCCGAAACTGGTGGACAAACTCTGCGACAAGGCGATGGGTGGCATCCTCTTCATCGACGAGGCCTACACCTTGGCTCCCGTCAACGAGGCGGGCACACGCGACGAGCAGGGCGCGCAGGCTCTGGAGAAGCTGATGAAGCGCATGGAGGACGACCGCGGCAAGTTCGTGGTCATCGCCGCAGGCTACCGCACCGAGATGGAGAACCTCTTCCGCGTTAACCCCGGATTCCGTAGCCGATTCAACCGATTCATCAATATCGACGACTATACCCCCGACGAGCTATTCCTCATCCTCTCCGGTTTTATGAAGAAGAAGGGATATCGATTCGGGGAAGGTGCTGCCGACGTGGCACGCCAGACAGTGCAGCAAATCTACGACGCGCGCGACAAGAACTTCGCCAACGGACGCGAGATGCGCTCACTATTCGAGAAAATCTGCCGCAAACAAGCTGAGCGTCTCAGTCAGGTGCCGGTGGAGGAGCAGACCAACGACATGCTCCTCACCCTGGAGGTGGCGGACATCCCCTACGAGAAGAAACAACAGGTGGACTATCGCTCGTGCCTCTCCGCTTTCGATGGCCTGGTGGGCCTCACCGCCGTGAAGGAAGAGATTACCAGCTTGGCCGCTTACCTCAACCTGCAGATACAACGTGGCGAGCCTGCCGTATTCTCCGGCAAACACTACGTCTTCACCGGTAATCCTGGTACGGGAAAGACCACCGTGGCGCGCATCATGGCCGATGTGTTCAAGTCGCTCGGCGTGCTGGCCCGCGGACAACTGGTGGAGGTAGACCGCAGCAAACTGGTGTCGGGCTTCTCAGGACAGACGGCCATCAAGACCAACCAAGTGATAGACTCCGCCATGGGCGGTGTCCTCTTCATCGACGAGGCTTACACCCTCTGCTCCGGCAGCAACGACAGCTTCGGTAAGGAAGCACTCGACACACTGCTCAAACGGTTGGAGGATGACCGCGGCAAGTTCATCTGCATCGTGGCGGGTTACACCGACCAGATGCACGACTTCATCGACTCCAACCCAGGACTGAAGTCACGCTTCACCGAGACCATCCACTTCGACGACTACAAGCCCGGTGAACTGTCGCAGATATTCCTCAACATGGCCGCCGCCAAACACTTTACCGTGTCCGACCGCTCGCAGATTGCCCTGTTGCAGATGTTCAAGCAGATATACCTGCAGCGCGACCGCAACTTCGGCAATGCCCGCGAGGCGCGCCGCCTCTTCGACGAGGCCGTGACCCGACAGAGCAAACGCTTGATGGCCATGAACGACAAACTCTCCACCCTTGACCAACAGCAGATGTTCGAGCTGACCCTCGAGGACATCACCGGCGAGGCACAGGAGCAACCCAAACCTCTGGAACAGGTGATGAGCGAGCTCGACGAGATTGTCGGCATGAAATCTGTCAAGGAGATGATACGCCGCCTGGCCGTGCAGAACGTCTTCATACAACAACGACTCAAACAGGGCATCGGCGAGGCCGAGAATACACAGATCAATATCGTCCTCACCGGTAACCCCGGTACGGGCAAGACCACCATCGCCCGCAAGATGGCGGACGTGTTCTACTCCGTGGGCCTGCTGCCCAGCAGCCGCATCGTGGAGGTGAACCGTAGCCAGATGGTGGGCCAGTACATGGGCGAGACTCCAAAGTTGGTGGACAAACTGTGCGACCGGGCCATGGGAGGCATCCTCTTTGTGGACGAAGCCTACACCCTGGTGGGCGTCGACGGCAAGGACAAGTATGGACTGGAGGCCGTGGAAACCCTGATGAAACGCATGGAGGACGACCGCGGCAAGTTCATCGTCATCGTGGCCGGCTACAAGGACGAGATGGAACGCTTCCTCTCAGCCAACCCTGGACTGGAGAGCCGCTTCACCCATCACATCCACATCGACGACTATTCCGAGATGGAACTGATGGAAATCTACCAACGCTTGGCTGCCAAGAAGCAGTACGTTATCTCGCCCGAGGCGGAGGGCAAACTGATGGAGGTGATTCTGGAAATGTACCTCCACAAGACCCGCAGTTTCGGCAATGCCCGCGAGATACGCAAGCTGTTCGACCGCACCGTGCAACGCATGTCCGAGCGCGTGTCGCAACTGCCGCCCGAGAAGCTGGTGGGCAGCGTCTACCAGACCATCGAGCCGGAGGATATTGAACTGAACTGAAAAAATGAACTGAATTGAAAAGAGTGAAGAAACGATGATAACATGTCCTGTATGCAAAGCTGAGATAGAGAACGACTCGTGGTATTGCGACCAGTGCGGGTTTAAGCTGAAGTTCTGTAAGCGCTGCGGACTCCCGGGCAAGGGAAACCGTTGCACCAAGTGTGGCGACGTGATGTACTCGCCCGCCGACGAGGCCGAAGCCCAACTACAGGCTGCCGAGGTTGCCCCCGTGGACCATGGACAAGTGTCCGTCATGCCACAACTCTATTTGGTAAACACCAATCTGCATATCGAGCTCCGTGGAGAGGACGGCGCCGTCATCGGTCGCCGCAAGGGACCGTACAAGGATCTGCTGGCTCCCTTCTCGTACATCTCCAGTTCCCATGCCGCTCTCCACTATTCCCCCTCGGCGGGATGGACCGTGAAGGACATGAACTCCACCAACGGCTCCAAACTCAACCATGAGAAGCTGATACCCGATGTGCCCATGCCGCTGCGAAACGGAGATCGACTGCAGCTGGCCAATGTTGAACTGATAATAGAAATTAGAAAATGATGACATTAGACATAAGCGCTACCAACAGCCGCGGACTGGTCCGCGAGAAGAACGACGACATGATGCTGGTGGCCTCGAATAAGATAAGAAATCAGAATATTCGCTTTAAAATTCAACGTACCTCGGACGAAAATTGTATTTTTGCCGTGGCCGACGGACTCGGTGGGTACAGTGGTGGCGACGTAGCCAGTGCCGAAGTGGTCAATGAGTTGGATTTCTTCTTCCATTCGCTCCCCAAGGGCATGGACGAGGAGGCCTTCCGCGACTGCTTCAACGCCTGGATTGTGAGGACGCACAAACGCCTGTTGGAGATGGGACAAGACAATCCCCAATGGGCTGGGATGGGCACCACGCTGGTGGCGCTCGTCATCTACGAGAAGCACATCTACTGGCTCAATTGTGGCGACAGCCGCCTCTACCGATACAGGGGACGGCGACTGGCGCAACTCTCGACGGACCACTCGCTGAGCAGCCTCACGGGCAACAGCACGCACGAGAATGTGTTGGTCAACAGCATCGGAGCCGGCAAGGAAGCCTACTTCGACATTGTCAACTGCACCGACGACATCCTGGCGGGCGACGTGATGATGCTCTGCTCGGACGGACTGTCGAAGATGCTCACCGACGAGAAGATGGAGAAGCTGCTCGGCCAGACACACGACAGCCGTGTGCTGGAGCGGGAAGCCTGCAAGGCAGGTGGCCTCGATAACATCTCGGTCTGTCTGGTGCATTTTATACGTTTAATGGATTAAAAAGAGAACATGCCTTTAAATTTACCCGACAAGTTGCCTGCTATCGAACTATTGAAGCAGGAACATATCTTTGTGATAGACCACTCGAGGGCCAGCCGACAGGATATACGTCCGCTGCGCCTGGTCATCCTCAACCTCATGCCGCTGAAGATAACGACGGAGACCGATCTCATCCGTCTGCTGTCCAACTCGCCGCTGCAGGTGGAGGTGTCGTTTATGAAACTGAAGAGCCATACCTCCAAGAACACACCCATCGAACACATGAAGGCTTTCTACAAGGACTTCGACTCGATGAGCAACGAACGCTTCGACGGCATGATCATCACCGGAGCGCCCGTGGAGCAGATGGAGTTTGAGGAGGTGTCGTACTGGGACGAGGTGTCGTACATCTTCGACTGGGCCCGCACCCATGTCACCTCTACCTTATATATATGTTGGGCTGCGCAGGCGGGACTCTACCGCCACTATGGCATCCCCAAGTATCCGCTGGACCACAAGATGTTCGGCATCTTCGAACATCACCTCATCAATCCGCTGCCGCCCATCTTCCGTGGCTTCGACGATGTGTTCTATGTACCCCATAGCCGTCACACCGAAGTGCGCCGCGAGGACATCCTCAAGGTGCCTGAGCTGGAACTGCTCTCCGAGTCGGACGAGGCGGGAGTCTACATGGTGATGGCCCGTGGCGGAAGGGAATTCTA
>CAYZVH010000079.1:4375-13854 GCA_964481755.1 uncultured Bacteroides sp. | reverse complement strand
ATAAAAGCCACGGCGGCTATTTCCCCTACCAAGAGGAATAGCCGCCGTGCTGTTTACTGGTTTATAATGGCTACAGCTTCACCTTCTTCTTCACCACCGCCGATTCGTTCTGCAGGCGGTCGAGGGCGGTCACCACGTAGGTGTACTTCGTCTTGCCGTCCTCGTAGGGCAATTTGTAGTAGGTGTCGCGGGTGATGGTCACAATCTTCGAGGCGTCGCCGATGTTCACCTTCTCCCCCTTATCGAAACGATAGACGACGTACTGCACAGCCTTGTCCATCTCGCGTGAGGCTTTGGGGGCCGTCCAGAAGAGGATGTAACCGTCGGCCGTCCACACGGGCTTCAGCTTGCGCACCTTCGAGGGAGCCTTGCTGTCGAGGAACGGGAAAAGCGGCTGCAGGGCCGGATAGCGGTGGTAGTTGTTCTGCAGCATGGTCCAGTAGTTACCAGGGTTGTCCATCACCGTGGCGGCGTACCACTGGCAGCTGCCGTGCACCGTGGTGTAGGTGCGCTGCTCTTCCATCTTCCTGGCCTGCTGGTGTACGGAGGGATTCTTCGGGTCGGCATACTTCACCGTACGGAGCACGTCCTGTCCGATGAAGAGCGGACGCTTCTGCGCATGGATAGCCCACCAGCGCACCAAGGTGGAATAGTCGGCGGCGGCGTTGCCTATCTCCCAGTATATCTGCGGCACGTTGTAGTCTATCCATCCCTTGTCCACCCAATAGAGTACGTCGGCATAGAGGTCGTCGTAGTTTTGCAGGCCGTTGGTGTTGCTTCCGTTGGAGGCGCTCTTCTTGTTGCGGTAGATGCCGAAGGGCGACACGCCGAACTTCACCCAAGGTTTGCACTGGTGGATGGTCTCGCAGAGGGCCTTCACCAAGCGGCTAACGTTGTCGCGCCGCCAGTCGTTGCGGTCGGAGTATCCGCGGCCATACTCGGCGAAGCTGAGGTCGTCGGGGATGGGCAGTCCTGCCACCGGATAGGGGTAGAAATAGTCGTCGATGTGGAGTCCGTCCACGTCGTAGCGCTTCACGATGTCCTCCACCACCTCGCAGATGTAGCGGATGTTCTCGGGATAGCCCGGGTCGAACAGTATCAGTCCGTCGTACTTGAAGAAGCGCTCCGGATGGCGGTTATACGGATGGTTGGCGGCCAGCTGGGTGGTGCCTTTCGTCTTTGCTCGGTAAGGGTTTATCCAGGCGTGGAGTTCCATGCCGCGCTTGTGGCATTCGTCTATCATGAACTGCAAAGGGTCCCACAGCGGAGAGGGTGCCTTACCCTGCACACCTGTCAGGAATCGGCTCCAAGGCTCCAGGTCAGAAACGTACAGCGCATCGGCTTCGGGCCTCACCTGGAAGATGACGGCATTGATGCCTGCCTGCTGCAGTTTGTCGAGTTGTGTGGTCAAGGTCCTTTGCATCACCTGGGGCGACATGCCCTGGAACTGTCCGTTCACTGCCTGTATCCAGGCGCCTCTGAATTCCCGCTTCGGGTATGGGGTCTGTCCCCATGCGACTCCGTTCACCAATAACAAGGAAAGGAGAAATGTCAGTATCGTCTTTTTCATTTCACGCTATACATATATTTATATAGAGCGCAAAGGTACTACTTACCCATATTTTTTCATACCTTTGCGGGCAAAAAAAGAACAATGAAGTACTTGGAAGTGACATTTCGTACGCAACCTTGCACGGAGACGGTGAACGATGTGCTGTCCGCCCTCTGCGCCGAGATAGGTTTTGAGAGTTTCGTGGGAGACGAGCAGGGCGTGAAAGCCTATGTGCAGGAGAAACTGTTCGACGAGGATACCCTGCGGGGAGTCATCGACACGTTCCCCATAGCCGGCACCACCATCGCCTACACCGTAGAGCCACAGGAGGACAAAGACTGGAACGAGGAGTGGGAGAAGAACTTCTTCCAGCCCATCATCATCGGCGACCGTTGCGTCATCCACAGTACGTTCCACACCAACATTCCCCAGGCGGAATACGACATCCTCATCAATCCGCAGATGGCTTTCGGCACAGGGCACCACGCCACCACGAGTCTGATTATCGGCGAGTTGCTCGACGCTGAGCTGCGAGGCAAATCGTTGCTCGACATGGGTTGCGGCACGTCCATCCTAGCCATCCTGGCCTCCATGCGGGGAGCCGACCCGGTGACAGCCATCGACATCGACGACTGGTGTGTGTCCAACTCCAAGGACAACATCGCCCTCAACCATGTGGAGAACATCCAGGTGGAGTTGGGCGACGCCTCATCGCTCGAGGGTCGGATGTTCGACGTCATCATCGCCAACATCAACCGCAACATCCTGCTCGCTGACATGAAGCACTACGTGGCCTGCATGCATCCGGGCTCGGAGATCTACATGAGCGGATTCTACGTGGAGGACATCCCCTACCTGCGCGAGGAGGGCGAACGACTTGGCCTCGTCTTCGACCACTATCGCGAGAAGGACAACTGGGCAGACATCAAGCTGGTGAAGAAGTAAGCTCTTGCTTTAACTAGCTCCAAGGCTTCAAACAGCACCGAAGCTTTAACTTGCTCCAAGGCTTCAGCTCCCCCCAACGCGAGCGTCTTAGGACATTCGCTCCCCTATCAACGAGTATATAGGTCATAGGCAAATGAGTATATAGCTCAAGAGCCAATGAGTATATAGGTCGTTGGACGTTGTGTCCACGCCCTCGCTTTAGCCGTCGGCATTATGCTTTCGGGACTAGAGTAAGCAATCTATTCAATAGGCAAGGCTTCGTAGGAATCCGCGCCGGCGGACTGCGAAACGGAATCTGCGGGAACGGACTGTGAAGTGGAATCTTCGGGAATGGTGAGTTGGAGCAACTTCTGCAGGTCGCCGTTGAACACGTTCATGTCCACATCGCCTTCAATACCCTCCAGCGAACCATTGTCGTGGTGTTGCCAAAAGGTCCATTCGCCTTGGTACTCCAAGGTGTCGACATAGTAGTGGGCAATCCAGTAGGGGTAGGTGTTGAGCAACGAGTCGTTGAGGTAGCGCGTCTTGAACTTGTACGAAGCGTAGATGATAGGCTTCACCTTGTAGTAATCCTCCACGATGCGCAGCCAGGTCTTCACCTCCGTGCGCAACGACTCCGACGAATAGGTTCCCCTGCGCTCCACATCCAACACGGGAGGCAAGTCGTGGGGCAACAGCTTGACGTTCTTGATGAAGAAGGCCGCCTGTTCACTGGCTGACGACAGGGGGCTGAAGAAGTGGTAGGCGCCACGGATGAATCCGTAGTCGAGGGCGTCCCGGAAGTTTTGTTGGAAGGTAGTGTCCACCAAGTCGGAGCCTTCGGTAGCCTTCATGAAGACGAACTGCAGCGGGCTGTTCTGTATGTGGTTCTTGTTGAGCGCCGCCCAGTCCACCTTTCCTTGATGGTGGGAGATGTCGATGCCGTGCACCACAGGTTGGTAGAAGTAGATGTCCTCGGTGTTCCACCGGTAGAGGTACGGACGCAGGAAGCAGTAGTAGAGGGCTACGGCATAGACCAAGAGTATGGCACCGGAGAAGCTCCAGATGACCCAACGCGGCTGTTTGGAAATGAGCCGGCGCAGAGCGGAAGGTTGTTTCTCCTGCCCGTTGGCCCCGTTGCCACGTGGTGTCGGTCGTTTGGTTCGGCGTGCTGCGGCGCGTGTCCGGGTCGGTTTAGCGGTTTGGGTGCTTCTCTTCCGGGGCGTCTTGTCGGTCGCTACGTCCGTCTTTGCCTGTGTCTTCTTCTTTACCATTTATATATATGGACCTGTGCGTCCACTTATCTTAAAGTAAAACCGCAGATTGGCAACGTCCGGTCAGCGGGGCTCTCCTTCCGCGTGCATCCGTCCCCTTCGCCAATCTGCGATTTATGTTCAAACTATCTTACTCTTATTTGTTCGACTGTTCCAGAACCAGTGTCTTGGTAGGTTGGTCGCAAACCTCTGTCGGTCCGAAGTACTGGATAGGACCCGGATAAACATAGTCTGTCTCCACAGCCCACTCGTCGCGCTGAGCGGCAAATGCCTTGAAGGGAGCGCCGTCCAGCTTCACCAGGGCCTTCTTGATAACCGGCTTCATCTCACCGTTGCGGCGTTCCATGTTCATCATGGCCGTGATAGGCACACCACCAGCGATCCATTGGTCGGCAGGAGCTGTCGTGTTGCGTACGGACGACATGTAGCCTGTCTTGCCGTTGGCAATCAGCATCGATGCGGTGTAACCCAGTGAGTAGCAATAGTCTGCATCGTAGTTCGACGGAGCTGCGCAGCGGCCTTCGTAGCCGAAGAAGTGGTGCTGTGCGGCGAACTTGCCGTTGTATTTGCCCTCGGCCTTCCACTCAGCCAATTTGCGGTCCACCATGTCGGCCAACAGCTTCTCTGTCTCGATGAGAGAAACCTGTACGTTTCCGTGCGGGTCGCGGTCCAGTGTCAACTGTTTGGCGACACCCTCGGGCAGACTCTCGTAGATGGCGGCGTTCTTCGGCGACAGTTTGGAGATGATCCACTCGCGCTGAGCCGACTTCTTGATCATGGAGAACTCCTTGTTCGTAGCCAACAGGTCGTTCAGCTCGGCAATCAGGTCGCGGATGGCAGGGATGAACTCAATCAGACCCTCAGGCACCAACACGGTTCCGAAGTTGCGTCCCAGAGCGGCACGCTTAGCCACAATCTCGGCGATGTAGGTCACCACATCGTCCAGCGACATGTTCTTCTCCTCTATCTCCTCAGAGATCAAGCAGATGTTCGGCTGTGTCTGCAGGGCGCACTCCAACGCGATGTGAGAGGCAGAGCGTCCCATCAGTTTGATGAAGTGCCAGTATTTGCGTGCTGAGTTACAGTCGCGCTGTATGTTGCCGATGACCTCGGAGTAGACCTTACAAGCGGTGTCGAATCCGAAGGAGGTCTCAATCATGTCGTTCTTCAAGTCGCCGTCGATGGTCTTCGGGCAACCGATTACCTGCACGCCGGCCTTCTTTGCAGCGAAATACTCTGCCAACACGCAAGCGTTGGTGTTGGAGTCGTCACCACCGATGATCACCAGTGCGGAGATGTTCAGCTGTCTCAAGATCTCCAGTCCCTTCTCGAACTGCTCCTCTTTCTCCAGCTTCGTACGTCCCGAGCCGATGATGTCGAAACCACCCGTGTTGCGATACTCGTCGATGATGTCGGCTGTCAGCTCCATGTAGTTGTGCTGCACCAGTCCGTCCGGACCCAGAATGAAACCGAAGAGACGGCTGTCCTTGTTGATCTTCTTCAGACCGTCGAACAGTCCGGCGATGACGTTGTGTCCACCGGGAGCCTGACCGCCGGAGAGGATAACGCCGGCGTTGATAGCCGGATACGACTTCTCCTCGCCCTCTACGAAACGGACGATAGGCATTCCGTATGTGTTGGGGAACAATTTACGGATAGCCTCCTGGTCAGAGACGGACTCCGTTGAAGAACCTAGTTCAGCCTTCACACATCCTTTCAACGCTTTCGGTAATTTAGGGTTGTAAGTAGACCTCGCGATTTGTAATGCACTCTTTGTCATAATAACTCTTAATTTTTGTGTTTAATAATTGTTTGGATGCAAATTTCGGTGTTTTTTCTCAATCGTAAAAGTATTTTGAGTATCTTTACACCAAAATTTATTGTATAACACTCATAAATGTCTAATAATATGGCTAATAAGAGAAATTTGAAGAAGCAGGTCAATAAGATTGCAGGCATCCTGTACCAAGATTGTTTTGTGCAGATAACATATGTTCCCAACACCGACAAGGAGAAAGGCACGCAGATTCTGATGAAGATTCTGAAGATGCAGGATGACATCATCACACGCATCTGTCACCCCGAGCCGGGCAACGTGAAGGCACACTTCAAGAAGCTGAAAGAGGACTTGTCGAACCAGACGAACGAGATTGTCGCAGAACTCGAGAAACTGAACTGACATGCTCCAATCGGTCTGCGCCTATATATATTATAAGGTATTAGGATGGACAGCCAAGGTTACAGTACCGGACTATGACAAATACATCATTTGCGTAGCTCCCCACACCTCGAACTTCGATTTTCTGCTGGGCATCATCTTCTACACCGCCATCGGCAGGCGAACGGGGTTCATGATGAAGAAGGAGTGGTTCGTGTGGCCCCTTGGCATACTCCTCCGCCGCATGGGAGGCATTCCCGTACGGCGAAACAAGAAAAGCTCACTGGTAGCGCAGCTGTCCGACGAAGCAAAGAAGCGAGACACCTTCCACCTGGCCATCACCCCGGAGGGAACCAGGTCGGCGAACCCTGTCTGGAAGAAAGGTTTTTACTACATCGCGCTGGAGGCGAAGATTCCCATCCTGCTGGCGGCACCCGACTACGAGAAGAAGTGCGTCACACTGGAGAAGGAAATCATCCCTTGCGGCGACTTCGACAAGGACATGCGCGAGATAAAGCTCTACTTCAAGGATGTGAAGGGGAAACACCCCAAACGGTTCACCATCGGCGAGGTGTGACAGCTAGCGACTTACCAAGTACAACAAACATAGTGAAGAGGGATTGGAGACAATCCCTCTCCTTGTTCATAGTTATTCATTTGCTATAATTCAACGTCCACGTTATGAATCGACTATTGTCCACATTGGCGGTGTGCGCCGTCAGCCTGCTGTGCCAGGCACAGCAACTGCAGCAGACCGTGCAGGCCCGCTTGCAGGAGTTCTTCAGCAACTACACAACCACCTACGCCAACATCGGACACACCAAACTGAAATCTATAGAACTGAACCCCGAGGAACGCCGGCTGGACATCTATCCCGAGACGAATTTCGCTTATCAGACCTTCACCAAGGAGACGGTGGAAGGCATCTACCGCTCCGTGAGAAAATGCCTGCCCGGACCTGTCAACCGCTACACCATCACCATCCATGCCGACGGGAAACCAATAGAGGACTTGGTACCCAACGCCCTGAGGAAGCGAGGCAAGGACAAGAGCCGACTCTGGGGCGACATCGAATACGAGGGCAACGCATGGGTAGAGAACCTCTCACGCCCCTACTCCATAACCGAAGGCTTGGAGGGACGGCATGTGGCTGTGCACCAGAGCCACGGCAAATACTACCGCAACGACGAAGGCACCTGGAAGTGGCAACGCCCACGACTGTTCTGCACCTGCGAGGACCTCTTCACACAGACCTTCGTGGTGCCCTACATCCTGCCGATGCTGGAGAACGCGGGGGCCGTGGTCTACTCCGCCCGCGAGCGCGACTGGCAGCCCAACGAGGTGATAGTGGACAACGACACACGCACAGCCGGCAACCTCTACTATGAGGACACCAACCGCCGGAGCCAATGGGCAACAAGCCCCGACAAGGGATTTGCCCACGTGAAGACGGTCTACCAGGATGGCGACAACCCCTTCGAGGACGGCACGGCACGGGTTGTGCCCACCTCATCGAAAAAGCGTCGGAAGACATTTGTCGAATGGATTCCCGACATACCCGAAGAGGGTCGCTACGCCGTCTACGTCTCCTACCAGACGTTGCCCAACAGTGTGAGCGACGCCCGCTACACGGTGTTCCACAAGGGTGGAGCCACGGAGTTCTGTGTGAACCAACAGATGGGCGGCGGCACGTGGGTCTACCTGGGGACGTTCGAGTTCGACCGCGGCAGCAACGACTATGGCATGGTGGTGCTGAGCAACGAGAGCAAGCACCGGGGCGTGGTGTCCGCCGATGCCGTACGCTTCGGTGGCGGTATGGGCAACGTCGGTCGCTCGTCCGACAACCACTCGAAGGTGACGGTGAGCGGTGTGCCGCGTTACCTCGAAGGAGCACGCTACAATGCCATCTGGCGAGGGATGCCGGAGACGGTCTACAACGGGCGGAAAAGCGCCAACGACTATGCCGACGACATCAACACACGCTCACTGGAGCTCAACTATCTCTCCGGTGGATCAGTCTACAACCCGCGGCAGGAGGGACTGAAAGTTCCGTTCGAACTGTCCCTCAGCGTGCACAGCGATGCAGGATTCTCCAAGGAGGACAACATCTTCGGCACGTTGGGCATCTACACCACTGACTTCAACGGCGGGCTCTTAGGCACCCCCGTTTCCCGCTACACGTCGCGCGACCTCAACGACATAGTGCTCACCGGACTGAAGCGGGACCTCAGTGCCTCGCTCGGTGTGAACTGGGTACACCGCGGCATGCGGAACCACAACTACAGCGAGAGCCGCGTGCCACAAGTTCCCTCCATGATACTGGAGATGCTCTCGCACCAGAACTTTGCGGACATGCAGCTGGGGCACGACCCACACTTCAAGTTCACCCTAGGACGCTCGGTCTACAAATCCATCCTGAAGTACATCGCCACCATGCACGGCACGAGTTACACGGTGCAACCGCTGCCTGTCACCCACTTTGCCGTACAGCTCAACGCGAAGAAGCGGAAGGCCCTGCTGACCTGGGAACCCCAGAACGACCCTTTAGAGCCGACTGCCACACCCCAGAGCTACATCGTCTACACCCGCATCGGCTATGGAGGCTTCGACAATGGCGTAGTGGTGAAGGGCCATTCCTGCCAGAAGGAGCTGGAACCGGGAGTGACCTACAGCTTCAAGGTGGCGGCACTCAACAAGGGCGGCGAGAGTTTCCCCTCGGAGACATTGTCCGCCTGCCTGATGGATAAGAGCGCAGAGACCGTCTTAATCGTGAACGGCTTCAACCGCCTCAGCGGACCGGCTACGCTGCAGACCGCCACCCAGCAGGGCTTCGACCTACGCACCGACATCGGCGTGCCCTATCTCCGCACACCCGAATACTGTGGCGAGCAGACAGGCTTCGACCGCAACAAGATTGGCATAGAGACCGAGGGTGGATTGGGATTCAGCGGCAACGAGTTGGAAGGCAAACTCATCGCCGGCAACACGTTCGACTACCCCTTCGTCCACGGCAAAGCCATACAGGCCACAGGTGGATATAACTTTGTGTCGTGCAGCAGCGCCGCAGTGGAGGATGGTCTTGTTCGCCCCGAGGATTATGCCATCGTGGACTACATCGCCGGAGTGGAGAAACAACCCTTCACCGAGAGCGTCCAGCGTTGGATGTCCGACTATTGCCGCCATGGAGGCCGTCTGCTCATCTCCGGAGCCTACGTCGGCGACAGCAAGACAGCCGACTTCACCTCTACCCTACTGAAGTTCCAGTCCGTCGGCTCCATGTCCGGATCCACCTCCGACGAGGTGTACGGCACCGGCATTCGTTTCCACATCTATCGGCAACCGAACGAGAAGAGTTACGCCGTGCCGGAGCCTGCCTGCATCCTCCCCACGGCCGAAGCCATCTCCGCATTTGCCTACACCGACGGCAACGTGGGAGCCGGCACCGCCTACAAGGGTGCGGACTACAGTGTGTTCGTGTTGGGATTCCCGTTCGAGAGCATCACCGACCGTTCAGACCGGGAACATATCATGCGAGGGATATTGCAATACTTCAGCAAGTAAGCCGACAAAG
>CAYZVH010000079.1:0-4275 GCA_964481755.1 uncultured Bacteroides sp. | reverse complement strand
CTTTATCAGTAGACTACGTGGTCGTCCAACTCCTGCTTGATGGCCATCAACTCCTCGCGCAGAGCTTTCAGGCGGTCGATGACTTCCATATATTTTATGGTAGCGGTGGGATTGTCCTTCAACACCTGGCGCACGCCGTCGTAGGACATCTGCTTCTCGCGCACCAAGTGGTGTATCAAGCGGACATCCTCCAGGTCCTCGGCCGTGTATTGCCGGATGTTACGGCCTGCCTTCTTGGGATGAATGGTCTTGGGGAACGCGCGCTCCCAGTTGCGGAGCGTAGCCTCCGTCACCTGAAACATATCCGCCACCTCGCCGATGGAGTAGTAGAGCTTGAGATTCTTATTTTTGTTGAGGACCATCGTTCTGCGTATCTATCAGTCAAACACTTTGCCGTGGTTGGCAGCCATCTGTATCATCTTGTCGTAGTCCTCCGCGCTCAGGTCCATGAAGTAATAGTTCACGGGGTTCACCTTCTGCCCCTTCACCACCACCTCATAGTGGAGGTGCGGACCTGTGCTCTTTCCGCTGGAGCCTACCTTACCTATCACCTCGCCGCGCTGCACCCGCTGTCCACGCCGCACATCCATCTCGCTCAGGTGAGCGTAGCGGGTGTGGTAGCCATAGCCATGGTCCACCTCGATGGTGTTGCCGTAGCCTGTCTCCCAGTCGGCTGACACCACCGTGCCGTCGCCCGTGACGTAGACCGGCGTGCCTGGGTTGGCGGAGAAATCCATGCCGCCATGGAACTTGGGAGTCTGGTAGATAGGGTCGATGCGCACACCGAAGCCTGAAGCCGTCTGCTTGAGGTTCTTGTTGGAGACTGGCTGAATGGCAGGGATGCACTTCAACATCTCGTCGTGGTTCTTACACATCTCCACCACCTCGTCGAACGACTTCGACTGGATGTAGACCTGCTTCACCAGCAAGTCCGTCTTCTGCGTTGTGTTGATCACAAGGTCGGCGTTGGCCATGTTCATCAGCTCCTGGTAGCGGTTCGTATTCCCGTATCCGCCCATGCGTATGGCATCCGACACAGGGTCGGCTTGCAACATCACGCGGTAGAGGTTATCGTCGCGTTGCTGCAGGTCCTGCATCACGTCCAGGGCTTGGTCTAGCCTGTCGGACAACACTTTGTACTGTGCCTGCATGCGGGAGTTCTCTATCCGCAAGGCCTTTTCCGAGGGTGTACCCAGCAACCAAAGCAGCAACAGGAAGAAGCCGGCACCCAGTCCCATGCCTACAAACAGTTGGCGCAGAATGCTCAGCGCACGCTGCCGCATAGTCGGATATACCCTGTCGTAAGTGCGAGTACGAGGGTTATATATGTAGTAAACTTTTCGCATTCAATAGGTTCTATAAATACATTCATCACCTCCGGCAACAAGATTTTGCCGAATATTTGTGGCAAAAATAATAAATCGCACTATCTTTGCAAATCTTTTTCTCGATTATTAAATTTGAAACCTACAGATATGTTAACTGCAAACGAAATCAGAGACTCGTTCAAGAGTTTCTTCGAATCAAAGGGTCACCTGATTGTTCCCTCCGCCCCGATGGTGATAAAGGACGACCCTACACTGATGTTTACCAATGCCGGTATGAATCAGTTCAAGGACATCATTCTGGGCAACCACCCTGCCAAGAGCAAACGGGTGGCCGACTCACAGAAGTGTCTGCGTGTCAGCGGCAAGCACAACGACTTGGAAGAGGTGGGACACGACACCTATCACCACACCATGTTCGAGATGCTGGGCAACTGGTCGTTCGGCGACTACTTCAAGAAAGAGGCCATCTCCTGGGCCTGGGAATATCTGGTAGACGTGCTGAAGCTGGACCCCGCAAACCTCTACGCCACCGTGTTCGAGGGTAGTCCCGAAGAGGGCATCGACCGCGACAACGAGGCAGCCTCCATCTGGGAACAGTTCCTCCCCAAAGACCATATCATCAATGGCAACAAGCACGACAACTTCTGGGAAATGGGCGACACGGGTCCTTGCGGCCCCTGCTCCGAGATTCACGTGGACTCCCGCTCAGCTGAGGAGAAAGCCCAGGTTCCCGGACGCGAGCTGGTGAACAAAGACCACCCGCAGGTAATCGAAATTTGGAACCTCGTGTTCATGCAATACAACCGCAAGGCCGACGGAAGCCTGGAGCCGTTGCCCGCCAAGGTAATCGACACCGGCATGGGATTCGAACGTCTGGTTCGCACCCTGCAGGGCAAGACGTCCAACTACGACACGGACGTGTTCCAGCCCCTCATCAAAGTGATAGGCGACCTCTCCGGCCACACCTACGGCAAGGATGAGAAGACTGACATCGCCATGCGTGTGGTTGCCGACCACGTGCGCACCATCGCCTTCTCCATCACCGACGGTCAGCTGCCGTCCAACGCCAAGGCAGGCTACGTCATCCGCCGCATCCTGCGCCGTGCCGTACGCTACGCCTACACATTCCTCAACCAGAAGCAAGCCTTCATGTACCGCCTCATCCCTGCCCTGATAGACAACATGGGCGGTGCCTACCCCGAGCTGAAAGCCCAGCAGGCTCTCATCGAGAAGGTGGTGAAGGAAGAAGAGGAAGCTTTCCTCCGTACCTTGGAGACCGGAATCCGTTTGCTCGACAAGACCATGGCTGATGCCAAGGCTGCCGGAAAGAAAGAGATCAGTGGTGTGGATGCCTTCACACTCTACGACACCTTCGGATTCCCTATCGACCTGACAGAGCTCATCCTGCGCGAGAACGGACTCACCGTCAACCTCAGCGAGTTCGATGCAGAGATGCAGAAGCAGAAACAGCGCGCCCGCAACGCCGCCGCTGTGGAGACGGGCGACTGGATTGTGCTGAAAGAGGGCGAGACCGAGTTTGTGGGCTACGACTACACAGAATATGAGACCTCCATTCTGCGCTACCGTCAGGTGAAGCAGAAAGGTCAGACCTTGTTCCAGATTGTGCTGGACAAGACTCCGTTCTATGCCGAGAGCGGTGGTCAGGTGGGCGACACTGGCGTGTTGGTCAGCGAGTTCGAGACCATCGACATCATCGACACGAAGAAGGAGAACAACCTGCCCATCCACTTGGCTAAGAAGTTGCCCGAGCACCTCGACGCTCCTATGATGGCTTGCGTGGACACGGACAAACGTGCCGCCTGCGAAGCCAACCACTCTTGTACGCACTTGCTCGACGAGGCCTTGCGCCAGGTGTTGGGCACCCACGTGGAGCAGAAGGGTTCGCTCGTCACACCGGACTCCCTGCGTTTCGACTTCTCTCACTTCCAGAAGGTAACCGACGAGCAGTTGCGTGAGGTGGAGCATCTGGTGAATGCCAAGATACGTGCCAACGTGCCTCTGACCGAGCATCGCAACGTGCCCATCGAGAAGGCCAAAGAGTTGGGAGCCATCGCCCTCTTCGGCGAGAAATATGGCGACCATGTGCGTGTCATCCAGTTCGGTTCTTCCATCGAGTTCTGTGGTGGTACGCACGTCTCATCGACCGGCAAGATTGGTATCGTCCGCATCCTCTCCGAGAGTTCCGTGGCCGCTGGCGTCCGCCGTATCGAAGCCATCACCGGAGCCAAGGTGGAGGCCATGATGGACACCATCCAGGATACGATGAACGAGCTTCGCTCCCTGTTCAACAATGCCCCGGACCTGCGGGTTGCCATCCGCAAGTACATCGAGGAGAACGCTGGTTTGAAGAAGCAAGTCGATGAATATATAAAGGAAAAAGAGGTTTCCGTGAAGGAACAGCTGAAGGCCTATGCCAAACAGATTAACGGTATCACCGTAGTGAAGGCCGTGCTCCCGATGCCTGCCGCATCGGTGAAGAACATCGCCTTCCAATTGCGTGGCGAGATTGCCGAGAACCTGCTCTTCGTCCTCGGTTCCGTAGAGGGCGGCAAGCCTATGCTCACCGTAATGCTGAGCGACAACTTGGTAGCCTCTGGCCTGAAGGCCGGCAACCTGGTGAAGGAAGCCGCCAAGCTGATTCAAGGCGGTGGCGGTGGTCAGCCTCACTTCGCCACAGCCGGTGGTAAGAGCACCGAAGGCCTCTCTGCCGCAGTAGACAAAGTCATCGAACTGGCCAACTTGTAACAAGAGCTACCCTGGCGGCTCAACCAAAGCCACCAGTTCTTATAAACGGGGCGTCGGATTATTGGAATCCGATGCCCCGCTTTAATATTTATTGGTCAACATCAAATATGTTTGGTTGGCATTCAGATATACACATGTTCAGCGGTTTTCTTTTATGCTTCACCTACTTTATCACTCCAAA
>CAYZVH010000078.1:0-13897 GCA_964481755.1 uncultured Bacteroides sp. | reverse complement strand
GGTGTCGCCCAACGCCATCCTGCTCGACGAGCGCGACAAGCTGAAGAAGGGCATTGTCAGTCCTTACCTCATTGCCGACGCCGCCTACGTCGACCCGCAGCTGACGGTGACCGTGCCTCCCAAGGTGACAGCCGAAACCGGAATGGATGCCTTGACGCACTGCATCGAGGCCTACACCAACAAGTTCGCCCACCCGGCAGTGGACATGTACGCGCTGAGGGGCATCCAACTCATCAGCGCCAACCTGCTGCGCGCGGTGAAGGACGGCTCCGACATCGAAGCCCGCGAGGCTCTGTTGCTCGGCAGCCTCTATGGTGGTATGTGCCTCGGTCCGGTCAACACGGCGGCTGTCCACGCCCTCTCTTATCCGTTGGGCGGTGAGTTCCATATCTCGCACGGCCTCTCCAACGCCATCCTGTTGCCTTCGGTGATGAAGTTCAACCGCAGCGCCAACCTGCAGAAGTATGCCGAGGTGGCTATTGCTTGCGGTGCACCCAAGGGAGCCGACGACAACGAGACGGCCCAGAACGGTGTCGACTTTGTGACTGAGCTCTCCAAGGCTTGTGGCATCCCCACCAAGCTGACCGAGATAGGCATTCCTCACGAGGCTGTCGACCACATGGCTAAGGCTGCCATGGAGGTGCAACGCCTGTTGAAGAACAATCCGCGCACCGTCACCGAGGCGGATGCCAAAGCCATCTACGAGAGTCTTTACTAATATATATAATGTAAGAACAATGGAATTACCTATATTAGCCATAACGATGGGCGACCCAGCCGGCATAGGTCCGGAGATAGTGGTGCGCGCCCTGAACCACCCAGAGGCTTACACCAAGTGTCGCCCGCTGGTGACCGGCGACGCGGCTGTGATGGAGAATGCCGTGAAGGTACTCGGCTTGCCGATGACCGTGCGTGCCATCGACAAGGTGTCCGATGCCCGCTTCGAGCAAGGTTGTATCGATGTCTATGACTTGAAGTGTGTGGACATGAGCAAGTTCGAGTTTGGCAAAGTGTCTGCTCAGTGTGGCAACGCTGCCTTCGTCTCCATCCGCAAAGCCATCGACTTGGCTATGGCGGACGAGGTGGACGGCACCGTGACCGCTCCGCTCAACAAAGAGGCACTCAACTTGTCAGGTCATCACTTCGATGGCCACACCGAGATCTATGCCACCTTCACCCACACCAAGAAGTACGCCATGCTGTTGGCTGACGAGTTTCTGCGTGTGATTCACGTCTCCACCCACGTGCCCCTTCGCAAGGCTTGCGACCTGGTGAAGAAGGACCGCATCATCGAGGTGACGGAGCTCATCAACGACGCCTGTCTGCAGTTCGGTGTGGAGAATCCCCGCATCGGCATTGCCGGACTCAATCCTCATTCGAGCGACAATGGTCTGTTCGGATGGGAAGAGGAGAAGGAAATCACTCCCGCAGTGGAGGAGCTGAAGGCCCGTGGCTTCAATGTCGTGGGTCCTGTGCCGCCCGACACGCTGTTTGCTAAGGCTAAGTGCGGACAGTTCGACGGTTGCGTGGCGATGTACCACGACCAGGGCCACATCCCCTTCAAGGTGGTGGGCTTCAACTGGAACAAGGAAACGGGCAAGATGGACAGCGTGAAAGGTGTGAACATCACCCTCGGTCTGCCTATCATCCGTGTCTCTGTGGACCATGGCACAGCCTTCGACGTTGCCGGCAAAGGCATCGCCAGCGAGGATGCCATGATGCTCTCCATCGACTATGCCACCCGCATGGCCATCAGCCGACTGAAGAAGAAACACGGCGCCTGATGCCTGGCGTTTGGCACGAAAGTTGAAGCATAGACTTTGGAAATAAATAGCCTGAACCGTGCGCTCGGCATTGGGACCACTCCCAAGCCGGGCGCTCGGACGAAGGCTCGAAACACTTGAACAGAAATGATTGCAGTAGTAGCTGATGATATCACCGGTGCCGCCGAAATGGCAGGCATCGGTTATCGTTTTGGTCTGACGGTTGGCTTCCTCACCGAGGTGGAAGGGCCGTTGCCGGAGTGTGACGTACTTGTGTTGGCCACCGACACGCGTTCAATGAGCGAGCGGGCGGCCGTGGCAGAGACGCATCGTGTGGTGCGCGAGTTGAAGGGCCGGGGTGTGCAGGCTTTCTTCAAGAAGACCGACTCCGCCCTGCGCGGACACATCGTGGCGGAGCTGGAAGCCTTCCTCCAGGAGTCCGGTTTCACGCGAGCCTTGCTGATGCCCCAGAACCCTTCCAAAGGCCGCATCGTCAAGCAGGGAGTCTATTACATCAATGGCCGTCCCCTGCAGGAAACCTCCTTCGCATTCGACCCCGAGTTCCCCGCCAACAGTTCTGTCGTTACAGAGCGCTTGAAGGGAGTCCGCTATCTGAGTGAATTCGCTAGCATGAATGATGTGCCGGTGGATATCTGTGTATCGGAATCTTCCGAAGAGGAAGGTGTCTCGGTGAATGGCAGTTTCGTTTCTGAATCGTCTACTCCTGGAGCTACTTTAGTGGGTGGAAAATCTACGCGGGATAGCGAAGACTTACTCCCGATTTACGTGGCGGACGCTGACTGCGAGATGCAGATGACGTTCCAACTGATGCGTCACGCTAAGCCGGGTGTGTTGCTGGCTGGTGCCGCCGACCTGTTCACGTCATACTTGCATTTAATCTTCATGGGTAAGGACTCTCGGCTGAGCACTCCTGAGGCACGAGGCTTCGGCGGCTTGTCGTCCGGTCGTGCGCTGATAGTCTGCGGCAGCACCCAGAGCACTTCGCTGAGCCTGCTCCCTTACGTGGAACGCTACACCATCCCGACGGAACAGATGCCCGAGGATGTCTTTGAAGGAACAGCCTCGCCGGCGGAGTGGGAGAGTGTGCTGAAGCGAGTCTACAGTCAGCATCACGCGCTGATACTCACCATCGGTCGTCCGTCGAAAGGCGGCAAGGAGTTTGCCCTCCGTCTGCGGGCTGAGATGGCGGACGCTACCGCCCGCTTGGTACACCTGTCCGCTCCCGACGAGCTGATTATCGAAGGTGGAGCCACGGCCTTCGCCATTCTGAAGCAACTAGGGTGGACGCGCTTCGAAGTCTCCGATGAGGTTTCTCCCGGCGTGGTTCGCATGAAGTGGTTGGGCGAACAACAGCCTGTCCACATCACCCTCAAGCCCGGCAGCTATTCCTGGGGCGGATTGTTCGTCTGACAGCTGCTGTCGATAGAGGCTCAGTGGACTGACGAACGTTAGTTGGTGGGCGGACTCTATTCTTGGGGTGGACTATTCGTCTGACGGCGGCTGTCGATAGAGGCTCAGTGGACTAATGAAACCTAGTTCGTGGACTAACTCTATTTTCGTCGTGCCCAAGCACCTCCCGCACGGGAACTTTTCGTACCTTTGTCCCCATCTATGGAAATGGAGCAAGATACATACAAGACGATAGCACGGTTGGCTGAGGGAACTTACTCCGAGAAGCGGAGCAAATTCCTGGCGTTTGCCATACCTGTCACTTCGGTGGACGAGGTGAAGCGGTACGTGGACGAGTATCAGAAGAAGTACTATGATGCGCGCCACGTTTGCTATGCCTACATGTTGGGGGCGGACCGTGCCACCTTCCGCGCCAACGACAACGGCGAACCGTCGGGCACGGCGGGCAAGCCCATCCTGGGACAAATCAACTCCAATGAACTGACCAACCTGCTGATTATCGTGGTCCGCTACTTCGGAGGCATCAAGCTAGGCACGAGTGGATTGATAGTGGCTTACCGCACAGCGGCTGCCGAAGCCATCGCAAACGCCGAGCTGCTGGAGAAAACCGTAGACCAGGAAATCTCTTTCGCTTTTGAATACCCCTTCATGAACGACGTGATGCGCATCGTCAAGGACGAAGAGCCTGCCATCGTCAGCCAGTCGTACGACACTGATTGCCTGATGACCCTTAGTATTCGCCAGTCGAAGATGGCTCGGCTGAGGGAGAAACTCTCCAAAGTGGAGACACTCCGTTTCGCTACCGAAGAGTGAGGCGTCGGCATCTAAGAACGGTCGTAAAGAGGGTGTCATGATACCTTTCCTCTTCTTGAATGCTCCTATATATAATAAGGTATAACCCATTTCTACAGGTATATACTCAAGTGCCAACGAGTATATACTCTCCAAAACCGCACCTATAGGTGGTGGACAGTGAGAAAGCATACATAAGCCCAATCCTCACATTAGAACTTGTGGAACTTGAATAAGGTATAACGGCATCATTCCTTCTTTTCCTTCAGCAAGTCCTCCAGGCGGAGCAGCTCGTCGCGGTACTGTGCGGCTTGTATGAACTCCAGTTTCTTGGCGGCCTCCTGCATCAGCTTGCGTGTGCGCTCTATGCTCTTCTCCAACTGCGGACGACTCATGTATGTGAGAACAGGGTCGGCCACCAGGCTGGTCTCGGTCGGTCCGGTGTAGGCTTTCGGCGTGGTAGCCTCCTCCTTGGCCGCTGTCTCCGGAGCGGCGTTGAGCAGAGCCGTGTTGCGAGCCTTCTCAATCTGTTTCGGGGTGATGCCGTGAGCCTCGTTGTAGGCCAACTGCTTCTCGCGTCGGCGATTGGTCTCGTCGATGGTCTGCTGCATGCTGTCCGTCATCTTGTCGGCATACATGATGACCTTGCCGTTCACGTTGCGGGCGGCACGTCCGGCAGTTTGGGTGAGTGAGCGGTGGCTTCGCAGAAATCCTTCCTTGTCGGCGTCGAGGATGGCTACGAGCGACACCTCGGGGAGGTCTAGTCCCTCACGCAACAGGTTTACACCCACCAACACGTGGTAGATGCCTGCCCGAAGGTCGTCCATAATCTTCACACGCTCCAGCGTGTCCACGTCGCTGTGGATGTAGTTGCAACGCACATCGTTGCGCAGCAGATAGTCCGTCAGCTCCTCCGCCATACGTTTGGTCAGGGTGGTGACGAGTACCCGCTCGTCCTTCTCGATGCGTTGCTGTATCTCCTCCATCAAGTCGTCAATCTGATTCAGGCTGGGGCGCACCTCAATGACAGGGTCGAGCAGTCCGGTTGGGCGAATCACCTGTTCCACCACCACGCCCTCGCTCTTTATCAACTCATAGTCCGCCGGCGTGGCGCTCACGTAGATGACCTGCTTGGCCATCTGCTCAAACTCCTCGAACTTCAGGGGGCGGTTGTCTAGGGCGGCGGGAAGACGGAATCCATACTCCACAAGGTTGGTCTTGCGCGCCTTGTCGCCGCCATACATCGCCCGTATCTGGGGTACACTCACGTGGCTCTCGTCGATGACTATCAGAAAATCCTTCGGAAAGAAGTCCAGCAGGCAGTAGGGGCGTGTGCCGGCAGCGCGTCCGTCGAAGTAGCGCGAGTAGTTCTCTATGCCCGAGCAATGTCCCAGCTCGCGTATCATCTCCATGTCGTACGTCACCCGCTCGTGGAGTCGGTTCGCCTCGTAGGACTTGCCCATCTCGTTGAAGTACTCCTCCTGCTTGGTCAAGTCGTCCTCTATCTCGTGGATGGCGCGCAGGGTGCTCTCCTTCGTGGTCATAAAGAGGTTGGCGGGATAGATCTTATAGTCCTCAAACTCAGCGATGCGTTGCCCTGTTTCGGGGTCCACCTCTTCGATGGCGTCCACCTCGTCGTCCCACCACACCACGCGCAGCAGGTTGTCCGAGTAGGCTAGGTAGACATCCACCGTGTCGCCTTTCACACGGAAGTTGCCACGGTCCAGGCTGAGGTCGTTGCGGGTGTAGAGGCTGTCCACCAACCGGCGCAGGAAGACGTTGCGGTCGAGCAGCTTCCCGCGCTTCACCTCTATCACGTTGCTGTAGAAGTCGGCCGGGTTGCCCATGCCGTAGATGCACGAGACGGAGGAGACCACCACCACATCCTTCCGCCCGGAGAGTAGGGCAGAGGTGGCTGCCAGACGGAGTTTGTCAATCTCCCCATTGATGGCCAGGTCCTTTTCTATATACGTGTCCGTGGAGGGCAGGTAGGCCTCCGGTTGGTAATAGTCGTAGTAGGAGACGTAGTACTCCACGGCGTTGTTGGGGAAGAAACTCTTGAACTCACCGTAGAGCTGTGCCGCCAGCGTCTTGTTATGGCTGAGCACCAAGGTGGGTTTGTTCACGTTCTTGATGACGTTGGCGATGGTGAACGTCTTGCCCGAGCCGGTGACACCCAACAGCGTCTGTGCCGGGAGCCCCTCTTCGACCCCTTTCGTCAGTTGGGCGATCGCTTCGGGCTGGTCGCCTGTCGGGCTGTATTTGGATATAAGTTCGAAATCCATGATTCTGTCTGTTCCTTCAATTGAGCCGTAAAGGTACACATATTCTATTAACGGCGTGCTATTCTCCGCCGCTTTACTGCGATATTTCTTTCCAAACGCACCATTTGAGCCATCTATCCATGCCTATTAGCCATCTTTAAGGAACTTTTTGGGTTAAAAAACAGAGATGATTTGTATTATTCGTGGCTAAGCCGTACATTTGCACAATATTTTCAGATACAAGATGAAAAAGAAAGTTTGGACACTCCTCCTCGTCGCCTTGACCATGTCATCGTGCGGGGACTACAATAAAGTACTGAAGAGTACAGACTACCAATATAAATACGAAGCCGCCAAGGGCTATTACGTGGATGGTAAGTACAATCGTACCAGCACGTTGCTCGGTGAGATGATTACCATGTTCAAGGGTACGGCCTATGGCGAGGAGTCGTTGTACATGCTGGGAATGAGCTACTTCAATAGCGAGGACTGGATTGAGGCTTCCTCCACTTTCGATCGCTACACCAAGTCCTATCCGCAAGGCGTGTATGCCGAGTTGGCTAGCTACTACAAATGTTTGTCGCTCTACAACGACACCCCCGAGCCTCGGTTGGACCAGACCAGCACCTATCAGGCCATCTCGGCCATCCAGCTCTTCTGCGAGAACTATCCGATGAGCCCGTACAAGGAAGATGCCCAGCAGATGATGTTCAAGTTGCAGGACAAACTGGTGGAGAAGGAATACCTCTCGGCCAAGCTCTACTTCGACCTTGGCAACTACATGGGCAACAACTATCAGTCGTGCGTCATCACCGCACAGAACGCCCTGCGTGACTTCCCCTACACCGAGCGTCGCGAGGACCTCTCGTGGCTGGTGCTCCGTGCCAAATATGAGATGGCCGTTCAGAGTGTGGAGGAGAAGAAGGTAGACCGTTACCGTGAGACCATCGACGAATACTACGCCTACAAGAACGAGTTCCCCGAGGGTAAGTACCTGAAGGACGCCGACAAGATATTCGCCAATGCGACCAAAGTAGTGAAAGAATAATCATATTATATATAATAGGTATAAAATAATTATGGATTACAGAAAGACAAATGCGCCGACAACAACCGTTACGCGCGATTTAATGGAACTGTGCGAGGATACGGGCAACATTTATGAGACTGTAGCAATCATCGGCAAACGCTCGAACCAGATTGCTGTGGAGATTAAGAACGACCTCTCCAAGAAGCTGCAGGAGTTCGCTTCCTATTCCGACAGTACCGACGAGGTGTTCGAGAACAGAGAGCAGATCGAGATCTCGCGCTACTACGAGAAGTTGCCGAAACCCACACTGATAGCTACACAAGAATATATCGAGGGTAAGGTTTACTACCGCAACCCCGCGAAGGAAAAAGAGCGGATGCAATAACGTAAGGCCACTATGATACAGCGTATTCAGTCTGTTTATCTGTTGGTAAACGTCGTTCTGTTGGTGGTGTGCATGTGCAGCCCGGTGGCGGCTTTCATCGGTGCTGACGGCAGTGTCTCTGCCTTCACAAACCTGGGAGTGGACGTGGCTGGCGTCGGTCGGGAGACCTCTTGCTGGGGAATGTTCGCCATCCTGCTGCTTTCGGCAGTTGTGGCATTGGGCACCATCTTCCTCTTCAAGAACCGCATGTTGCAGATTCGCATGAGCATCTTCAACATCGTCCTGCTGATAGGCTACTATGCCACCTTCGTGGCATTCATCATTGCCTACAACGGACGCCTAGAGGATTTCTCGTTCCAACTCCGTTTCGCTAGCTGTCTGCCCTTCGTGGCCATCGTGCTCAGCTACCTGGCCCTCCGTGCCATTGGCAAGGACGAGGTGATGGTGCGTGCCGCCGACAGGTTGCGTTGATGCGAACAAAGGATATTTTTAGTCCCTGCCTAGGGTAGGGGACTATAACGGCATAAAAGACCGGCTCACGTAGGATTCACGTCCGCGTGGCCGGTTTTTCTGCTTAATTAGCTCGCTTCTATCCCTTTTTCTGCCTCTAAGACCTATTTTTGAGACTTATATGTTGGTCGCAAAGGGATTATTCCGTACCTTTGCGGCCGGTTTATACATACCTTCGGGGACTGTGTGGACCGACATCGCATTTTAGTGAACGGAAAAGTGTATTATAATACTATCTTAGAGACAAACTTACTATGGTCATTGCAGTAGACTTTGATGGAACAATCGTGGAGCACAGATACCCTGCCATCGGGAAGGAGATACCTTTCGCTATTGAAGTTCTGAAGAAACTTCAGGAGGAACAGCACAAGCTGATACTCTGGAGTGTGCGCGAAGGCAAACTGTTGGACGAGGCATTGGAGTTCTGCAAGGAACGTGGCCTGGAGTTCTATGCCGTCAACCGCGACTATCCCGAAGAGACGGAAGATGCCAACCGCCACTTCTCGCGCAAGCTGAAGGCGGACATCTTCATCGACGACCGCAACTTGGGCGGACTGCCCGACTGGGGAACCATCTACAACATGGTGCACAACCGACTCACCTACGAAGCGCTGCTCGAGGAGGAGCGTGAGGCGGAGGAGATGCCCAAACCCAAAGGCTTCTTCGAGCGTCTGTTCGGGAAATAATAGACAAGGCAATATATTCGTAATCATCCGATAAAAAGTGAAAAAGATATGAGACTTAAGAAACAACTTCTCTTCCTGACAATCGCAACGCTACTGGCTAGTTGCACCTCGTACAAGAATGTACCCTATCTGCAGGACATCGAAGCAGTGAACGCCGCCGCACAGCAAAACGTTCCTTACGACGCGCGCATCATGCCGAAGGACTTGCTTACCATCACGGTCAACACCTCCGACCCCGAAGCTTCCGCACCGTTTAACCTCGTCACGCAGACCGTGCTCAACGCCGGCAGCAGCAACCAGCTGAACTCACAGGCTGCCTTGCAGCAGTACCTGGTGGACAACTCGGGAATGATAGACTTCCCCGTTATCGGCACCCTGCAGGTGGGCGGACTGACCAAACGTGAGGCTGAGACGATGTTGAAGGAGAAGCTGATACCCTACCTGAAAGAAGAACCTATCGTGACGGTGCGCATGATAAACTATAAAATCTCCGTGCTCGGAGAGGTGAACAACGCCGGAACCTTCACCATCAGCAACGAGAAGGTGAACGTGCTGGAGGCACTGGCCATGGCAGGCGACATGACCGTCTACGGTATCCGCGAGAATGTGAAACTCATCCGCGAGGACGCTTCGGGCAAACAACAAATCTACACGCTGGACCTTACGAAGTCCGACATCGTGTTGTCGCCCTACTACTACCTGCAGCAGAACGACATCCTCTACGTGACACCGAACAAGACCAAGGCAAAGAACTCTGACATCGGCAGCAGCACCACGCTGTGGTTCTCGGCAACCTCCATCCTGGTATCCATCGCCAGCTTGCTCGTGAACATCTTGCGTTAACACTATAAGAACTTGAAACTTCCCGATTAAAGAATATGGAACAGAATTTAAATAACACTTTTCAAGAGGAAAAGGAAGAAGGCATCGACGTGAAGGCGCTGATTGTCAAATATATTGTGTATTGGCAATGGTTCGTGGTATCTGTTGTGTGCGTAGTGGCTCTCGCTTGGATTTACCTGCGGTTCACCACTCCCATCTACAGCGTGTCGGCCGCGGTGCTCATCCAGGAAGAGGACAACAGAAGCCACAACTCTGGCACCAACCCCTTCTCCGCTATACAGGACTTCGGCATGTTCTCCATGACGTCCAACTTCGACAACGAGGTGGAGGTGCTCCACTCGCGCACCCTGCTGAAGGAGGTGGTCACCTCGCTCAATCTCTACACTTCGGTCAACAAGAAGAGCATGTTCGGCTACGATGCTCCGCTCTACAAGAACAGTCCGGTGGACATCTACATGACCGCGCAGGAAGCTTCCGAACTGAAGTCGGGCATCCGCCTGGACATCGACTACAAGGTCGAGGGCGAGACCAACGTGGAGCTTACCTATTATATAAAGAAGGAGAAGAACAAACAGAAAGAGGTGGTGAAGACATTCCCCGCAGTGATTACCACTCCGCTGGGTGTCATCACCCTGTCTAGGGGCGACTCCATCGCAGCGGCAGAGGACTGCCGTTTGCAGGGCTTCATCTCCAACCCGATGGATGTGGCCATGGGCTATGCCAACAACCTGACCGTGGAGCCGACCTCCAAAACCACCACTATCGCACAGATTACACTGAAGGATGCCAATGTGCAACGCGGTCTCGACTTCGTCAACACCTTGGTGGAACGCTATAACCAAAACGCCAACGAGGACAAGAACGAGGTGGCTTCGCGCACGGCGGAGTTCATCGAGGAGCGTCTGAAGATTATCGACAATGAACTAGGACACACCGAGACCGAGCTGGCCAACTTCAAGCGCCGTTCGGGACTGACCGACTTGGAGAGCAACGCCAAGTTGTCGTTGGAGGAGAACGCCAGCTACAACCAACAGCGTGTGAAGAACGAGACCCAGATAAGTCTCGTGCGCTACCTGCTCGACTACATCAACGACCCGAAGAACATCAACGAGGTGATTCCAGTGAACGTGGGCTTGGAAGACCAGAAACTGAGCACCGTGATGGAACAGTACAACACCCTGTTGTCCGAGAAGAAACGTCTGTTGCTCACCTCATCGGAGGCCAACCCTGCGGTGAAGAAGATCAGCACCAGCCTGGAGGCCATGCGCACCAGCGTGAAGACTACCGTACGCAGCGTGTACGAAGGCCTGTTGATCACGAAGAAAGACCTGGACCGCCAGGCATCGAAGTTCGAGAGCCGCATCAGCGAAGCGCCCGAGCAGGAGAAAGAGTTCGTGAGCATCTCGCGTCAACAAGAAATCAAGGCCACACTCTACACCATGCTGTTGCAGAAGCGTGAGGAGAACGCCATCACCTTGGCATCGACCGCCAACAACGGCCGCATCATCGAGGAGGCTTTGGCAGGACGGTTCCCTGTCTCGCCGAAACGCAGCATCATCCTCTTGGCCGCACTGATACTGGGCATCGCCATTCCGGTGGGCATCATCTACATCCGCGACCTGCTCAAGTACAAGATTGAGAACCGCGAGGATGTGGAGAAGATTACCAAAGCCACCATCCTGGGCGAGATACCTCTGGCCAACAAGGAGGGCGGCAAGAACATCGTGCTGAAGGAAAACCGCAACGAGATGATGGAAGAGGTGTTCCGTGGCATACGTACCAACCTGCTCTTCACCTTGAAGCCCGAGGATAAGGTCATCATGTTCAGCTCCACCATGCCTGGTGAGGGAAAATCGTTCGTCGCCGGCAACATGGCGGTCAGCTTGGCCTTCATGGGCAAGAAGGTGATCATCGTCGGTATGGATATCCGCAAGCCTGGCTTGAACAAGGTGTTCAACCTCAGCAAGCGTATGGTGGGTGTCACCAACTACTTGCGCGACCCCAAGGGCGTGAGCCTCGACGACTTGATTCAGCCTTCAGGCGTAACAGCCAACCTGGACGTGCTGCCTGGTGGTGCCATCGCGCCAAACCCCACTGAGTTGGTGGCTCGCCCTGCCCTCAACGACTTGGCCGAAGAACTGAAGAAGCGCTACGACTACGTCATCTACGATACCGCTCCGTTGGGCATGGTGTCCGACTCGGCGCTGATAGCACGCACAGCCGACGCCGTCGTCTACATCTGCCGTGCCGACTATACACCGAAAGAAGGATTCGCCTACATCAACCAACTGAAGGATGAGCTGAAGATTGACAACATCTGCACCATCATCAACAGTATCGACATGAGCTTGCGCAAGAACCACTATGGCTACGGCTACGGCAAAAAGTACGGCTACGGCTACGGCCGCAAGTACGGCTATGGTTACGGCTATGGCTACGGCTCGCACACCGAGGATGCGGACGAGAACGACGGCAAGGGTAAGGAGAAGAAATAAATCTTCTCTCTCCCTTCCCCCTGAATTTTATAAACTAAACCTTATTCAATTTCTTCATGCAACGTGAAACACAAACATATAGCTTGATAAAGTGGGGTGTCGTCGTCGTCGACTTGATAATCATGAACCTGGTCGTTCTGGTCGTCATCCTGACGTCGGCGCAGAGCGTGCAGAACTTCTTCTTCGACCACACGAAACTCATGTTCTTCACCTATAACGTACTCTACGTCTTCTGTGCGGGAGTGCTCGTGCCGCCTATCATCCAGATGCGCAAGGTGCGTCCGGAGAATGTGGTGGAGCGGGTGGTCGTCATGCTGATATTCTTCGCCGTCCTCTCATTCCTGACCCTGAACTTTATATGCCCCATCGACTACGGCTTCTGGCCACGGTTCAAGTTCTACGCCTTGATGTTGGTCTGCATCACCGCATCGCGGCTGTTGCTGCGCCGCGCCATCTCTGCGGCTCGTAAGAAGGGACGCAACGTGCGCGACGTGCTGTTCGTGGGATTCACTCCCACCACGCTCGAGCTCTATCACGAGATGATGGAGGACCCTACCACCGGACTGCGGGTGAAGGGATACTTCAACGATTTCGACAATCTGCGCTCGCCTGCCATTCCCTATCTGGGAACCATCGACAAGGTGTATGAGTACGTGGAGAGCTCGGAGTTCCATCCCTCGGGCCGCATCTACTGCTTCCTGCAGTCGGACAAGGCGGACGAGATAAAGGAACTGATTAACTACTGCGAGAATCACATGATACGGTTCTACAGCGTGCCCAACCTGCGCGACTACATGAACCGCTACATGCAGATGGAGCTGGAGGGCGACATCCCTGTGTTCTACATCCGCGAGGAGCCGCTGCGCAAGCCTGTCAACCGCTTCCTGAAGCGTACGTTCGACATCTGCTTCTCGGGGACTTTCCTCTGCACCCTGTTCCCCTTCGTCTACGTCATTGTAGGCACGATAACGAAGCTGACCTCTCCGGGACCTGTCTTTTTCAAGCAAAAACGAAACGGACTGAACGGCAAGGAGTTCTACTGCTATAAGTTCCGCAGCATGCGTGTGAACGACCAGAGCGACATCCTGCAGGCCACGGAGCACGACCCTCGCAAGACCAAGTTCGGCGACTTCCTCCGCCGCACCAGCATCGACGAGCTGCCGCAGTTCATCAATGTGCTGAAGGGGGAGATGTCCGTGGTAGGTCCGCGGCCGCACATGCTGAAGCACACCGAGGAATACTCCAAGCTGATAAACAAATACATGGTGCGTCACCTCATCAAGCCGGGCATCACCGGATGGGCACAGGTGACAGGCAGCCGTGGCGAGACGAAGGAGCTCTCGCAGATGGAGACACGCATCCGCAAGGATATCTGGTACCTCGAGCACTGGAGCATCTGGCTCGACCTCCGCATCATCTACCTGACCATCCGCAACGGCATATTCGGCGAGAAGAACGCCTATTGATGCTGCCGACCTTAGAAAATATAAATGCCCGGAGTAACCGCGATAGTTATTCCGGGCATTTATGTTCGTGGGCTTGTGCCGCATACCTAGTGGCGGACCTTCAGATGCTTTGTTGTTCCCTTCAGATGCTTTGTTGTTCCCTTCAGATGCTTTGTCATTTCCGTGAGATGCCTTCTCGTTTAGTTGAGATGGCAGGTGCTGGAGTCTGCTTGCCGTGTGGACGTTGGCGGCC
>CAYZVH010000077.1:0-14018 GCA_964481755.1 uncultured Bacteroides sp. | reverse complement strand
TTAACAAAACATTCAAGCAAGCTTGATGATTTTGTCTTCGGCTTGCATTATCTTTGCCCTACAAAAACATGATTACGCTATGAATGTGCAGATAGAAGAGAGTTGGAAGCGGCATCTCGCTCCGGAGTTTGAGAAACCTTATTTCGTCAACCTCACGAATTTCGTGCGCGAGGAGTATGGCAAGGGTGCGGTGTATCCTCCCGGACCGCTGATATTCAACGCATTCAACCTCTGTCCGTTCGACAAGGTGAAGGTGGTCATCATAGGGCAGGATCCCTACCACGGCCCTGGACAGGCGCACGGACTCTGCTTCTCGGTGAACGACGGCATCCCCTTCCCGCCTTCGCTGGTGAACATCTTCAAGGAGATAAGCAGCGACCTGGGTGTGCCTGTGCCCACCACGGGCAACCTCACCCGCTGGGCGAACCAAGGGGTGCTGCTGCTAAACGCCACGCTGACCGTGCGTGCACATCAAGCAGGGTCGCATCAGAACCATGGTTGGGAGGAGTTTACCGATGCCGCCATCCGGGCTTTGGCCACGGAACGTGAGCATCTGGTGTTTCTGCTATGGGGAGCCTACGCGCAGAAGAAGGGGGCCTTCATCGACCGCAACAAGCATCTGGTGTTGGCGTCAGTACATCCGTCGCCCCTGTCGGCCTATCACGGTTTCTTCGGGAACAAGCACTTCAGCCAGACCAACGCCTATCTGACGGCACACGGGCAAGAGCCAATCCAATGGTAAAAGATGGTGCATTGAACAACGCCCAGCCTGGCAGACATATTAACGGTTTCTGATTCGTCCAAAGTGTAGAGCTACCAAGCCGCAGCAAGGGCGTGAAATCTATAGCACTTCACTCGCCATCAAATCCTTTTGCCGCTATACCTTAAAATAATATATTCAAGCTCCGCAAGTATACAGACAACGGCTAAAAGGGGGTCGGTTCACAAGCCTTAGCTCTTCGACACACGAGCCTTGGGTCAAGTGGCATTGAGTCTAGGCTCTTCGGCACTTGAGCCATGGAGCGTTGGCCATTGAGCCTTGGCTCATTTTAGGGGCTTGCGGAACTTGAATAATATATAGCGGCTACACATTCCGGAAGGCCAGAACACTTTACCCCGAACAGAACTCTTTCCCCGATGAGCTCACGACTTTCGAGGCGACCAAAAGGAGGTAGAGGAAGCGTTTAGTACCACTCCACATTGCTGCTGTAGCTGCTGCGCTTGTCGTACTTGAGGGCATCCTTCAGCATGCTGGAGTTGGCGCTGATGGTGAAGTTGTACGACGTGAACGGACCGAACACCATGCCGGCGGTCATGGAGAAGCAGTGGAGGTCGCGCGAGATGTTCACCGACGACATGGAAATCTTGTGCGACGTGAAGTCGTAACCGCTGGAGTAGGAGATGTTCCACTTGTCGGTCAGTTTCACGTTGCCTGAGAAGTTCATCGTCTGTGTGAACTTATAGGGGTAGCGCATCGTCTTGATGTTGATCTTGCCGCTGCGGTTCTCGCTCATGCTGATACCATAGGAGATGGTGAACGACCACGGCATCTTGAAGCGCAGGTAGCCATATTCGTCCACCTCGGCCTTCACCTCTTTCTTCTTCACCTCGTCTCTGCCGGTCTCTTCGTCCTCATATTCTTCATCCTCTTCTTCGTCGGCCGCGTCGGAGCGTTTCTTGGCCTCGGCCTTCTCGTCCTTACTGCCGAACCACTTCTTCCAGGTGTCGTTGTTGAAGGTGTAGGAGAAGTTCTGGCTCATGCCCTGGAAGCGTCCGAAGCGTCCGTAGGACCACTCGGTGCGGTTGCCCTCCACTACCTGGCCTTTGTCATTGAACTCGTAGGCGTAGGTGGCGAAGCGCGCGCTCAGGTTGAAGGTATATCGTTTGGAGAGTTTCAGTCGGATGCGCATGTTCAGGTCGCTCCAGGGTTTCTCCTTGGCGGCGGTGTTGTAGGACATGCCGGCGTAGAGCTCATCGATGATGCTGATTTTCTTCACGCCCGTGGAGTCTTTGTCGGACTTCACCTTCATCTCCACGTTGTTGGACACGTCGAAGCTGATGCTACCCGACTTGCCTTTGCCCGGATAGCCGAACATGCCGTTGGCGTAGGGGGAGTATTCCACCTGGTGCACCTCGCCGTCCTCGTCGGTGTAGACGTAGGTGTCCCAGAATCCGTACTTGCGGGCGCTGAAGTCAGGCGTCATGCTGTAGCTGATGGAGGGTTTGAAGACGTGGCGTATCATCTCTATCTTGTCGCCGAAGATTTTCTTCGAAGGCTTGTAGAAACCATAGAGTGTGGTGTTGGCCGACACGCTGAAGCTGTAGTTGTAGACGCGGTTGAAGCCGTAGATGGTGTCCTGCACCTCCTTCTGCTGCGAGGCGTCCCAACTGCGTTTCACCTTCTGGGTGTACCACCGCTCGGTGTAGTCGAACGTGGGGGTGACGTTGATGTAGTTGAACAGCGAGAACGTAGCGCTCACGGGGATGTGGTGTTTCATACCGTTGCGCCAGTCCTTCATCAGGTCCGACTTCATGACGAGGTCTTCCTTGGTGCTGATGCTGTTGCTTATCTGGCCGGTGTACTGCACGGAGATCTTCTCGTACCACCGCTCTTTGCCTGCCGCCTTTTTCCGTTTAAAGGGGAAGAAGCGTTGCAGGGTGATGTTCAGGTCGGGCAAGGTGAGCGCCACGGTAGAGTCTCGGGTGTTCTGCGAGATGTTGAACGTGCTCGACAGGGTGAGACCGATGCCGGGGAACGTGCGCGAGTAGCTCACACTGGACGTACGTGTGCTCTGTGAGTAGAGTTGCGGATTATAGAGGCTGCTGAGGTTCGACTTCTCGTAGCTGGTGGTGGCGTAGTTCACACTTGCGGAGAAGTTGGTGTTGGGGCTAGCCTTGGAATCCTGCCGGTGGCTCCACATGATCTTGAAGCTTGTGGTCTCGGAGAAGTCGGGCATGTTCTTGTCGCCCGTCTTGGTGTCGAGATAGCTGATGTTGAAGCTACCGGAATATTTGTAGCGTCGGTTGTAGTTGGAGGCTGCGGCCAATCCCCACGAGCCTTTCGTGTAGATTTCTCCTGTCAGCTTCAGGTCCATATAGTCGCTGATGGCGAAGTAGTAGCCGCCGTCGCGCAGATAGAATCCGCGCGAGGTCTCGTCGCCGTAGCTCGGCATGATGAAGCCCGAGGAGTATTTGCTGCTGAAGGGGAAGAATCCGAAGGGCAACGCCAATGGCAGCGGCACATCGGCCACCACAAGCCATGCCGGACCGAACACCACATTCTTCTTGGGGCGAGTCTTTGCGCGGCTCAGGGCCAGATAGAAGTGCGGATGGTCGTGGTCCTCGCAGGTGGTGTAGCGTCCGTGTTCCAGGAAGTATTCACCGTTGGCTCCCTTCTTGGCGTTCTCGCTGGTGATGAAGCCTTCGCCCTGCTCGGTGGTGATGTTGCTGATGAATCCCTTCTTCGACTTGAAGTTGTAGCTCATCAGCTCCGACTCGTAGGGTGTGTCGCCATCCTTAAAAATAGGTTTACCCTGAATCTCGCCCAGCGTGTCCTTGATGCCGTTGGCATACACGGTGCTGCTGTCGAGGTTCATCTTGATGACCTCCGCCGTGAGTTCTATCTTCTGATAGTTCACCTTGCTCGATCCGAAGAGGTAGGCGTTCTTGCCCTCGAAGACGGTGGAGTCGCTCGACTCGTAGGTGACGGGAGCGTCCAGCGCGCCCTTCTTCGACTTCACCGAGTCGGTGGCCAGCGTGTCCTTCACAGCGTTGGTGGAGTCCACAGCGGCGGGCATGGGTTGGATAGAGTCCGAGGCGGCGGCGCTGTGGCCCAACTGTTGAGAGCCAGCCCTTTGCGGGAACAGCAGCATTGCCAACGTCACCCCTATAGCTATCTGTATATACGTTCTTAGTGAAGTCATCAATCAGAGTTTACACATCGGTCGGCAAAATTACACATTCTCAGTTAATCTATGCGGAAACCTCTCCGTATTTTATTGATTTTTTGGAGTTACAGAAATAATTCACACCAGCCCCGGAAGCGCTCCACTCCCTCGGGACCGTATTTGGCGAGGCCCTTCAGTATCTTGTCCACGGCCTTCTCGCGGCCGGGATGGCTCTTGGAGTAGAACTTGTCGGCGAAGCAGATGACCTTCTCCTCGAGACTCACGGGCAGCATGTCGTGGTGGGGCACAGGCAGGTCCTGCGCCTCTATCTCGCCGAGCGACAGTCCGGCGCCGGTGTGGCGCTCGCACACGAGCGCGTGACGTGGATAGCCCTCGCGGCGCATCAGCTCAGCTCCCAAGTAACCGTGGCGGATGTAGGGTTCCGTGCCGTGGCAGTGGATGCCAGGCGCGTCGGTCAAGTAGATGCCGATGTCGTGGAGCATGGCGGCCTCCTCCACAAACTGGCGGTCGAGCTGCAGCTCGGGATGACGGTCGGCGATGAGCAGCGCCTTGTCGGCCACGTCGCGGCTATGGTCCAGCAGCAGTCCCTTCAGCTGCTGATTGTCGTTGTAATATTTGTCTATCAACGCTAGTGCGTCCATCTTTTTGTCCTTCTTTTGAAATCGGCGGCAAAGGTATCCATAAAGGGTGAAAAACCGAAGTCTTTCCACAGATTATTGGTGGGCAGGTTGTGCCACGTCGGTTTATTTGCCTACTTTTGCAGCGTTACAAAATTACTTTCTTATGAATATAAAAGAACTTTTAGACACCACCATCTTTGGATTCTCCATCCATGGGATGTTGGCCTTCTGCTTCAAAGCGATAGTTATCTACGCCTTCGTGCGCATCGTGACGTTCCTGGTGAAATACCTCTTCCGCCGTGCCATGAGCCGACAGGGCAAGATGGTGCTCGACGCCACCAAGGTGAGCTTCCTCAGCCGCATGGCGGTGATGGCCATCTACATCATCGGTATCTCCTCGTTCCTCTCGCTCATCCCTGGTATGGAGAAGGTCAGCAACTCCATCCTCGCCAGTGCCGGTATCTTGGCCATGGCCGTCGGCTTGGCTTCGCAGGAGGCGCTGTCGAACATCGTGGGCGGACTGTTCATCATCTTCTCGCGTCCCTTCAGCGTGGGCGACTTCATCAAGGTGGACGATGTAATCGAGGGTACGGTGGTGGAGATCACGCTCCGCCACACGGTCATCCGCAACGGCGAGAACCGCCTCATCCTGGTGCCGAACAGCAAGATCAACTCCAGCACCATCGTCAACTCCTCGCTGGCGGACAGCTCCACATGCTCGTTCATTGAGGTAGGCGTGTCGTATAACACCAATCTGGACCACGCCATGGAGGTGATGCGCTCCGTCATCATGCAGCATCCGTTGCTCATCGACCACCGCACCGATGCCGAGAAGCAGAACGGCGTGCCACAGGTGATCATCCGCGTGACCAACCTGGGCGACTCCGCCATCACGCTGCGTGCTTGGGCTTGGGCATCGAACACCGGCAACGCCTTCGTGCTGAAGTGCGACCTGCTGAAAGCCATCAAGGAACGCTTCGACGACGAGCAGATAGAGATTCCTTATCCCTACTTCAACCAGATTGTGACGAAAGCATAAGGGGCATCCAGCTTACCTTATTTATATATAGGGAAACGACGCATTACCAGCGTGGCCACAGGTCCGTCGGTAATGCGTTTGTGCATAATATAGGCTCGTGCGCGTGCCGAGAATCCTAAAATCATTTTCACCATACTAAAAATCATTTTGGTATATATGCCCCGAAGGAAAAGCACGACCTTTGCTTGCGAAAGATTGTATACTTTCGCTGCACGAATGCCTGCCATGTATATAATATGTATATATGTGCGTTGACGGAAACCTTGCAGTTAACTATTTTATTAATAAACATTCTATGAAAGACATGAGAATCAAAAGTCTGTCTGGTCAGTTGGGGTTACTCCAACGGCTATTCTTCATCGCTCTTTTCGCAGCCTTCAGCCTCGGCTTGTCGGCTCAGACGAAAACAGTGAAAGGTACTGTCATAGACGGTACGGGTGAACCAGTCATTGGTGCCAGTGTTCTGGTGAAGGGCACTACCAATGGTGTGATTACCGACTTCGACGGTAATTTTACGCTTCAAAACGTTCCTGACAAGGGAACCATCCAAATCAGTTTCGTGGGATACAAGACCCAGGAGATTTCCGCAGCGGGCAAGACCGTGCTGAAGGTGACGCTGCAGGACGCTACCGAACTGCTCGACGAGTTGGTGGTGGTAGGTTACGGTGTTCAGAAGAAGAGCGACGTGACCGGCGCCTTGACCAACGTCGGTGCCGAGCAGCTGCAGGCACGCCCGGTGAGCAACGCCTTCGAGGCATTGCAGGGTAAGGCCGCCGGTGTGGACATCACCACCAGCGAGCGTCCGGGTACGTTGGGCGACATCTACATCCGTGGTACTCGCTCACTGACAGCCACCAACTCTCCGCTCTACGTGGTCGACGGTGTGCCTTTGATGTCGTCATCCGGCATCGAGAGCCTCAACCCGCGCGACATCGAGAGCATCGACATCCTGAAGGATGCCTCCGCAACGGCTATCTACGGTTCGCGTGGTGCCAACGGTGTCATCTTGGTAACCACCAAGCAGGGCAAGTCCGGTCAGTTCAGCCTGAACTACTCCGGTTCGCTGACCGTCTCCACACTGCACGACGAGTCTCCCTCGATGAGCGCCGCCGACTTCATCCAGTTCAAGCGCTGGGCCGCCTACAACGTGGGCGAGTATAAGGACGCCAACGGCAACCTGGTCTATCCGACCACACCTAACCGCGAGGCCGACGACCAGCTGTTCCTCACCGCACTGGACGACAACGCCACACACGACAACGTGATGCGCGGTTGGGCCAGCGGCACATGGGACGCTTCCAAAGTGATCGACTACGACTGGACGGGCGACGTGCTCCGCACAGCCATCTCTCACGAGCACACCTTGAGCGCCAGCGGCGGTACGGACAAGCTGAGCGCCAGCGGATCGTTCGGTTACCTGAGCAACCAAGGTACACAGAAGGGTCAGGAGTATGAGCGCTACACCGCCCGCCTGGGTGTGAACATCACCCCGACCAAGTGGTTCACGATGAACGCCACGATGAACGGCACCTACGCATACCAGGACTATGGTGTGTCTACCTTGGGAGGTCGTTCGGGCTCCATCCCCGACGCTATCTACGGCGCTGCGAAGAACATGTTCCGCATGTCGCCTATGTACGATGCCGACGGCAACAAGATCACCTACCCCGGTGGTGAGTCCGGCATCTACTCCATCAAGGACGAGATAGACCACAACATCTCCGAGCGCCAGACCTACCGTATCCTGGCTTCCTTCTCAGCTACCCTCAACTTCGGCGAGATGTGGAAACCGCTCGAAGGCTTGCAGTACAAGATACAGTACGGCCCCGACTTCCGCTACTACCGCCAGGGTGACTTCATCGACGGATACTCATCCTACAAAGTCAATTCCGATGGTACACAAGGCAACAACTACGCCAGGAAACAAGAGCAACGCGACTTCTCGTGGACGTTGGACAACATGATCATGTACAACCGCACGTTCGGTAAACATAAAGTGGGTACCACATTGCTCCACTCAGCTTCCGCTTGGAACATCGAGACCACCAGCATCAGCGCCAACGCATTGGACAAGGATTCCTATCTGTGGAACGCATTCGGCACAGTGGACAAGACCAATAGCACACAGGCCCTCGGCGTAGGCACAGGACTGACCGAGCGTCAGCTGCAATCGTACATGGTACGTTTGAACTACGGCTTCGACGACCGCTACCTGTTGACCGTTTCCGGTCGTTGGGACGGTGCCTCACAGTTGGCCGAAGGCAACAAGTGGGACTTCTTCCCATCGGCAGCCCTCGGATGGCGCATCAACCAGGAAGAGTTCCTGAAAGACGTCGAGTGGATCGACAACTTGAAGATCCGCCTCGGTGTGGGTACCACAGGTAACGCCGGTGTGAGCCCCTACACCACAAAGGGTGATATCACCTCCATCTACGTGCCGGGCATGGGAGGAACCAACCTCCACGCCTACACCACCAACGAGCCCTACTACGTGAACATGAGCTCCAACGGTGTGACCATGGCCAACACCAACCTCGGTTGGGAGAAGACCACACAGTGGAACTTCGGTATCGACTTCAGCTTCCTGAAGAACCGCTTGGGTGGACAGATTGATATCTACACCTCCACGACCAAGGACCTGTTGATGTCCATGTCAATCCCCTCACTTACCGGTTACGCGACAACCATCGCCAACGTGGGTAAGACCTCCAACAAAGGTATCGAGTTGACCCTCAACGCCATCCCCGTGATGCTGAGCAACGGCTTCACATGGGAGAGCACCTTCAACGTGGCTTACCAGAAGGACAAGATCGAGGAACTGGCATACGGCAAGAACGACATGGTGGACAACTCGTGGTTCATCGGCGAGCAGATGAGCGTCTACTATGGCTACAAGGCCGACGGCCTCTGGCAGGACACGCCGGAAGACCAGGCCGAGATGGCTAAATGGAACGCCAACGGATACAAATTCGAACCGGGTAAGGTGAAGATGGTCGACATGAACGGCGACTACAAACTCGACCCGAACGACGACCGCGTCATCCTGGGCAACAAACAACCTAACTGGACACTCGGTTGGAGCAACGCCTTCACCTACAAGAACTTCGAGTTGAGCTGCCAGATTGTGGGCCGCATGGGCTACACCTTCAGCACCGGCGGACAGTCAGAGAGCGCCACAGCCAACCAGATGCAGATTGACTACTGGACACCGGAGAACACCGGCGCCGCCTATCAGAAACCTATCCTGGCCATGGCTGCCAGCGGTTCGGGCGACACCTACTACAGCTACCTGGGCTACAAGAGCGCCTCTTTCCTGAAGATGCGCAACATCTCGCTCGGCTACACCTTCCCCAGCAGCATGCTCAAGAAAGTTTCGCTGAAGAACCTCAAGGTCTATGCTCAGTGCACCAACCCGTTCTGCCTCTACAACTCAGTGGACGGATATGACCTCGACACCGGCAAGACCTACTACAACCGCAGCTTCGTGTTCGGTCTGGAGATTGGCTTCTAACAAACGATTGTAAACATTAAACAGATAAGTCATGAAATTCAATAAATACATACTTAATGGTTTCTGCGCCTTGGGCATAGCGTCTTGCCTCGGTACAAGCGTCACATCCTGCTCGAGCGATTTCCTTGACGAGGAACTGACAACCAAATTCTCTACCGAATACTTCGAGACTGCCGACGGACTTGAGGCCCTGACAATCTCCCTCTACGGACACCTCCGCTGGCGCTTCGCCTACGACTGGGCCAACGCCTTCACCCTGCTGGGTACCGACGAGTGGACAGCCGGCAACGCTGTGGACAACGAGATGTGGAACACCTACGACTACCGCCTCTCCCCCGCAGTGCAGACCGTGAACGGAAACACCTGTAAGGCCGAAGCCTGGTGGGACGAGATGTACTTCGGTGTATCCTCAGCCAACACCATCATCGCCAACGCCGACAAGATTAGCGACGAGAAGGTGCGCAACCGCTGCTTGGCTCACGCCTACCTCTCACGCGGCCTCGACTTCTACACACTGACCGCTTTCTATGGTGCCATCGTGCTGCAGACCGAGCCTGTGACAGGTGTGGTGCGTTCCTTCACACGTTCTACTCCCGAGGAGTGCTGGGCACAGGTCATCAGCGACTTCCGCCAGGCCTATAACCTGTTCGAAGGCGAAGTGTTCACCTACGGACACGGTATGACGTGGACCAAGGCCACTGCCGCCCACTGGTTGGCCAAAGCCTTGCTGTTCCGCTGCTCGGAGCGCAACTCATCGTGGAACTCCTCTTACAAAGAGGCTGACCTGAAAGAGGCCATCGAGGCTTGCTCGTACGCCATCGGCGCACGCTCGCTGGAGAAAGACTACAACAACCTGTTCAACAACTGGACCGACGTGGATTGCCCCATTGAGGAATCCGACGAAATCCTGATGGCCGCCACATGGAACAATTCCAGCAACACCAAGGGACGTTACGGTAACCAGGCTCTGCACATGTTCAACGCCCAGTTCAGTAACTACTCCGGCGGCTATGTGAAGCGTGGTATGGTGACCGGCGGTAAGGACTTCCAACGCTGTATGGCTACGGAGTACACCTTCGGCGTATTCGACCACGTGAACGATGCCCGTCTGTGGAAATCGTTCCGCACCGTGTATGGCAACAACGGCAAGTCAGCCGGTGCCAACGGTGTCACCCTGGGCGACCCTGCAGTCGTCATGATTCTGAACACGAAGGACGACCACACCTACGACTCTTATAAGTTCGGTGCAGTCAATCAGAGCCCGACCTTCCGCGACGACGCTGGCCGTCTGCCGGAGTGGTCGAAGGATGCGCGCCAGACACAGTACAGCGGTTCGCTGACCTCCAAGACAGGACAGTGGATTCCCTGCTCATCCGTCCTCTATCAGAACGGAACGTACGTGCAGCCTAACTTCAAGACCTCTGACAACCTTGCCCGTTGCAACTTCTTCGCTTCGCTCTGCAAGACCGTGTCGGGCGCCATCGACAGCGACGGTTCGCAGAACAGTTACCGCGACGTGACGATGGCCCGCTTGGGCGAGACCTACCTGGTGCGTGCCGAGTGCTACGTGCGTCAGGGTGAGTATGCCAAGGCCATGGCCGACATCAACGTGTTGCGCGAGCGCGCTCAGTGGAAGGAAGGCGAGAACCGCTCTTACTTCATCGACGGCTGCTGCGCTTTCGAGAACAACACCAACTACGCCTCAAAGAAGGACCTCTACGAGAACACCAACCTCAACATGAACACCTACTACCTCTCCAACCCAACCTTGGCAGTCACCACCGAGGCTTCGGACCTGAAGCTGAAGAGCTTCCCGAACAACCTGCCGGCTGAGGACGAGGCTGTGATGACGAAACTGGGTGTGACATCCGACTACGACCGCGCGTTGAACTTCATCCTCAACGAGCAGACACGTGAGTTGGCCGGTGAGTGGATGCGTTGGGAGAACCTCTCCCGCACAGGTACATTGGCTCTGCGCTACAAAACCTTCCACCCGGAGGCTGCCCTGGGTAACTTCCAGGAGGGCAAGCACGAGCTGCGTCCTATCCCGCAGACGTTCATCGACGGTTTGCTCAACGAGGACGGCACCAACCTGACCGACGAGCAGAAGGCCGCATGGCAGAACCCTGGCTATTGATCATACAGTTTTTAGGGTAATATATTAAGGACAAGTCCAGGTTCAGGTCTATGAGGATAGACTGGAGCCTGGACTTCCTGTTTTCGGGAGCGAACCATTGTTTTGCCCGAAACAATCTAATTGTTTTGCCTTATACAATCGATTGTCTTTGCCAAAACAATCTAATTGTTTTTCCCTACACAACCGGTTGTCTTCGTCCAAACAATCGGTTGTCTTCGTCCCTGCGTTCATTGCCTTCGCGCCGCAGGGGTAAAAAAATCCACGGGAGAAACCCAGCTTTGTTGTCGCAACAAAACAGGTGTTCTCCCGTGGTGTTTGTTTAACCTAATGTAGTTATGTGTGATTATGCACTTCTTTTTTCCATTATCATCTTGCGATACTGCCCCGGAGCGTAGCCGGTGAACCGCTTGAAGCTGTCGTAGAAATTGTCCGACGACGTGTAGCCGAAGCTGTAGATCAGCTCCTTGATGGAGAGCGTGGGGTCGTTCTCGAGCATCTGCTTCACCCGCTGAATCTTCAGCTCGGAGAAGTAGCGCGCCGGGGCCACGCCCACATATTCCTTGAATGTCTTGCGAAACCACGAATAGCTGAGTCCCACCATGGAGGCCAGCTGCTGCATGTCGATGTTGGAGCAGAGATTCTCGTTCATCAGAATCTTCGCCTTCTCCATCTTCTGGCGCATAGCGTCCTGGCAGTCCTCGCGCTCCTTCAGCGTGGAGAGCACACTGCCCAGCAGGTGGAGCACAATGCCCGAGAGGTGAAGCTCGTGTCCCGTCTTCCCGCGGCGCGCCGTCTCCATGGCCTGTATATAGAGGTTCACCCAATCGTTGATGAAGCCCACCTCGAAGATGCCGCTGCCTTGTTCCAGCGGCGAGCCTTGTATGAGCGAGCTGATCAGGTCGCCGTTGAAGTTGATGACGTATTCGTTCCAGTCGGTGGATTTATCGCGCGTGTAGGCATACCATTGTCCCGGCATCAGCCATATCAGACTCCCGCTCTTGAGTCGGGAGCTCGGCTCGTTGCTGCGGAGCATGGCCTCACCCTCGCCTTGGGTGACGTATATCAGCCGATAGTCGGTGGTACGGAAACCTTCCTCCATCATCCTCCGCTCGCCGGGTTTGCCGCTCTTCAGTGAGCTCACCGCGCTGCACAGTGGCTTGTCGGTCTTCTGACCCACCGTCCGCACATAGATGCCGAGCGGCAGGCCGCTATCAGCGGTCACCTCATACTCCGTGACGGAGCCGAAGCTCTGCTTGCCCGTCTGGCGTTCCCGCGGGTTGCTCTCCATCCGTTGCAGGGGAAGGTTACCCATCTGTGCGACGGGCATGCTGTCCGATAAAATAAACTTTGGTCTCATAGACAATCTCATTCATTAGTTAACGGAGGCAAAGCTACGGCAATGCCTCTTCCCGCACCATAGAATTCCGTTCAAAGGAATGGAATTTCGTCCGCACGGAGTGAATATTAGCAGAATAATGGCCCGTGGCGAGGGGTTTCTCGTCAAAACCCACTATCTTCGTGCCCTGAATGGTTCTCGCCCGAACAGGTGCGAGAGCGCAAACCTTGAAACATATTACAGAACTCTAAAACCATTGGAAACGTATGAAACAGAATTTCATTATGGCCTTTGCGGGCGCCTGCCTGCTGGCCGCGTGCGGTTCGCCCAAACAGACGCCCATCGACCGTGAGGCACTGGTGACGCGCAACAATCCGCAGGTGACCGCCATCGACTCGTTGGCCTCGCTCTCCGTAGGCAACGGCGAGTTCGCCTACACGGTGGACGCCACCGGCCTGCAGACCTTCCCCGACTCCTACAAACTGGGCGTACCCCTGGGCACGCAGAGCCAGTGGGGATGGCACAGCTTCGACAACCCCGAGAACTTCAAACCCGAGGAGACTCTGAAGGACTATGACTTCGACCGCGGCCACATAGAGCGCTACGCCACCCAGTTCAACGAACCGGGACGCGCCAAGGACGCCGCCAACTGGTACCGCATGAACCCTCACCGCCTCCACCTGGGCATCATCGGCTTCGACTTCGGACCGGAGGCCACGCCTAGTCAGGTGACCGACATCCATCAGACCCTGGACATGTGGCGGGGCGAGATCTCGAGTACCTTTATATATAATGGTAACAACTACGCCGTGAAGACCGTGTGCCACCCCGACCTCGACATGGTGGCCGCCGAAATCACCACGCCAGCCCACACCCCCATCTGCTTCCGCTTCCCCTACCCTACGGGAGCGCACAGCGACGATGCCTGCGACTGGCAGAGCGACGACAAGCACCAGACCGAGATTGTGGCGCAGGACGAACACTCCGCACTGGTGAAACGCACCATAGACGCTACCATATATTATGTACGCATCAGCTGGCAAGGCGCAGCTACGTTGGCACAGCCTGCCAAGAACAAGCTGACGCTGACCCCTGCCGACGACACCTTCTCCTTCGCTGCTCAGTTCGTGAAAGAGAATCCTGATAACAGCCAGACGGCTGCGCTCCCCTCGTTTGCCGAGACGGAGAAAGCCGCTGCCGAACATTGGCGGGAGTATTGGACCAAAGGTGCTGCGGTGGACTTCTCCGCCTGTACCGACCCGCGTGCCAAAGAGTTGGAACGTCGTGTGGTGCTGAGCCAATATCTGTTGGCCATCCAGTGCGCAGGCAGTGTGCCTCCGCAGGAGACAGGCCTCACCTACAACTCGTGGTTTGGAAAGTTCCACCTGGAGATGATCTGGTGGCACCAGGCCCACTTCGCCCTGTGGAACCATGCCGACCTGCTGGACCGCACCCTCGGATGGTACA
>CAYZVH010000076.1:0-14042 GCA_964481755.1 uncultured Bacteroides sp. | reverse complement strand
TTCAGAGCGAAGCTCATACCGGCGATACCTGAGCCAATCACCAAAAAATCGAATTTCTTTATCATAGAAGAGATATGTTTTCAGTGCAAAACTACAAAATACATTTATTTGCCGCATGCTTTTGGACTATTTAATTCATGATTTTCGTAACTTCGCCCAAAATTAAGTACAGATGAACAGAATATTTCACGCTCGCATATCCTTTTATATGTATCTCCTCATAGCCCTCGTTGCCGCGGTGGCCTTCTATCTGCTGTGGAATCGCATGCTGATAGGGGGTGCCCTCATGCTGCTGTTGCTGATTGTAGTCATCGAGCGAGTGATACACACCACCTACACCATCACTACCGACGGACGGCTGGTGGTCTCCTACGGCCGATTCCAGAAACCGGTGGAGATGCCGGTGAATAGTATCCAGCGGGTGGAGAAACTGCGCAGCCTGCGGCTGGGTCGCCACTGCCTGGTGGAGTACCTGCTGATCTGCTACGACGAGCATAAGCACGTGGCGGTGATGCCCGTGAAAGAGGACGAGTTCCTGGAAACCTTACACAAACGCAGAACGTCATGTTGAAAATATCTATAGGTCGCTATGGCCGGCTCTATGTCCTGGCGACAGCACTTACTTGCTATGCGGGAGTACTTCCGATGACCGCCGCGGGTGAGTCACGTAATACGGAAGCGCTCCCGATAGCAGCCGCATCCGATGAGCCGCACCCGGGTGACGCCTCGGCCGAACGGGGCAGGACGACTGCGGCCGCTGCCGGTTCGTTGGCTGGTAGACTGCAGCAACTGATGAACGCCCCGGTGCTGAAGCGCAGCGAGCTGGGCATTGCCGTCTATGACCTCACGGCCGGGAAGCCGGTCTATTCCTACCAGGCGGACAAACTCTTCCGTCCAGCCTCCATCGAGAAACTGATAACCGGCATCACGGCGCTGGACCGACTGGGGGCGGACCATCCATTCACCACCTCCGTCTACTACACCGGCGAGGTGAAGGACTCCGTGTTGCACGGCGACCTCTATGTGGTGGGCGGGTTCGACCCGGAGTTCGGCGAGCCGGAGATGAACGCCTTGGTGGACGAGGTGTGCCGCCTGTCCATCCGCCGCATCGACGGCCGCGTGGTGGGCGACGTCTCCATGACGGACTCCCTATACTACGGCTCTGGCTGGTCGTGGGACGATGCCACGTACGACTTCCAGCCTTGTCTCTCGCCTCTGCTGTTCAACAAAGGTGTGGTGAAGGTGATGGCCTCGCCTGCCGTGGGCGATACCGTCGCCACGGTGAACGTTACGCCGGCCTCTACCTATTATACTATATGTAACCAGACCCGTTGCCACACCTCGGGCACCGAGTCCTTCCGAGTGACGCGCAACTGGCTGCAGCAAGGTAACGAAATTCTTGTCAGCGGAACGGTGAAGAGCACCCAGTCGCGCACCATCAGCCTCTATGGCAGTGCCGACTTCTTCATGACCACCTTCGTGGACCGGCTACGCGAACGGGGCCTGACGATCGACTCGGCCTATTGCTTCGGTGAAGTGCCCTTGGCGGACGGGACCGCTGTGATGGTGGGGCAGACCGCGCACACCCTGCAGCAGGTGATTACCCGCGCCTTGAAGAAGAGTGACAACCTCTCCGCTGAGGCTATGCTGCGCCAGCTGGCACGGACGGAGGAGAAGAGCAGCCACCTCTCCGCGGAGGATGGTGTGGCGCAGATACAAGAGCTGATGAAACTGTTGGGTCATGACCCCAAGCAATACTGCATCGTGGACGGTAGCGGCGTGTCGCTCTACAATTATGTGACGCCCACCCTGTTGTTGGACTTCTTGAAGTATGCCCACTCGAAGCCCGAGGTCTACGAGGTGCTGCACGACGCCCTCCCCATAGCCGGTGTGGACGGTACCCTGGCCGGTCGCATGCGGGGCACGAAGGCCCACAAGCGGGTGTTCGCCAAGACCGGCACCCTGACGGGCATCTCCTCGTTGGCGGGCTATGCCCTCACCTCCCGTAACCATCTGCTAGCGTTCGTCATCATCAACCAGAATGTGCTGAAGGCCACCGAAGCCCGCACCTTCCAGAACCGTGTCTGTGCGGAGCTGTGTAGATAGATGGAGCGTAGCAGTTCAGCGGCTGGGAAGTGAAGCGGATGGAAGAGGTATAGCCTCCAAGGCTTCGTGGAGTTCGCTGAAGGAATGGAGATGGTGCGACTGACCATTCAGATCCAACGTCATATCTTCTGGAGTGTTGGCCTTCAGTACGGGCATGGTGGCGGATGAACTGGCCGCTGTGATGCCCGTGAAGCCATCGCGGGCGAGAGCATTCCTCAACCAATGGCAGAGTAGCGGGTCGGTGGTCTCTATCAACAGTGAACGGGTATGCTCCGGAACAGGCATGTAACCGCCACGCTCGTGGTCGAAGCGGATAGACTGGCCGGGAAAGAGCCGCTCCATGCTGCCGTCGAACACGATGTCCTCTGTCACACCATAGTGCAGCCCCTCGCTGGGGGAGAGCAACCAAAGCTTGTCAGCAAACATGAAAGCCTGCTCCACATCGTGGGTGGAGAGCAACACGGTGCGTCCCTGTTGGTGCGCGATGGTGTGGAGCAACTGCATGATTTCGATGCGGCTTACCACATCGAGAAAGGCCGTCGGCTCGTCGAGCAATATCAAGGGACACTCCTGCACCAGGGCCTTCGCTATCATCGCCTTCTGCTTCTCGCCGTCGGAGAGCTCCGCCACGTAGCTCTGCGCCTTATGGGCGATGCCTACCGACTCGATGGCCTCCCGTATCAACCGGTGGTCATCCGCCTTCAGCCGACCGAAGAATCCCGTGTGGGGCTGGCGACCCAACGACACCAACTCGTAGACGGTGAGTCCGCCCACCTGCGTCTTGTCCGTCAGCACCACGCCAATCTTGCGCGACAGCTCGCGCTCGTTGAGCTGACCTATCGGCCGTCCCTCGAACAATAGTTCCCCCGAAAGGGCAGGCTGAAAGCAAGCCAACGTACGCAGCAAGGTAGACTTGCCCACACCGTTCGGGCCCAACAGACAGGTCATCTCGCCCGCATACAACATAAAGTTGAGGTCGCGGTGTATGGCGCACTCGCTCCGTTTGTTGGTCCGGTAGCCGATGGCCAGGTGGTCGGCTTTCATCACAGGATGCTTCTCCATATCAGTTGAAATATTGGATTTTACGTTGTCGGATAATCACATAGATGATGACCGGCACGCCCAGTATTGGGGTGACGGCATTGAGCGGGATGATGCCCGACTCGCCCGGCAGGATGCAGAGCAGGTTGCAGAGCAACGCCACGGCGGCTCCCAACAGCAGGGTGACCGGCATGAGCGAGTTGTGGTTAGAGGTGCCCAACATGAGACGTGCCACGTGGGGCACTGCCAATCCGATGAAGGCGATGGGCCCGCAGAAGGCTGTGGTGATGGCCGTCAGCAGCCCCGTGATGAAGAGTAGTCCATTGCGCACCCGGCGGATGTTGATGCCTAGGTTCTCGGCGTAGCGGATGCCCAGCAGCAGGGCGTTGAGCGGTTTGATGTAGAGCAGCGCTCCCGCCAAGGCGAGCAGGGAGACCACGGTGAAGAAAGGCAACTGTGTGGAGGAGACACCGCCGAAGTTGCCCAGTCCCCACACCATATACGAGTGCACCCCCTCAGCTGTGGCGAAGAAGTTGAGCAGCGAGATGAGCGACGAGGTGAGGTAACCTATCATGATGCCGATAATCAGCAACATCACATTGTTCTTGCAGAGGGTGGAGAAGAAGAGGATGAGTCCCATGACCGCCATGGCTCCCACGAAGGCTCCCGCTATGACGGCGAAGAAGCCGGAGAAACTGAACGAGCTGGCTGCTACGGCACCCCCGCCGGAGAGCATCACCAGCGCCACACCCAGGTTAGCTCCGGAGTTGATGCCCAGTATGGAGGGTCCTGCCAAGGGGTTGTTGAAGAGTGTCTGCAGTATGAGTCCCGTGACGGCAAGCGACGCTCCGCAGAGGAGGGCCGTCACCGCCTGCGGGATGCGTGACTCCAGCAGGATGAAGCGCCAACTCTCGCGCTCCACGTCGCGTCCCAGCAAGATGTCGAGTGTGGCGCTGGGCGGTATCCGCACCGAGCCGAAGACCAGGTTGCCCACAAACAACAGTAGGATGAGCGCTGCCAGCAGCAGGCTGTACTTCATGCCGGTGGAGTGTATCATGTCCCGGTTCATTCCTCTAACTTTTTGAAGTACTGCAACTGGTAATCGGGCAACAGCTGTGGGTGAAACAGTTTGATGTAGTCCTTCAGCAGGCGGTCGGGCCGGAAGGGTGTATCCTCGTAGAAGGGAACGATGCCGGTGTTGCACCCGTACACCTGCCTCTGGCGGAACGACTTGAAGCGGGCGTAGGGCGCATAGTCCGCCTTCAGCTCACGCAGGGTCTTGTCCGTCGGTTGGTTGTACTTGATGACCCAGACGTCAGCCGACTGACCTTTGTCGAGCACCGTCTCGGGGGCCAAGGCCACAGACCCACTGTGGTTGTCGTCCGCCCAAAGGTAGTCCGCCCCGGCATCCTTGTAGAGCATGCCGAGGGTGCTCTTACCGCCGGGCACATACCAGATGGAGGCACTCTTCATGTCACTGATGAGGCTGGGGCGTTCGTCTACCGTGTCGACCAAGGCCTTCAGCTCCAGATAATTCTTCTCTACCGTAGCGAACAGACTGTCGGCCTCCTCGTTGTGGCCGAACAGCAGTCCGTAGAAGCGCATCCACTCGGCCCGAGCCAAGGGCGACACCTCCATGTAGTCCGCGCACTCGATGATGGGGATGCCTATCTTCTCCACCCGCCCATAGCCTCCGCTGTTCTCGAAGGGGGAGAGCAGGATGGCGTCGGCATCCAGGTCGATAATCATCTCCACGTTGGGGGCCATGCCATTTCCTACGTCCGTGATGCGGCCCGAGGCACAGCGGTCGTGCACCTCCGGCAGTTTGATGTACTGCAAATCGCAGATACCGGCGATAGACTCCAGGGCGCCAATCTGCAGGAGCAGACTGCAGTGTACCGACGAGTAGACCACGGCCCGCTGGAGCGGTGTGCGTATCAGTGTACCTTCGGGGAGCGGCGTGGGTAGTTCTGCCTCCTTAGGCACGAGCACGTAGGTATGCAGGGTCTTGAGGGTGTCCCACGGGTTGCGTATCGTGACGGTGGTGAATCCGTTGGCCTTGCGGATGGTGAGGTTCGAGGCGTAGGTCAACTTCATGGGTTCCCCCTCAGCTGAAACTTGTTTCTTACTTTGACAGGCTATGCAGAAGCCCAGCAAGGAAAGCAGTATGCAAAGTGTAGTAGTTCTCATTATCGTGACAGATTAGGTATTGGGCTCACCGACCCCTCTTCCCCAACCGGGGACGGATGTCGATGAAGAGTTCGTAGTTGCGGCGGGGCATGGGGCGGCTCAGTACCGTCACATACTCCGTGTTGAGCAGGTTGTTGACCACTCCCTTGACGGACCAGTCCGCCCACTTGCAGGTGAACCGCTTCTCCACGGAGAGGTTGCTCATGTAGTAGGGCTTCAGTCGTCCGGTGATGTAGTTCACCTCGTTGCTGGTGGTGGTGAACCGTTCGCTGTAGTGGCACCACTTGTAGCCCACTGCCCAGCTCTTCCACTCCGCCCGCAGAGAGAGGTTGGCGGATGTCTTGGGCACGTAGCAGAGCTGCTTGCCGTAGGAGGCATCGTCGGAGTTGACCTTCTCGCCCATGTTCTTCGAGGGGGTCTGCGCGAAGCTGGCGTCCAGCAGGAGCCGCCAGTCGGGCGTTGGTCTCCAGCTGCCGTTGAGTGTGAACTCCACGCCGTAGTTGTGCACCTTCTTCACGTTGGACGGGCTCCAGAACCCTTTGGCGGTGGGTGTCCACAGTATCCAGTCGGTGATGTGCGAATCGAAGAGGGCGATGTTACCACCGAAGGAGAAGCGCTTCCGCTGGACGTTCCACTCGAAGCCTCCGTCGTAGGTGAAGCCATGCTCCGGCTGCAGGTCGGGGTTGCCGCCCGGCTGGAAGTAGCAGTCGTCCATGCTGGGGTAGCGGTAGTTGCGGGCAATGGAGGCCTTCGCCACCAGGTTCCAGGGCTTGTAGATGACGTAGTCGACAAAGCCGGCCGTGATGGGGGAGATGAAGTCGCCCCCGTAAGCCTCTTGCCGGACGCAGGCGGCCAGGGAGAGTCGCTCGGTGGCGCGCCAACGGGCGGAGAGGCTGGCAGTCAGCTCGAACCGCCGCTTATCGTAGTTGTCGCCGATGTGGAAGGGACTCTTGTCGCTACTCTTCACACCGTTCTCGTACGCGGCGAGGTTGCCGGTGAAGAACCAACGCTCGGTGGGGGAGTAGTCCACACTGAACTGTCCGAAGTAGGTGTTGTTGTAGCTGCGTGAGTGGGTGATGTCCGACGAGGTCTCGGAGTGTTTGGTGGTGTAGTCGTAGGCCACGTCGGAGTAGGTGTAGCCGGCCTTGACTGACCACTTCGTCCGCTCGCGGGCAAAGTCCCACGAGAGCACCCCGCGGGTGGTGTTGATCTGCTGCTCGTTGGTGAAGTCGAGGTCGCTCTTGTAGTCCACACTGAGGAAGGGCAGTCCACGCAGCGATGAGGTGTGCCACACCGATAGGTTGAAGCGGTGGCCGTTGTCGGTGCGGTAGGAGAGGTCCTGCAGCAGGTGGAGGTCGTCGAAGTAGCCGCTTCGGTTGCGTTCCTCGGGGTGCCCCTGTTTGTCGTAGTTGGTGTACTTGTAGCGGTTCTTGGCTGTCGCGTAGACCACGCGGGTGGAACTCTTCCAGTGGCGGCTGCCGTAGTTGAGACGCAGAAAATTGTCATACGTGTCGAATGACCCGACGCCTCCCACGTACTGTAGCCCCCAGCCCCGTTCGCGGGTGGATGCCGTGTTGAGCTCCACCGCTCCACCCAGTCCGCCTCCGGTGAGGGCGATGGACGAGGCTCCGTGGTAGAGCGCCGCCTCGTCCATGAAGTAGGCGGGGATGAGGGAGAAGTCCACCGTGCCGAGCATGGGCGAGTTGATGCGCATGCCGTTCCAGGTGACCTGTGTGTGCGAGGGGGACGTGCCGCGGAACTCCGCGGTCGACTGTGTGGCGCGCCCGTAGCTCTTGACGAACACGGTGGCGTTCTGCGTGAGTATGTCCGCCATGCTCTGCGCGATGTTGTCGTGCAGGGTGAGCGAGTCGAGCACGGTGCGCTGGATGCCCACCTGCTTGAGGGGTCGCTTGCCTTGCACGGTCACCTCCTGGATGCTCAGTTGGTAGGCCTCCTTCTGCTGTTGCGCGAAAGAGGGCAGACCTGTGAGCCCCAGCAATGCGATGTATGTGAAGAGTCTTTTCATGCTTCTTATTCCGTTGGGTGGAGCGAGATGTCGTCCAAGTGATAGTCCGAGATGTAGTGCACTTCGGTGGAGATGTCGCCCAGGTTGGGGGTGTAGCCTATCTGCCCGGTCTGCACCTTGACGAAGTCGATGTATCGCAGGTTGGCATCCTGATGGTCAAAGGTCTTGGCGTTGGACAACTTGAAGTGGCCGACGGCAACGCCCAGCTTCGGCTCGCTGAAGTAGTCCACACTGCTCTCGTTGTCGGCATAGCCCCAGTCGTAGGGCGGGATGGTGGAAACACCGTTCTCGTAGGTCGACCGGTCGCGTAACTGTGTGCCGTAGTAGGTGTGGCTGTTGTTGGCATCGGTGGGTACCCACTCCTGCCAATAGTAATCCTTGGTGTTCCAATCGCTCATGTAGGGCACCGTGCCGCTCTTTCCTTGGTTGTCGGTCCACTTCACCGACGAGGCTTTCGCGGTGGGGCGGTAGTAGGTGATAGCATACTCGTAGGTGCTGTTGGTCGTGCCATACTCTGACCCGGCGAGTTCGTACCACTGGTCGTCCGGCAAGCCGTTGCCATTGACATCCTGGCTCACCCAGACGATGCCCGGCTCGGACTGGTATCCGTAGGGGTTGCCTTTGATGAGCAGGTCCCAGTCGCCCCCGCTGTTGTCCACACTATGGTCGAACCCAGCTACGACGTATCCACCGCAGGAGCCCAACGAGATGTTGTACATCTTGTTCCATACATTATTTAATATATGGTCGCAGGCCTGTTCCATGGTGCAGCCGTCGGGGAACGAGGCCCCGTATTTGTAACCGTTCACCTGATGGCCGGGAGCTGGCATGTACTCGTACACCTTGTTCACCATCGGTTTGCTGGAGGCGGTGGTGGCCCGGTAGTAAGTTCCCTCGGGCGGACAGACGTTCAGCGTGAATTGTTGTGTCTGCTCAGCGTATTCGTTCTTCATGGTCAGCGAGAGTGTGTATGTTCCCTGCTTCTCTCCCTTGAAGATGTATTCCGTGGCGTTGCCTTCCGACACTGTCTCACCATTGAGCCGCCAGATGTATGTGGCGTCGAAATCGTTCTCTATGAAGTATGCCTTCACCTTGACGGAACGACCCTCGGCCACGTTGTAGACGGTCTGCTGGAACTTCCAGCTGAAGGGCAACTCCGAGGGTGTGCACACGTTGATGGTCAGCTCCACTGAGTCCTCGCCATCTGCGTTGCGGGCGGTGAACTTCACGGTGTAGGTTCCTATAGTGCTCTGCTTGAAGGTAAAATCTTTCTCCATGCTTTCTGCTTTGCCATTGACGCTCCACTGGAAGGTGGAGGTCGAGGCGTTCTCCACCTCGGGGGAGAGCTGCAGTTCTTGCCCCGAGGCCACTTTGTATCCGCCTTCGGGCGTGTAGAGCGTGATGAACGGGGCATCCGGTGCCACGACGGAGACCTTGAGCTCTTCTTGCGCGCTGCCTGCGCTGTTGGTCACCACGAGGGTGATGAAGTAGTCGCCGATGGTGGATTGGTTGAAGGTGTAAGTCGGTTCGTTGCCTATCACCTGGCTGTCCATTGTCCAACTGTAGGTGGTCCGGGAGTCCACATGCTGGTAAGTGGGGACTATCGTCAGGTCGCGACCGGCCTTTACCTTGTAGCGTGCCGACTCCACATCGAGGCTGATGACGGGCGGCTCGGCGGACTCACCAGGGGCGTCGTTGCCGCAGGCCTGCAACAGGACTAGGCCAAAGAGTAGAACTATCCAATAGGGTCTCATTGTCGCTCGTTGAGGGTTAATACGTATAACTGGTCCTAAAAGCGAATCCGTTGGGGTTGATGCCTACGTAGAACTTGTCGATGAGTTCACCCTGTGAAGAGTAGCGGTAAACCACGCCTGCCTGCTGGTAGTCGATGGCGTCGCTCACATACACCTCGCTGTTGGAGGGGTTCACGCCCAGTCCGTAGAGTTTGTGGCGCTTGCCGTCCTTGTCCTTCGCGGCCTCGATGAAGGGGCGCACGGGGAGGTGCTTGTCGCTGACCGCCATGCGGTAGACATCGTTGTTGATGAGGTAGAGCGTATCGCGGGTGCCGTTCATGGCAATCTGCACATTCGCCTCGTCGGCATCCAACGCCTGGTCCTGCTCGATAGTGCGAGTGGCGGCATCTATCTTGAAGAGGTGAGGCACGTCGTCGCCATACTCACTGCCGGAGTATCCGCCGTCCGTGATGACCCATATCTTCCCGTTGCGGTCTATCTTCATGCTCTTGGGTTGCATGCTGGGTAGCTCGATGACACCATCTACCTCATCCTTCTCCATGTCGATGACGAGAATCTTGTTGCTGTAGCTCCAGCAGTTGGCGAAGAGGTACTTGTCGTACTGCACCATCTCCTCGGTGGAGGCATACTTGTCGACGGTAGGTTGTCCCGTGGGGATGGACTTCACATACTCCATTGTCGTCGGGTTGAAGACGTTCACGTAGGGAGCGTAGAGGTCCGTGACGTAGGCCTTGGTGGAGCTGGCGAAGTGGATGTAGCGCGGGTCTATCATCTTGCCGCCCGTGTCGGAGGACTTGAACTCCCCCTCCACCTTGAAGGTGTTGACATCAATCTTCCAGATGATGCCCGAGTTCTCCACAGCGATGTAGGCATTGGTGCCATAGATGGTGATGGACTGGCCTGTGTCGCCTAGCTTATAACCATTTGCCCGGTTGAAGACACCGTTCTGTACGGTGAGGTCCTTGGGGTTGTAGAACGTGAGTGTGGAGTTGCCCGCCTGGAAGTTCCCCTCGTTGAGGATGAAGATTCCGTTGTCGGCACCGAGAAAATCCTCTGTGTCGGTGCCGCTCTCGCTGTCGCAACCACAGAAGGTGAAGAGGCCGCCCACGAGGGCAGTGCTCAGTATAAGATGTCGCAGATGCATCATGTTATTTATTATCCTATTAATACAATATGTGTTCTTGTCCTGTCGAACAGAAGAATGAAGCATGGGTAGCACAATAGCGAGGAGAGTCCAGCCCGGAAAGGCAGCTGGCTTTCAGCACGAAGTCCAATGGCCGTCCCCGTAAATCCCGCAGGTACTGATGTCCATCCATCTGTAGGTAAACTCAAGAAAGCAGGTCTTCTGACTCGTCCCTTTCGCTTCGGTGGAGACCTTCCCGGCACGGATGCCAGTGGTACAGAGGTTGATGAACCGAAACGTCCTTCCCGTGGGCGGGAGGGAGAGGGACTCACAGCAGCGGGTACTGTTCAGGTCTTGCACCTGATTCCCTTTTCATGACCCGAGGCGGAACCCCTGGGTCACACTTTCTTGGTGCAAACATACAACAATTATTTGATATGCAGAGGGTATGCGGGGCGTATTAACGAAAAATAGCCAGTCCCCAAGGGAACCGGCTATTCTATATCGTGTAAATGGACTTTTGTTCAAGTACATTCCCGCAAGAAACCTCCGTTAGCGGTTGGCGCGCTTACGCTCCATCTCGTCGAGGATAATCTTACGCATACGCATACTCTTGGGGGTAACCTCCACGTACTCATCCTCCTTGATGTACTCCAGCGCTTCCTCCAGTGAGAAGATGACGGGCGGGATGATGCGGGCCTTGTCGTCGGAACCGGAAGCACGCATGTTGGTCAGCTTCTTGCTCTTGGTGACGTTCACCACCAAGTCGTTCTCGTGAACGTGTTCACCCACCACCTGTCCAGCATAGACCTCGTCTTGCGGGTAGATGAAGAAGCGACCTCTATCCTGCAACTTGTCGATGGCGTATGCAAAAGCCGTTCCGCTCTCCATGGCGATGATGGAGCCGTTGGTGCGGCGCTCTATCTCGCCCTTGTAAGGCTGGTATTCCTTGAAGCGGTGTGCCATGATGGCCTCTCCTTGCGAAGCGGTCAGCACATTGGTACGCAAGCCGATGATGCCTCGTGAGGGGATGTTGAACTCGATGTTGACGCGGTCGCCCTGCGTCTCCATGGAGGTCATCTCACCCTTGCGGCGCGTCACCATATCAATCATCTTGCTCGAGAACTCCTCGGGTACGCTGATGGTGAGTTCTTCGATAGGCTCGCACTTCACACCGTTCACCTCTTTGAAGATAACCTGCGGCTGGCCTACCTGCAACTCGTATCCCTCGCGACGCATGGTCTCGATGAGCACGGAGAGGTGGAGCACACCACGTCCGGACACTACCCACTTGCCGTCCTCCTCGCTCTTGCGGACGCGCAGGGCCAAGTTCTTGTCGAGTTCCCTAGTCAGACGGTCCTGTATGTGGCGTGAGGTAACGTACTTACCCTCTTTGCCGAAGAACGGAGAGTCGTTGATGGCGAACAGCATGCTCATGGTAGGCTCGTCGATGGCGATAGGTGGTAGCGGCTCGGGATTCTCGTAGTCGCAGATGGTGTCGCCAATCTCGAAACCGTCGATGCCTACGATGGCACAGATGTCACCGGAGGATACAGACTCCGCACGTTTGCGGCCCAGTCCCTCGAAGGTGTGCAGCTCTTTGATTTTCGCTTTCACCTGGGTGCCGTCGCGGCGCGCGAGGGTCACGTTCATACCCTCCGTCAAGGTGCCACGGTGCACACGGCCCACGGCGATACGTCCGGTGTAGGACGAATAGTCGAGTGATGTGATCAGCATCTGCGGCGTTCCCTCCAACATCTTCGGAGCGGGGATATATTTGATGATGGCATCCAACAACGGGGTGATGGTGCCGGTAGGCGTCTTCCAGTCTTCGCCCATCCAGTTGTTCTTGGCCGAGCCATAGAGCACGGGGAAGTCCAGCTGGTCCTCGGTAGCGTTGAGGCTGAACATGAGGTCGAACACCATCTCGTAGACCTCCTCGGGACGACAGTTGGGTTTGTCCACCTTGTTGACAACCACAATCGGCTTCAAGCCTATCTGCAAGGCCTTCTGCAACACGAAGCGGGTCTGTGGCATCGGGCCCTCGAAGGCATCCACCAAGAGGATGCAACCGTCGGCCATATTGAGCACACGCTCCACCTCGCCACCGAAGTCGGCGTGTCCCGGAGTATCGATGATATTGATCTTTGTATCTTTGTAATTGATGGATACGTTCTTCGAAAGAATCGTTATGCCTCGCTCACGCTCCAGGTCGTTGTTGTCCAGCACCAACTCCCCGTTTGTCTGGTCGTTCCTGAACAAGTGACCAGCCAACATCATCTTGTCGACAAGGGTAGTTTTACCATGGTCGACGTGCGCAATAATGGCAATGTTTCTAATATTCTGCATACTATACCTATGAATTAGGCCGCAAAGTTACGGCAAATAAGCGGAATATGAAAAAATAATTTTCGTTTTTAACTTCCTGTTGCCTTATAGTTTATATAGGATGGACTATAGACTTCACTTCGGGACATTTTCAAGGCTAATAGTGAGGGAGTTCGAACTCTTTTTTGTAAGTTTGCAACGTTTTCGCCTACAGTGCTCCGTGCGAGGACTCTCACGGGAGCGATGTAGGGCGGAACCATAATCTGTAAGTACCATGATAAACATTGCTCTCAACTATAAACGGTTGTGGGCCGCTGTCGCCTTGACAGCGGTGCTGTCTCCTCTTTCAGCACAAGCCACAAAGGACAGTATCGTTCATTACTTCAAGTCGCTGACCGCTTTCCCGCAAGAGAAACTCTATCTCCATCTGGACAAGCCCTACTATGGCGCCGGGGAGAACATCTGGTTCCGGGCCTACCTGTTGAACGCTATGACCCACCGTACCAATATCCCCGAGAACTTTGTGACGGTGGAACTGCTGAACCGCAAAGACTCGCTGCTCGTTCGCAAGAAGATAGCCCGCGACTCCATCGGACTCTGTAACGCCTTGACCATACCGGCAACGGTGCCCTCGGGGGAATACTACGTGCGCGGCTACTCCAGCTGGATGCAAAACGTGGGGCCCGACTTCTTCTTCCAACGGAAACTGCGGATAGAGAACGCGATAGACCGGAACGTGCAGACCACCGTCACCTACACCCCGGCGGAGAAGAAGGGATGGAACGCCCGCTTCTCCTTCGTGAAGAGCGACGATGAACCCTATAAGCAGGTTATGGTGCGCTGCCGCGTCTACGAAAACAATAAGCTACTGCAGAAACAGTCCGCCAAGACCGATGACGAAGGGCGGATGATGATTGATCTGCCCGACCTGTCGACGGACGCCAAGCGACGCATCGAGGTCTCCTTCGACGACAAAACCTATGTATACCAGAACACCTTCTTCATCCCCGATTACTCCAAGAACTACTCCGTGCAGTTCTTTCCCGAAGGCGGGGCCCTGCTGCAAGGCGTGTCGCAGAAAGTCGCCTTCAAAGCCCAGCGGGCCGACGGCTACTCGTGTGAGCTCGTCGGGGCATTGCTCAATGAGCGGGGCGACACGGTCAGCGACCTGCGCACCGTACACGACGGCATGGGCGTGATGAACTTCGAACCCGAAGCGGGCATCAACTACTATGCCCAGTTCGTTTCCGCGGATGGGGTGGAGCGCAGCTTCCCGTTGCCCCAAGCGGAAACCAGCGGTGTGGCCCTTTCGTTGGTGCAACGCAAGGGAATGGTGTACTTTCAGATACTGAAACCCGACGTGATGCAGTTCCCGAAAGAACTCTATCTGGTGGTACATACCCGTGGAAAGGTGTTTGCCGTGCAACCCGTCTCCACTAAGCAGCCGAGCGGAAAGTTCAATGCGGCCCTGCTG
>CAYZVH010000075.1:0-14145 GCA_964481755.1 uncultured Bacteroides sp. | reverse complement strand
CATATGTAACCTACTTTTGCCATATTGTTTTGTCAGTTTATGGGTTTCATCATGCAAAGATAATGAGAAATCATCCTTTTCCTTCATTGTATTCTCTTTTCCTTCATCCTTTTCCTTCACATCGCCTTCTTTTCCTTCACTTTTTTTCCTTCAGCTATGAAGTTATCACTTCTATTATCACTCCTTTTATCACCATCCCTTTTATCACTTTCCTCAACGCTCTTATTATCAACGATTTATTATCATTCCTTTTATCACTCTTATTATCATTTCTTTTATCACTTCTTTTATCACTCTTACACCCTACCTGACGATGTATTAGGTTCTTTTCCTTCATTGCATTGTCTTTTCCTTCATCCTTTTACTTCATTCCCGATTTGTCGGTTTTCTCGAGGCATCCATCTTTACCCGGAGATGGTAGTGCCACGCTTTCATGACGCGCCACGCGCCAATGCTACCACCTATGGCTGCAAGCGGAAGCGACGTTGCTTCCGGGATGCGCCAAAGCTCATACAGTTTTAAGGAATAGCCGACCCACGATGAATGAGTCGGCTATTCACAATTAATCTAAATCAGTGATTACCGAGTTGGCTAAAACCTTTCCAATTGGCGTTCCATTAATCTTAAGTTCATCCCAAACCATAGTCGGGTCTTCAAAAGTAGCCAGAACCTCACCGGCAGAGCATGTTGAAGGGTAGCCCTCCTTCCCAGCCTTTGTGTATTCGCACTTTCCATCCCAATTCGGATTTGGATAAATACGACGAACTTCAATCGGGTCTTTCTCTGTCTCTATTGTATACCACTGACGGTCTTCCATCCAATAGAACAGGATATTTAACCCTACAATTTCAACGATATATCTGAATATCGTTTCCGGGTCATCGGATTGGGCGTCCTGAATAATCGTATCAGACCATCCCAAATTACTTTTTCTTATAGTCTTATCACCATTATAACCAACTCTAAAGAAATTGGCAATCAAAACTTCATCGTCCATTGTCATCTATGAGTTTATATCATATTCCAGTTACAGAATCACCGAGAGAGCAGCGACCCGAACTACTATCCGGTTTGCTACCCTCTCGGAGGGAGTATCTTATATCCGCACATCAGCGGGGAGTCGACTTACTGCTGCATCAGGTATTGCTTGAAGGAGGCGAAGTCCTTGCTCATGGGGACGGTCTGCTTCTTGCCATTCATGAAGGCTTTCAGACCAGCGGGAATCTCAACATCCTGCTGGATGATGGCTGACACCACGTCGCGGAACTTGGCGGGGTGAGCGGTCTCGAGGAACACGCCGGACTCTCCCTCCCGAAGGCCCTCCTCCAAGGCACGATAGCCACAGGCACCGTGAGGATCGAGCAGGTAGCCGTAGCTCTGGAACACACGGGCTACTGTGTCGCGTATCTGGTCGTCGGTGTAGGTGGCACCGGAGATCTCCTTCACGATGTCGGCATGCGAACCTTTGTAGAGGTCGAGGATGCGGGCGAAGTTGCTCGGGTCACCCACATCCATGGCGTTGGCGATGGTGGCCACAGAGGCTTTCGGACTGTAGACACCCGTCTGCAGGTAGTTGTAGAAGATGTCGTTGCGGTTGTTGGCGGCGATGAAACGCTTCACGGGTAGGCCCATACGCTTGGCGAACAGTCCGGCGGTGATGTTGCCGAAGTTGCCGCTCGGCACACAGATGACCAGGTTGTCGGCCTTGCCTTGCTCCTTCATCTGAGCGTAGGCATAGAAGTAGTAGAATGCCTGCGGCAGGAAACGCGCCACGTTGATGGAGTTGGCCGAAGTCAACTTCATGTGTTGGTTGAGCTCCTCGTCCATGAAGGCGCTCTTCACCAGGGCCTGGCAGTCGTCGAACACGCCGTCCACCTCGATGGCGGTGATGTTCTTACCCAGCGTAGTGAACTGCTTCTCCTGAATCTCGCTCACCTTACCCTTCGGATAGAGCACGTAGACATGGATGCCCTTCACACCGAGGAAGCCGTTGGCCACGGCACTGCCGGTGTCGCCGGAGGTTGCCACCAGCACGTTCACCTCTTTCTGTTCCTCCTGCTGGATGAAGTAACCCAACAGACGGGCCATGAAGCGCGCGCCCACATCCTTGAAGGCCAGCGTAGGGCCATGGAAGAGCTCCAGCGAATAGATGTTGTCCGACACGTTCACCACGGGCACATCGAAGCTCAGCGTGTCCGACACGATGAACTTCAGGGCCTCCGCCGGGATGTCCTCGCCAAAGAAAGCGTCGGCCACCTGATAGGCTATCTCCTGGAACGAGAGCCGGTCGATGGTGCGATAGAACTTGTTGGGCAGGGGTTTGATTTTCTCGGGCATGTAGAGTCCCTTGTCGGGAGCGAGCCCCTTCACTACCGCGTCGTGGAGTGAAGCTTTCGGTGATTTACCGTTTGTGCTATAGTAATTCATATCTTCAGTACTTCATAAATTCGTTCATAAACTCGTTTTCTTTCATCAGACCATAGACACCGTCCACACAGGCAACCTCGTCGAACCGCTGCACACTGTCCGGCTCGATGCCGGGATAGTAGATGAGGAACGGCACAGGCTCGGCGGTGTGGGTGCGCAGCTCACAGGGAGTCGGATGGTCGGGCAACACGGCTATGGCCACAGGCTCGGACCAGTTCTTCACCGCCTCGTAGACGGGGCCCACGACACGGCTGTCGAGGTTCTCTATGGTCCGGAGCTTCAGTGGTATGTCGCCCTCGTGACCGGCCTCGTCGCTGGCTTCGATGTGCAAATATACGAAATCCTCGTCTTTCAGCGCCTTCAGGGCGGCCTCCACTTTTCCTTCATAGTTGGTGTCGTAGAGTCCGGTGGCCCCTTCCACACTGATGTTGCGCAGGCCGGCGTAGTATCCGATGCCTTTGATGAGGTCCACGGCAGAGATGACGCTACCCTTGCGAATAGAGGGGTAGGTGACGGAGAGGGGTTCCATCTGCGGACGGTAACCGGGCGACCAGGGCCAGATGCTGTTGGCGGGGTCTTTGCCGGCGGCGATGCGGCGCAGGTTCACGGGATGGTTGCGCAGCAGCTCCTGCGACTTCAGTATCAGGTCGTTCAGCAGGTCGGCGGTCTCCTTCGCCTCGGGGGCGAGCGGCTTCACCAGCAACGGGCGGAAGGGTTTCAAGGGCACGTCGTGCGGAGGGGTGCAGTCCAACTGCTTGTTGCCCCCTTTGACCACCAACAGGTGGCGATACTGCACGCCGGTGTAGAAGTGCACCCGGTCGTTGCCCAGTTCCTGTTGCAGGAACTTTATCAGTTCGTCCGCCTCCTCGGTGGTGATGTGGCCAGAGGAGTGGTTTTTCAATATCTCGCCTTCGATGCAGACCAGGTTACAGCGCATGGCCATCTCGCCCGGCTTCAGGTCCACACCGATGCTGGCGGCCTCCAGCGGTCCCCTACCCTCGTACACCTTCGGCAGGTTATATCCGATGACGGACATGTTGGCCACTTCGCTGCCTGGGTGGAAACCGGGAGCCACGGTAATCAGCCGTCCCGTACGTCCCTTGCGTGCGAGCATATCCATGTAAGGGGTATGCGCGTGCTGCAGCAATGTTTGGTTATTCAATGACTTCACGGCCCAGTCGGCCATACCGTCGCCCAAAATGATAATGTGTTTCATTTTCGCTCTCTCGTTAAGTTCATTATATAATCACTGCCCCCGCCACCAGCGGCCGGGGCCTTTCCGCTATCAGATGTTGGCGATGCTCATGATGTCGGCAAACACGCCAGCGGCCGTCACGCTGGCACCGGCTCCGTAACCTTGAATGAGCATCGGGTACTCCCGATAGCGCTCCGTGGTAAGGAGGATGATGTTGTTGCTGCCCTCCAGATTGTAGAAGGGGTGTTTGCTGTCCACCTCGCGCAACGACACGGAAGCCTTGCCTTCGTTGAGACAGGCCACGAAGCGCCAACGCTTGTTCTCCTTCTCCAGTTGCTGACGACGGGCCTCGAAATCAGCGTCCAGCGAGGGCAACTTCTTCCAGAACTCGTCCAACGTGCCTTCGAAGAAGTCGCGCGGGATGAAGAGGTTGGCCTCCACATCCTCCTGTTCCAGGCGGTATCCGGCTTCGCGGGCCAGGATCACCAGCTTGCGGATGACATCCTTGCCGCTGAGGTCGATGCGCGGGTCGGGCTCGGAGTATCCCTCCTCCTTGGCCATGCGCACGGCCCGGCTGAAGGGGATGTCGGCGCTGAGGGTGTTGAACAGATAGTTGAGGGTGCCGCTGAGCACAGCCTCTATCTTCAGTATCTTGTCGCCACTGGCAATCAGGTCGTTGATGGTGTTGATGATGGGCAGGCCGGCACCCACGTTGGTCTCGAAGAGGAACTTCACCTGGCGTTTGCGGGCGGTCTGCTTCAGCTCCTTGTAGTTGTCGTAGCGCGACGATGCCGCCACCTTGTTGGCAGCCACCACGGAGATGTTGTGTTGCAGGAACTCCTTGTAGAGCGAAGCCACCTCGGTGCTGGCGGTGCAGTCCACAAACACGGAGTTGAAGATGTTCATGCCTATCACCTCGTCGTGGATGCGCTGCAGGGAGCTGGGCTCGCTCTGCTCCAACTCCTCGCGATAGGTGTTGAGGTTGAAGCCCTCGCGGCGGAACATGGCGTGATGGCCGTTGATGATGCCCACCACGTTGAGCTTCAGTCCGCGCTCTTGCTTCAGACGTTCCTGCTGGGTACGCAGTTGCTCTATCAGACTGCCGCCCACGGTGCCCACGCCGCAGATGAAGAGGTTGAGCACTTGGTATTCGGAGAGGAAGAAGCTGTCGTGGATGACGTTGAGCGTCTTGCGCAGTTGCTTGCCGTCCACCACAAAGGAGATGTTGGTCTCGGACGAGCCTTGGGCGCAGGCGATGACGTTGATGCCGTTGCGTCCCAGTGTGCCGAAGAGTTTACCGGCGATACCGGGAGTGTGGCGCATACCCTCGCCCACGATGGCCACGGTGGCCAGTCCCGACTCGATGCTCATGGGGGCCATCTCGCCCATCTCTATCTCTTTGGCGAATTCCTGGTCCAGGATCTGGCGAGCCAACTCGGCATCCTCCTCGCGCATACCGATGGAGGTTGAGTTCTCCGAGGAGGCCTGCGACACGAGGAACACGCTGATGCCGTTCTCGGCCAACGTGCGGAAGATGCGGTGGTTCACACCGATAACGCCCACCATACCGAGGCCGGTCACGTTGAGCAGGCTGGTGTTGTTGATGGACGAGATGCCCTTGATGGCGCGCGAGTCGTCGTTGGTCTCGTACTTGATGACCGTGCCGGCACTCTCGGGCTTAAAGGTATTCTTTATCAGGATAGGTATATTCTTGTGGAAGACCGGATAGATGGTAGGCGGATAGACCACCTTGGCTCCGAAGTTACAGAGTTCCATGGCCTCCACATAGCTCAGTTCGTTGATGGTGTAGGCGGAGGAGATGACGCGCGGGTCGGCGGTCATGAATCCGTCCACATCGGTCCATATCTCCAGGCTGTCGGCATCGAGGGCGGCGGCGATGATGGCTGCGGTGTAGTCCGAACCGCCACGTCCCAGGTTGGTCACCTCGCCGCTGTTCTTGTCCGTGGAGATGAATCCTGGCACGAGGGCCACCTGTGGCAGCGGACTGAAGGCCTCCTTCACCAGCTTGTTGGTGAGGTCGGAGTCGAGGATGTGTTTGGAGTGTTTCTTCTCGGTCTTGATGAAGGTGCGCGAGTCGTACCACTGTGCGCCCCGGATGAGCTGTGCCACAATCTGCGAGGAGATGCGCTCGCCGTAGCTGACGATGGTGGCGGAGGTCTTGGGCGAGAGGTCCTTTATCAGGTAGAGTCCTTGGTAGATGTCCTTCAGCTCGTTGAGCAGGCGTCCGATCTTGTCGAGCAGAGCGTCCTGCTTCTCGCCTTCGGGGATGACGGCCTTCACCATGTTAATGTGGCGGTCCACTATCTCGCGGAACTCGTCCTCGTAGGTGAGGTCGCCGGCGACGGCTGTCTTCGAGCAGTGTATCAGTTTGTCCGTGATGCCACCGAGGGCGGACACGACAACGATAACCGGTTCATTTTGTGATTCAACAATGCTTTTTACATTCAGTATACTGTTTACGGAACCAACGGACGTTCCGCCAAATTTCATTACTTTCATAATCTAGTTATTATTGGCAAGCCTCTTCCCCCGTCCTTGCCAAGGGAACGCTCACACAAAGAATTAAAAAATCAGTTGATTTGTTTTGCTTACATCCGTAAGCGTGTATCACGTAGAAACACTATATACTAACCCTAACCCCTAAGGGTCGTCATTCGCGTGGTGGTCATCATCGACACGAACCACGCCGTACTGGTTGTATACAGAGATACCGTTGTCATTGCACAGACATTTTCTTTTTTGACGCGGCAAAAATAATAATAATTTATTATATCCGCATACTTTTATCAATAATTCTATCAAAAGGGAGCAAAATTTGTCAAGCGCCGTGCCCTAGGGGCATCCGAGGCGAAGGTTTTCCCCCGCTTATACCTTATTACATATAGGAGGCGCGGCGCTCGTACATAGGAGACGCGGTGCCAACAGGTCGTGCGACAAAAAAAGGAGGCAGAATTTCATTCTCTCTGCAGATTGCACTATCTTCGCATCTTCATAGAGCATAAACTTAACCCGTAACACAATATGGCAAAGGAAAAGGTCGTTTACGTATGTAGCGAGTGTGGACAGGAGTCTCCACGATGGATAGGCAAATGTCCGGCTTGCGGGTCGTGGAACACGTTCAAGGAGATGACGGTGCAGAAGGAGCCCCTCTCGAAGCGTCCGTTGGCAGGCGTGGGCAGCATGCGCTCCAAGCCGCAACGGCTGGAGACGATAGAGAGCGGCAACGAGACCCGCATCGACATGCACGACGAGGAGCTAAACCGCGTGTTGGGCGGCGGACTGGTGCCGGGCTCACTGGTGCTGCTGGGCGGAGAACCGGGCATCGGCAAGTCGACCCTCATCATGCAGACGGTGCTGCAGATGACGGAGAAGCGCATCCTCTACGTCTCCGGCGAGGAGAGCGCCGCACAGTTGAAGCTGCGCGCCGACCGCCTGCACCCCAACGCCCAAGGGTGCCTCATCGTGTGCGAGACCTCGCTGGAACAGATCTTCACCCACATCAAGAATACCGACCCGGAGATTGTCATCATCGACTCCATACAGACCATCTCCACGGAGACGGCCGAGTCATCGCCCGGCAGCCTGGTGCAGGTGAGGGAGTGCGCCGCCGCCATACTGAAGTTCGCCAAGGAGAGTAACGTGCCGGTGATACTCATCGGCCACATCAACAAGGAGGGCAGCATTGCCGGACCGAAGGTGCTGGAGCACATTGTGGACACGGTGTTGCAGTTCGAAGGCGACCAACACTACCTGTACCGCATACTGCGCAGCATCAAGAACCGCTTCGGCAGCACCGCCGAGCTGGGCATCTACGAGATGCGGCAGGACGGACTGCGACAGGTGAGCAACCCTTCGGAACTGCTCCTCTCGCAGGACCACGACGGCATGAGCGGCATCGCCATCGCCGCGGCCATCGAGGGCATCCGTCCGTTCCTCATCGAGACGCAAGCCCTGGTAAGCACGGCAGCCTACGGCACCCCGCAACGCTCGTCCACAGGATTCGACCTGCGACGGATGAACATGCTGTTGGCGGTGCTGGAGAAGCGCGTGGGATTCAAGCTGGCGCAGAAGGATGTGTTCCTCAACATCGCCGGCGGACTGCGGGTGAACGATCCCGCCATCGACCTGGGGGTCATCAGCGCCATACTCTCGTCGAATATGGACGTGGAGATAGAGCAAACGTCTGCATGGCGGGCGAGGTGGGACTCTCGGGCGAGATTCGTCCCGTGAACCGCATCGAGCAGCGCATCGCCGAGGCGGAGAAACTCGGATTCAGCCAATTCCTGATACCCAAGCACAACATGCAGGGACTGGATGCGGGCAAATACAAGATAGAGCTGATTCCCGTGAAGAAGGTGGAAGAGGCGTTCAGAAAACTTTTCGGATAACGACAAGAAGAAACGATGACAGAAGAATACCAACTGCGGCTGTTGCCCGAACAGGCGGCCGACGAAGAACGGATAAAGCGGTACATCAGTCAGGAGAAAGGCCTCGACGAGCGTACCATAAAGAGTGTGCGGATACTAAAGCGGAGCATCGACGCCAGGCAGCGGACCATCTACGTGAACCTGACCGTCAGGGCGTACATCAATGAGTTTCCCCAGGAGGAACCGTTCCAACGCATCGAGTACCACTCGGTGGAGGGGAAACCCAAGGTGATAGTGGTGGGTGCCGGCCCCGGCGGACTCTTCGCGGCATTGCGCCTCATCGAGCTGGGCCTGCGCCCCATCGTGGTGGAGCGCGGCAAGGACGTGCACGAGCGCAAGAAGGACATCGCCCTCATCTCGCGCCAACACAAGGTGGACCCGGAGTCGAACTACTCGTTTGGTGAGGGCGGCGCGGGAGCCTACTCCGACGGCAAGCTCTACACCCGCAGCAAGAAGCGCGGCAACGTGGAGAAGATACTGAACGTGTTCTGCCAACACGGAGCCAACCCCAACATCCTGGTGGATGCCCATCCACACATCGGCACGGACAAGTTGCCGGCCGTGATAGAGCACATGCGAGGCACCATCCTGCAATGTGGCGGCGAGGTGCACTTCGAGACCCGCATGGACAGCCTCATCATCCGCAACCAGACGGTGGTGGGCATCACCACCCACAACGGCAAGGAGTTCCATGGTCCGGTCATCCTGGCCACCGGTCACTCGGCACGCGACGTATACCGTTGGCTCCATCAGAACCAGGTGCAGATAGAGGCCAAAGGTCTGGCTGTGGGCGTGCGACTGGAGCACCCGTCGATGCTGATAGACCAGATACAGTACCACAACCGACAGGGGCGCGGACGTTATCTGCCCGCGGCGGAATACAGTTTCGTCACGCAAGTGGGCGGACGCGGTGTGTACAGCTTCTGCATGTGCCCGGGAGGCTTCGTGGTGCCCGCCGCCAGCGGACCGTCGCAGATTGTGGTCAACGGCATGTCGCCCTCTAACCGAGGTTCCAAGTGGAGCAACTCGGGCATGGTGGTGGAGCTGCACCCCGAGGACTTGGGCGACGCTTCACTAAAGGATATGATACGTCAGTCGCCCGCAACGACAGACGAAGCGCTCCGCAACGAGATACTCGCACAGCAGGAGGCACAGCAGTCGCACCCGCTGGCGATGATGCTGTTCCAGGAAGCCCTCGAGGCGGCTTGCTGGCAGCAGGGCAACATGCGGCAGACCGCTCCTGCCCAACGTATGGTGGACTTCACCCGCAAGAAGTTGAGCTACGACCTGCCCGCCAGTTCCTACTCGCCGGGGCTCGTCTCCTCCCCACTCCACTTCTGGATGCCGGGCTTCATCAGCCAGCGCTTGAGCGAAGGGTTCCAGCAGTTCGGCCGCAAGTCGAAGGGATTCCTCACCAACGAGGCGGTGATGATTGGTGTGGAGACACGCACCTCCTCACCCGTGCGCATACCGCGCGAGGCAGAGACGATGCAACACGTCGCCGTGAGCGGACTGTTCCCCTGCGGCGAGGGTGCCGGCTATGCAGGCGGCATCGTGTCGGCAGGCATCGACGGCGAGCGGTGTGCCGAAGCGGCTTGCGCTTATCTCACACAGATGTCTCACGCTTAACGTACGAAGGGCTCAGATGCAACCAGAGATAGCGATAGTCGACGCGAACACCCTCTCGGGTATGGGACTGAAGGGCATCCTCGAGCGGTTGATACCCATGGCCGTGATACGCATCTTCAGCAGTTTCGAACAGTTGGTGGACGACACGCCCGACGCCTATGTGCACTACTTCGTCACGGCACAGATCTACTTCGAGCACACGGCGTTCTTCGGCGAGCGCAAGCACAAAACCATCCTGTTGGCCAGCAGCCTCTCGCCACAGCTGAACATACAGGGCCTGCACGTGCTCGACACCAGTCAGCCGGAGGAGACGCTGGTGAAACAGATACTGCACCTCAACCACAGCGCCCACCCACAGGGTTATCCGGTGAAAGCTCCCGACGTGCGGAGCATGCAGCAACAGGCCGTGGACCTCTCCCCGCGTGAGAAGGAGGTGCTAGTGCTGCTAGTAAAGGGCCTCATCAACAAAGAGATTGCCGACAAGCTACACATCAGTCTGACCACCGTCATCTCCCACCGCAAGAACATCTCCGAGAAGTTGGGACTGAAGTCCATCTCCAGTCTCACCATCTACGCTGTGATGAGCGGTCTGGTGGATGCGGACGAGATATAAAACATTCAAACGTAACAATATGGAAAACGAAGAACCGGTGCTCAACGCACACAACAAGGATGAATATCCACCCGCACACACGGCCGAGCATATTCTGAACCAGACGATGGTGAGGATGTTCGGTTGCGAACGCTCACGCAACACACATATCGAGCGGAAGAAGAGTAAGTTGGACTATCCGCTGCCCGTCTGCCCCACGCCGGAACAGGTTGCTGCCATCGAGGCGAAGGTGAACGAGGTCATCAACCAACACTTGCCAGTCACCTCCACCTACATGTCGAAGGAGGAGGCCGCCAAGCATTTCGACCTGAAGAAGCTGCCCGAGGACGCCAGCGACACGCTCCGCATCGTGTACGTAGGCGACTACGACGCCTGTCCCTGCCTAGGCACACATGTGCAGAACACGTCGGAAATCGGCACCTTCCGCATCAGTAGCACCCGCTACGAGGACGGCAAGTTCCGCATCGTGTTCCGACTGGGATAACAGCACGTTTTAGAGGCCCTATGCTCATGGCCCCGAGACCCTAGACTCTCGGCCCGTTGAGCATAGGGTCATTTTTCGCATCGCCTAGGGCTGACGTTTGAGCCAATCAGAACCATCAATCCATATATTCATTGGCGCTTGCTCCATAGACTCTTTTTATGGCAATAGGTTTCCACGCTAAACGCCAACTGGCACAACGGGAACATCATAATCGTCAGCTAGGACCCTATCGTACAATGATTTAGATTCACAAAATAGAAGAGGAATAACAACACCAAAAAGCCGTTCTCCCCAGAGATTCTACTCTTGGAGGAACGGCTTCTCTATATGGTATAAGTTGGGGAGGACTTACTTGTACTCGGCCCAGCTCTTGATGGCGATGTCGTTGATGTCGAGCGTGCAGAAGGCTTGGATGAAGGCGCTCGCCAAACGGGCGTTGGTAATCAACGGAATGTTGAGGTCGATGGCGGCACGACGAATCTTGTAGCCATTGTCCAACTCACCGGCGGAGAGGTTCTTCGGGATGTTCACCACCATGTCTATCTCGCGGTTGTGGAGCATCTCCAGGGCCTGCGGCTGCAGGTTCTCACTAGGCCAGTGAACCAACGTGTTCTCCACACCATTGTCCGTCAGGTAGCGTGAGGTACCTCCCGTGGCGAAGAGCTTGTAACCCTTCTTCACCAACAGACGGGCAGCGTTCAGCATGTCGGCTTTCTGCTTGGCGGTACCGGTGGAGAGGAGGATGTTCTTCTCAGGGATGCGCTGACCCACGGAGAGCATAGACTTGAGGATGGCGCACGAGGTGTCGTCGCCGAGGCAGCCCACCTCACCGGTGGATGCCATGTCCACACCCAACACAGGGTCGGCCTTCTGCAGACGGTTGAACGAGAACTGCGATGCCTTGATGCCCACATAGTCAAGCTCGAAGAGGTTCTTGTTGGGCTTCTCTACCGGCAGACCGAGCATCACCTTCGTAGCCAGCTCAATCAAGTTGATCTTGAGCACCTTGCTGACGAACGGGAAGCTGCGCGACGCACGCAGGTTACACTCGATAACCTTGATGTCGTTCTCGCGGGCCAGGTACTGGATATTGAACGGTCCGGAGATGTTCAGCTCCTTAGCAATCTGACGGGAGATGCGCTTGATGCGGCGAACGGTCTCCACGTAGAGCTTCTGCGGCGGGAACTGTATGGTGGCGTCGCCGGAGTGCACACCGGCATACTCGATATGTTCGCTGATGGCGTAGGCGATGATCTCGCCATCCTTGGCCACGGCATCCATCTCCACCTCCTTGGCATGCTCGATGAAGCTGCTCACCACCACAGGGTGTTTCTTCGACACGTTGGCGGCCAGCTTGAGGAAGCGCTCCAGCTCATCTTGGTTGGAACATACGTTCATGGCAGCACCGGAGAGCACGTAGGAAGGACGCACCAGCACGGGGAATCCCACCTCGGAGATGAACTCGTTGATGTCCTCCATGGAGGTCAGCTCGCGCCAAGCGGGCTGGTCCACGCCGATACGGTCGAGCATGGCGGAGAACTTCTCGCGGTCCTCGGCATTGTCGATGCTCTTGGCGGTCGTTCCCAGGATGTGCACCTTCTGTTGGTCGAGGCGCATAGCGAGGTTGTTAGGTATCTGTCCACCGGTGGAGACAATCACGCCGAAGGGGTTCTCCAGGTCGATGATGTCGAGCACACGCTCGAAGGTAAGTTCATCGAAGTAGAGGCGGTCGCACATATCGTAGTCGGTGGATACGGTCTCGGGGTTGTAGTTGATCATCACGCTGCGGTAGCCCTCCTTGCGGATGGTGTTGAGTGCCTGCACTCCGCACCAGTCGAACTCCACGGATGAACCGATGCGATAAGCGCCCGAGCCCAGCACGATGATGGAGCGATGGTCGCCCACATACTTCACGTCGTTGGCCACGCCTCTGTAGGTCAGATAGAGGTAGTTGGTCTGTGCCGGATATTCGGCTGCCAGGGTGTCTATCTGCTTCACCACCGGCAGGATGCCTTTCGACTTGCGGAAGTTGCGAATCACCATGATGGCGTCCTCCATCTCCTCCACCTGTTCCAGGCCGAAGGCACGGGCAATCTGGAAATCGGAGAAGCCCTGCACCTTGGCTTTCTTCAAGAGTTCGATGTCGGTGAACTCGGACATCTGTCCGCCGCTGATGCGCGGTCCCCAGCTCTCCAGCTCGTGCATCGTGCGTACGATGTTCATCAGTTTCTGGAGGAACCACTTGTCAATCTTCGTCAGCTCGTGAATCTGGTCGATGGTGTATCCGGCACGCATGGCCTTGCTGATGACGAAGATACGTTTGTCGGTGGGCTCACGCAACGACTTGTCGATGTCGGGAATCACCAGCTCCTTGTTGCCCACGAAGCCGTGCATGCCCTGGCCAATCATGCGGATACCCTTCTGGATGGCCTCCTCGAAGGTGCGGCCGATGGCCATCACCTCCCCCACGGACTTCATGCTGGAGCCCAGCTCGCGGTCCACGCCACGGAACTTACCCAAGTCCCAACGGGGAATCTTGCAGACCACATAGTCGAGCGCGGGCTCGAAGAAGGCTGAGGTCACCTTGGTGACGGAGTTCTTCAGGTCGAAGAGTCCGTAGCCCAAGCCCAACTTGGCGGCCACGAAAGCCAAGGGATAACCGGTGGCTTTGGATGCCAAGGCGGACGAACGGCTCAGACGGGCGTTCACCTCAATCACGCGATAGTCCTCCGACTCGGGGTCGAAGGCGTACTGCACGTTACACTCGCCCACGATGCCGATGTGGCGGATGATGCGGATGGCGAGTTCGCGCAGCTTATGGTATTCTTTATTTGTGAGTGTCTGCGACGGAGCGATGACGATACTCTCGCCGGTGTGGATGCCCAGCGGGTCGAAGTTCTCCATGTTACATACGGTGATGCAGTTGTTGAAACGGTCGCGCACCACCTCGTACTCTATCTCTTTCCAGCCCTTCAAGCTCTTCTCCACCAAAACCTGCGGGGAGAATGAGAAGGCTTTCTCGGCGAGTTTGTTCAGCTCTTCCTCGTTGTCGCAGAAGCCCGAGCCCAGACCGCCGAGGGCGTAAGCGGCGCGGATGATGACCGGATAGCCCAGCTCAGCGGCAGCCTTGCGGGCGTCGGCGATGTTCTCCACAGCCTCGCTCTTGATGGTCTTGATGTTGATTTCGTCCAACTTCTTGACGAAGAGTTCACGGTCTTCGGTATCGATGATGGCCTGCACCGGCGTACCGAGCACCTGCACGTTGTATTTCTCGAGGACACCGGTTTTGTACAACTGCACACCGCAGTTGAGGGCCGTCTGTCCGCCGAAGGCCAACAGGATGCCGTCG
>CAYZVH010000074.1:0-14224 GCA_964481755.1 uncultured Bacteroides sp. | reverse complement strand
GTGATCCGCTTGGGGCTCGAACCCAAGACCCCAACATTAAAAGTGTTGTGCTCTACCAGCTGAGCTAGCGAATCAAACCTTTTCTGCTTTAAGCGGGTGCAAAGATACGGACAATTTCTGAATCGCCAAACAATTTGCGGATAATTTATTTTGTTTATGGGCCCAGGATTGTCAATCCTTACTCCTTCGTCCGCTTTCCCTTTGCTTTAAATAAAGTATAAGAGCTGTTAAATAATGAGCGGGATTGAGTAGGTAAAAACTTTTTTCGGTTACATTTGCTTCCCAATCTGTAACAGAAAGGTTGATTATGGGAATGTTATACGTAGTACCTACACCGGTGGGCAATCTGGAGGACATGACTCTCCGTGCTATCCGGGTGCTGAAGGAAGCGGATCTGATACTGGCAGAAGATACGCGCACCTCCGGTATCTTGCTGAAACATTTCGACATAAAGAACGCTATGCAGTCGCACCATAAGTTCAACGAACACCAAACGGTGGAGAGCGTGGTGAACCGCATTAAAGGCGGCGACACGGTGGCGCTGATATCCGACGCCGGAACGCCAGCCATCTCCGATCCGGGTTTCTTGGTGGTGCGTGAGTGTGTGCGCAATGGCATAGAGGTGCAGTGCCTGCCCGGCGCCACGGCTTTTGTGCCGGCATTGGTCTCTTCCGGTCTGCCCAACGAACGCTTCTGTTTCGAGGGCTTCCTGCCACAGAAGAAGGGCCGCGCTACCCGGCTGACCCAGTTGCAGAATGAGTCGCGCACGATGGTCTTCTATGAATCTCCCTATCGTTTGGTAAAAACTTTGACGCAGTTCATCGAATATTTCGGTGCGGACCGTCAGGTCTCTGTCTGCCGCGAAATCTCCAAGGTACACGAGGAGAGTGTGCGGGGAACGCTGACCGAAGTTGTGTCTCACTTCACCGAAGTGGAGCCGCGTGGCGAGATCGTCATCGTGCTGGCCGGTAGCGACGAGAAGGAAGACTCCGCCTCGGCTTCCCGCGAAGAGGACGCAGCGGACGCGGACTCCGACGAGAATGTAGTGAGGAGCAAGAAGAAAAAGAAATTCCAACTTGAAGCCGATGAAGAGTAGTTCTCGGGATCGAGTGGTTTAAATAGCTAAAGATAATAATAAGAAACTTGAAAACGAGAGACTGGGACGTTAAGGAAACGAGGCGATGAACCCTCGGGATCTATCGGACGGAAACCCGGAATCGAGTGGATGAAATAACTAAAATAGTAACAAAAAAGTTGATTACGGGAGACTGGAATGTTAGGAAACGAGGCGATGAACCCTCGGAATCTATCGGACGGAAACCCGGAATCGAGTGGATGAAATAACTAAAGATAATAACAAGGAACTTGAGAACGAGAGACTTGGTTGTTGGGAAACGAGGAACGATAGACCTGAATAACAGGAGGCCGGAACCTTGGGAACAGCAGGACGGGAATCTCGGAGTCAAGGGAAAAAGAGACAATAAACAACAAACAATAATTGAGAACAAGTAACAAAAACATTTTCACTTAAAAGTATTGAATATGAAAAAGTTGGCTTTATTGACACTATGTGTGGCTGCTTTGCTTGCATCTTGCGAGGGCGGCGGCAAGTCTGCATTGAAGGCTGAGAACGACTCATTGTTGACGGCTCTGTCGGAGCGCAATGCCGAACTCGACCAGATTATGGGAACATTCAACGAGATTCAGGAAGGATTCCAGCAAATCAACGAGGCTGAGAATCGTGTGGACCTGCAGGCCCAGTCGGCCGAGGGAGTCTCTCCGACGGAGAAGATTAAGGACGACTTGGAATTCATCACCAAGACGATGGCCGACAACCGTGAGCAGATTGCCAAACTGCAGAAACAGTTGAAGAACAGTACCTACAACTCTGCACAGCTGAAGAAGGCCATAGCAAACCTGCAGGCTCAGTTGGAGGAGAAGACCTTACAGATTAAGTCGCTGCAGGAAGAGTTGGCTGCCAAGAACATTCGCATCAGCGAGTTGGACGATGCCGTTGCTGGACTGACTACCGACGTGGAGAACCTCTCCGCAGAGAACGATGCTAAGTCGAAGACAGTGGCTGCTCAGGACAAGGCGCTGAACTCCGCATGGTATGTATTCGGCACACGCAAGGAGCTCAAGGAGCAGAAAATTCTGCAGAAGGGCGATGTGCTGAAGAACGGTGACTTCAACAAGGACTACTTCTCACAGGTAGACATCCGTGAGTTTAAGGAACTGAAGCTTTACTCCAAGAAGGCTGAGTTGCTGACCACTCATCCCGACGGCTCTTATAAGCTGGAGAAGGATGCCAAGGGCCAGTATGTGCTCACCATCACCAACGCCAACGAGTTCTGGAGCGTTTCACGCTTCCTCGTCATCGAGACGAAATAACTCGGGCCGACCGCAGTCGGGCTTGCGTGAACCGGATGGTTCCTACGTGGGCTGAGCGAATGGAATTGCTAGGGTGGGGCGCAGAGAGAACCTCTTTGCCCCGTCTGTTCCAGCATACATAAAAGATTAGGAGACAAAGCTCTGAAAGAAATCATCTTCCGGGGCTTTGTCTTCTTTCGTTTATTCCCTCTACAAATTTCCACCCTTCTCCGAACTTTCCGCAGTTTTAGTTATCACTGACCTTCCGCAGCTCTACCTTTACGTTTCTAGTCTTCTCCGGACTTTCCTCAGTTTTAGCCATCACTAACATTCCACCCTCCACCTATATGTTTCCGACCTTCCCAAGCTTCCCACAACCTTGAACGGGTCGGAGGAACGTAAGCGGGCTGGGTTCGAGGAAGGTAAAGAAAGCGGTTCCAAAGGAATAACGGTGAAGCGTGTTGGATGAACGGGCCGATGGTGAATCGTTCCGGATGAATGGAGCGTTAACGAGTATCATAGTCCCTCTCTAAAATTATCTGAGATACTGAGATACTGAAACCATCACCGACTCTTCGCTCCCCGAAGACTCCTTTTTTTATGCTTAATTGCCTGAGCTCTAACCTCTTCCTTATTCAAAGCCGTCGCTCCATTGCCTCAGCCTTGGGCACATGAGGACGATGAAACTATCCCCTCGGATAACAAATTTTGTCCCGCAACTCTTATGATATCTAAAATTATCGTTATTTTTGTGCTTGCTTAAATAGTGAAACGAATATCTATGGGGAGACACATACTGATTGTAGTGATGCTTTTCGCTTGTCTGGTGGGTAAGGCGAACGACTATGTCATTACCACACCTAGCGAGAAAGTGAAGCTTTCTGACGCTTTCGTCAATTGCCTCTACAAAGACTCCGACGGGTACATTTGGTTAGGTACGGGCAGTAAGGTCGAACGTTTCGACCAAACCGGCGAGACGGTGTACCGCTTCGAAGGCAATCTCACCTCGTATGCCCCTTACTTGGTCAACGTCATCGAGGAACGGGTGCAGTACGAATATTGGGTGGGCAATGTGCACGGTCTCTTCCAACTCGACCACAATAATAGAACGGCTCGACGAATCTTCCAAGAACAGATAAATTTCCCGGTCCTTGCTTTGCGAAGCGACGGACGGGGGAGCATGTACATCGGAACGGCTAACGGACTGTTCGCTTACAAGGATGGTAGCTTGGATGCCATTATGCTCAATGAAAAGAAGTCCGTGTCGGGGAATTACCGCATCCTGGCCATAGAGATTGTGGACGACAAGGCTTGGCTGCTGACACCTAACTCCATTGCCGTGTACGACCTTCACTCGGGTGCTGTGAAGTTCTACGACAATACGTTGCCCGACTGCGGCAACTTCCGCTGTTTCACCCGGGTGGACAATCGCCTCTACATCGGTACTGAACAACAGGGTGTGGCTGTGTTCGACCTGCGCTCGTTTCGCTTCTCGCCCTATTGGAACGGTGTCTGTGTGCCCGTCTCCTCCCTTTCGCATGAGGACGGACTGCTGGCCGTAGGCACCATCGGGAAGGGCATCAGCATACTTTCCCTCAGCAACGGGACTCCTGTTTACGCTGCCGGATGCAACACACAGGCCAACCGCGGACTGCTCTCCGACGACATCTCGTCGGTCCTCTTCTCCAACGGAAACTTGTGGTGCGGCACCATCTACTATCTAGGACTCAACTATCTGAAGAGCACCGAGCAACCCTTCCGCCTCTACCGCTGTGGCGACTTCTCCTCGAAGGACCTCATCGTGCGCAGCTGCTTCTATCATGAAGGGAGCATGTACATAGGCACGCGTGAGGGATTCTACCGCGTGGACGAAGCTACGGGACGGGTACAACACTTCAGCGCCGGCGACGTGGGCTGGCCGCTGTTGCGCAGTAACCTGATATTCTCCTTCTATGCCTACGACGGCAACGTGCTGGTGGGCACCTGCGAGGGAGGCCTGGCCGCTTTCTCTCCGGCCACCAACCAGTTCGTGGAGACTCCTCTGACCCGGGCCCTAGTGAGTAACGACGTGTTTATGTACCTCGAGGACGATGCGCACAACCTCTGGCTTGCCGCTTCGGACGGACTCTACTGCTACGTGAGGGCCTCCGGTGAGGTGAAGGAATACAACTCCGCCAACAGCGGGATGCCGGGCAACATCGTCTATGGCATCTGCCTCGACTCCGCCAAACGCTTCTGGGTAGGTACGGACAAGGGTGTGGCCCTGTTCGACGTGAAGACGGGTCGTTGCACGCAGACCGGATTGCCGTCGGAAGGCTTGCGGACGGAACGCACCCGTTACATTTACGAGGGGCGCGACGGATCGCTGCACTTCTTCCTCCTGAACGAAAACCGTTGGACCATTGCGGACAAGGACTTGAATGTCATTCGGTCGTTTGACGATTTCAATGTATTCAATTTCGCCCAGGACGAGGAGGGTAACTATTGGTTGGGCAGCGAGGACGGTCTGATGAGGATGGACGAGAGCCTTACGCACTACTCCCTCTTCCCGGTAGACGATTTGGTGGGTGTATTCATGGGTGCGAGTGCGGGAGCCTCCATCTGTAAATACCGCAACGGTGAGTTGTTGGTCCCCTGCATGAAGGGGTTGGTGGTAGTCGACACGAGGTCTGCGTTCCGCCATTCGCCCGTGCAGATTGACCAGATGTCGGTCAACGGCGAGCCACTTGCCGGCAACTATCAGCTCCGCCCGGACACCACCTTCGCCTTGAAAGGCAACGAGAACAATCTGACCTTCACGTTCACTTCGTCGGGCTACGAGAACCCCGCGCTGGTGAAGTACCAATACCGTCTCTTAGGCGAAGACTCCACGTGGCATTGGTTGCGGGGCGAGAGCAAAGTCTCCTTCTACAACCTCTCGTCCGGACGTTACACCTTCATGGTGCGCAAGGCCTTGACGGAGGACTCCGTCTGCTCGGTCACGTTCACAATCGGCAAGAACTGGAGCTGGATATGGTTCCTCTTCTCCGGACTGGTTGGGGTAGGGGGCATCCTCGCCTACCTGATGGTGCGGAAGAAGAACCGAGCGAACACACAGCGCGAAGCACCGACAAATAGCGACGGAACCGGACAGACAACTACATCGATGGCTGGGGGTAGAACCGGACAGACAGTCGCACCCACAGCGACGAACGAAATCGGAAAGACTACTACGCTCACGATGGGGGATGGAGCGCCCTTTGCATCGACATCTGAGGTCGGAAACGGACAATCCGTTGTGCCCTCTGCTAAGGTTGGAACCAGCGGTGCGTTAGCAGGCGCTGATGAGGACATAAAAGCCGATGCTTATACGAAGACTAAATCCGATGGAAATGCAAAATCCGATGGGAATGCAAATGCCGATGTGAACGCTAAAGCAAACTGCGAGTCGGACGATTCGGAGCCCACAGCCGACACCGAGGGGGTTACCTCACCCGAGTACAGCGTGAAGCTGAGCGACGATGAGGCCCAGAAGGTGATTGTGGCGCTGAAAGCCTACATGGAGAAAGGCAAGCCTTACCTCAACGTGGACCTGAAGCAGAGCGAGGTGGCGCAGGCCATCGGCAGCTCCGCCTACACGCTATCCGCCGTATTCACCCATTTCCTGAAGATGGGCTACTACGACTATGTGAACAGCTACCGGGTGGAGGAGTTCAAGCAGGCCGTCCGCAGGGGCGACCATCAGAAGTACACCATCGTCACGCTGTCGGAGCGCTGTGGTTTCAAGTCGAAGACCTCCTTCTTCCGCACCTTCAAGAAGTTCACCGGAACCACCCCTAACGAATACATCAACAGCCTCAAGTGAAGGTGCAAATCATTTGTGTTGACTCTTACACGGTTTCGGCCTGTGGTAATGCGCCATTCAAGCCGACTCTTACACAACTTCTACCAAAGGTGCCCTTCATCCTATGTTCTCTCTGTCGCTCTTAAATGTATTGAGATACTGAGATACTGAAACTCCTAAACCTCTAGACAGTATATGCTTTCCCTGCTATTGTTAAATATCGATAATGGTATTTTGTCTACCATTAGGGTGGTTTTGTCCAACCGAAGCGGAACGATTACCTCCTCGTTTGTACCACTCATTTGTGGTACTACTCATTATGTTGCTGTGAATCAACGTAGTGAGGCCTACTTGGTCACTCTCCTTTTATTTGAACTTATCGTCGGCTTTTATGCTTGCGTTGGTACTCCGCACCTCTTAATTTTGCGATGTGAAATCAAAACAAACATTAATAAACTATTTAAAAAGTGTATCATGAGAAACGAAAAGAATGAATGGCCACGACAACTGCTGCGCCTCAGAAGCGTGCTCTGTCTGTTGGCGTTTATGTGCTCGTCAGTTGGAATGATGGCACAGAATCATCTCAAAGGTAAGGTGGCCGATGTGAATGGTGAGCCCATCATCGGCGCTAGTATTATGGTAAAAGGTACCTCCAACGGAGTGATTTCCGACATGGACGGTAACTTCTCCTTAAATAATGTACCCGCGAAGGCTGTGATCACGGTATCCTACGTAGGATTCCAGACTCAACAGGTGAACGTGGGCGGTAAGAATTTCCTCAACATCACCCTGAAGGAAGACAGCGAGCTGCTCAACGAAGTGGTGGTGGTAGGTTACGGTACCACGAAGAAGGCTTCGCTGACCAGCGCCATCTCTCAGATTAAAGGTGAGGAAGCGCTGAAGAACCGTGGTGTGAACAACGTGTCCGTAGCCCTGCAGGGAGCCATCCCGGGCTTGGTGGTTACGCGTAGCAGCACCCGTCCGGGTAACGAGGGTGCCAGCATGAAGATTCGTGGTGATGTGTCAGTCAACGGTAACTCCAGCCCGCTGGTACTCATCGACGGAATCTCCGGTTCACTGGATGAACTCAACCAGATGGAACCCAGCGACATCGAGAACATCACCGTGCTGAAGGACGCTTCCGCAGCCATCTACGGAGCCCGTTCCGCCTCGGGTGTGTTGCTCGTAACTACCAAACGCGGTCAGAAGGGTAAGGCGAAGATCTCCTACAGTGGCTCGGTAAGCACCACCATCGACGGTATCCAGCCCCCGTTGACCAACAACGCTGAGTGGATGGAGATGTTCTACGAGGCTCAGTACCAGGACGCCCGTGCCAAGAACCCCTCCCTCACGTCGCGCGACCAAATCACTACCGTGTTCGACTGGTGGATTCTGACCCCGACCAACATGGGTGGTGTGGACGCTAACGGCAAGAGCTGGCAGCGCGAGGACCTGTGGTACGCCCTGCACGACGGTACACAACTCACGCTCGATACCAACGGCAAGACCCAGCGCCTGGACCCGCACTACATGCCCGACGCGCTCTACGGACAAGCCACTTCGCAGAAGCACTCGGTGAACATCTCCGGTGGTGACGACAAGTTCAGCTACATGGCCTCACTCGGCTACGCCGACAACCAGAGCCAGCTGAAGGTGGCCGAGGACGGTGAGAAGAAGTACAGCGGCCGTTTGAACATGGACTATCAGGCTACCAAGGCCCTGAAGTTCGAGACCGGCATGAGCTACGAGAAGCGCAACATCACAAACCCGCGCAACGACCCGGGCCGCACGTTCGACGACCCCTGGTTCTGGCCTGTCTACAACGAAGAGGGCAACCCCTACGATACCTTCTCAGGCAAACGTAACCCTGTGGGTAAGATTGGCAACGGCGGTGAGGTGAAGACCAACTACACCACCTTCCGCGCCAACATGAAGGCCATCCTCGACCTCTCTGTCCTCACGAAAGGACTCTCGGTGTCAGTCACCGGAGGCTACAAGAGCGTGAACAAGGACGTTCAGACCGAAAAACTGAAAGTGCAATGGTACGACTGGGCCAACAAACCCACCGGCAACATCGATAACCCGGGCGCTCTGACCGAGCAGTTCAACAAGTACGAGAACATCTCCCTGGGCGCTTTCGCCAACTACGAACGCCGCTTCAACGACGTGCACCAGGTGTCGGCCATGATAGGTATGACCAGCGAGGAAGAGAGCTCGAAGACCGTGACCGCATCGCGCAATCAAGGCCCCATCTACGCCAACTCTGGACTGGTGGACCTCAACGTGATGGTCAGCGGTACCAATAACGGTGCCAGCGGTGGACAGAGCGAGTGGGCTTTCCTCTCGTACCTCACACGTCTGCAGTATAGCTACATGGACAAATACCTCATCGAGGTCCTCGGCCGTCGCGACGGTTCCTCCAAGCTGCACCCCAGTCAGCGCTGGAAAAACTTCTACTCACTGTCAGCCGGATGGGTGCTCACACAGGAGAAGTTCATGAAAGACCTCACTTGGCTCGACTTCCTGAAGCTCCGCTACAACTATGGTAAGACCGGTAGCGTGGAGGGCATCGGCAACTACGAACGCTACGCCACCATCTCCTCGGGAACAGCTTACTTCGGCGAGACAGTGACCGGACAGACCACCCTGGCCCTGAGCGGAATGACCTCGGCCGACCGCACATGGGAGACCCTCATCAGCCACGACATAGGTCTCGACTTCACCCTGCTCAACAACCGCCTCTCCGGATCGTTCGACTGGTTCCAGAAGACCAACAACGGTATGTTCATCGACGTCACCTACCCCTCGGTGCTTGGTGCCTCGGCCCCGAAGACCAACAACGGTAAGTTCCGCACTAAAGGTTGGGAGTTCACCCTCAACTGGCGCGACAAGATCAACGACTTCACCTACAACATCGGTGGTTACCTGTCCGATGCCAAGTCCACCGTGCTGGAGCTGACCAACAACGAGAATGTGCCTAACCCAGGCAAGAACTCCAACCGCTTGGTGGGAATGCCCCGCAACGCCATCTACGTGTGGAAGACAGCCGGTGTGTTCCAGACCCAGGCAGAGGCCGACGCCTACTACGAGAAGTACTACTGGAACGCCGACCACACCGGTCCCAAGTCGGGCAACATCCTGCCTGCTCCGGCCTCCTCGGGTACCAACCGCCTCCGTCCGGGAGCCCGCATCCTGGTGGATACCAACGGCGACGGTGCCATCACCAACGCCGACCTCGTGTACGCCGGCAACGCCGACCCGCGTCTCACCTTCGGCTTCAAGCTCGGTTTCGAGTGGAAAGGCTTCGACTTCAACGCATCGTTCCAGGGTGTGCTCAACCAGAAAGTGCTGCGCACGGGTAGCATCTACGCTCCGTTCGTCACCAACTACACCAACCAGATTGCCTCATACATGGGCAAGATGTGGAGCGACGTGGACATCTACTATCCCGACAAGGACGGTGTCACCTCAACGGAAATCCTGACCTACGCCAACACCAACACCAACTACACCATCTGCTCGCGCGACGCCTCGTTCAACCGCTTCAACTATCAGAACAAGGACGTCAGTGTGCAGGACTCCAAGTACGTGCGTCTGAAATCGCTCGTCGTGGGCTACACCATCCCGCAGAACCTCACGCAGAAGATCTGCCTCAACAAGGTACGCGTGTACTTCTCCGGTGAGGACCTCTGGGAGTGGTCGAAGATAAAGGACGGTTACGACCCCGAGCAAGGTGAGGCTTCCAACAGCACCTTCCCCTTCAGCCGTCTGCTCTCATTCGGTATCGACGTAACATTTTAATCCAAACAACTGAAACTGATTCGTATGAAACGATTATACATTACCCTACTGTCCGTTGCATCGGTAGCCCTGATGGCGGGTTGCAACGACATCCTCGACAAGGAACCCCTGTCGCAGGGAACGGAAGCCATCTTCTTCAAGACAGCCGACCACTTCAAGCAGGCTGCCAACGCCCTCTACCAACTCGAGGGTTGGAAAGACTACAACGGCTCGGCCACCTACTACAAGATGGACCAGGGCATGGACACCTACGGCTTCACCAGCAACGGAGGTTCCTCGGCCGAGGAGTCCGACTGGCACTGGAACAAGCCCTACTCCTACATACGCGACTGCAACATCCTCATCTCCAAGGCAGAGACCTACACGGGCGACCAGAGCGAGATAAGCGCCTCGGTGGGCACGGCCTACTTCTTCCGCGCCTGGCAACACTTCTACCTGCTGCAGCGCTTCGGTGGAGTGCCCATCGTGGACCACGTGCTCGACGTGACCGACCCCGTGCTGATGGGAGCACGCAACAGCCGCTACGAGGTGGTGAACTTCATCGCCAGCGACCTGCGACAAGCCATCAAACTGCTGCCTATGGAGAAGAACATCGCCTCTGCCGACAAAGGTAAGGTCAGCTGCGAGGCTGCCAAGGCATTCCTGGCCCGCGTGCTGCTCTACGAGGCAACGTGGGAGAAGTATGTGCCCAGCATCGACTACGACCTCGACGGCGACGGCAAACAGACCGGTGCGGGAACTACCAAACCTGCCGGTTACCCCGACATCAACAGCATGCTCACCGAGTGTAAGCAGATGGCCAAAGAGGTGATTGACGAGGCCAACACGGGCACCTTCGCCCTGTGGAACGAGTGCGACTCACTCAGCTACTACTACCTCTTCAGCATCGACGACAAGGGCGGCAACCGCAGCAACTTCATGAACGCGGGCAAGTCCACCAACAAGGAGTTCATCCTCAGCGTGAAGTACGACTACGACGTGAAGAAGGGCGGCATCAACCTGGGCCACTGCGTCAGCACCAACCAGGCCGGAGGCATCAGCACCTACCTGGGCGAGATGTTCCTCTGCCGCAACGGATTGCCCATCTACATCAGCCACGACGGTGTGACCCGCGAGAAGAACCCCATGTTCCTCGGCTTCGAGCACTTCTGCGACGAGTTCCGCAACCGCGACTACCGCTTCATCGGCTGTGCCTACCTGCCCGACCGCGTCTCCTGGATGTCCGACACCGACTACGGAGTGCCCAACACCACGGACCAGCCCTATCCGACACCCGTCTATCCGCAGGTGCCCTACAACGAGAAAGACCCTGCCTTCAGCAGCAAGCTCCACATCTACACCCCCACCTTGCTGGGCGGAACCTTCACGCACAACATCTACGGTTGCCGTAAGTTCATGCCCGAGGGCGCAGGCCGCAGCAACAACGACGAGAGCGCCGACTATCCGCTCATCCGTCTGGCCGAGGTCTATCTGACCTACGCCGAGGCTGCCGTGGAGCTGGGCAACGGAACCATCTCCGACGCCGACCTCAACTTCTCCATCAACAAGGTGCGTGCCCGCGCCGGTGTCGACCCGCTGACCAACTCCCTGATTGCCGGACTCTACGACGCAGGCTACTGGGACCACAGCCAGAACAAGACCATCATCAAGAAGATGACGATGCTCGACGAGATCCGTCGTGAGCGCACCTGCGAGCTCTTCGGCGAGGGCTTCCGCGAGAACGACCTGAAGCGCTGGGGCATTGCCCACATCAACCTGCGCGGACAGAAGCTGGGCCGTTACGTCTACGGCACGGAGTACATGACCGCCACGGCCAACGACCCCACCTACCACGGACAGCCCGTCTTCCAGCCGGACAAGTTCCCCGCTACGTATAAGAACGGTACGGGAGCCGACGAGAACGGCATCTACGCTGTCGAGGGGCTCGACTACGGACGTGCCATCGCCACCGACCCGGGCAACCTGCTCTACACTCAGCGCGACTATCTCTATCCGATACCCCTGGGACAGATTCGTCTGAACGAGGCCCTGACCCAGAACCCCGGATGGTAATCGTCGGATAAGATTGTAACGAAGGATAATGCGAAGGCTTTGCCGGTGTGGAAGAGCGGACGGTACCGCCTCCTCGCCAAACGCCGCGAGGGACAACTCCTCTCTACGCTCCGGCAAGGCTAACGGAAACAAACAATAGGTTTTTCAATAGGAATTTACGCGATAATTCATGTGAATTTGTTCGGTCCGCAGGGCGTTCTGGGGCGACCTGCCGTCTTGCGGACCTTTCACTAAAAACAAAAAGATGACTGTTTAGATGAAAATTATCAGAACCATATTAGCAGCGTGTCTGCTGGCACTGACCGCTCCCGTGGCTCAGGCACAAGACCGGCTCGTGACCTACCCCGCACCAGAGGGCGCGGAGCTCATCCACGACTTCACGGTCCGTGTGCGTCAGGAGGGCAAGGAGTGGCAACCCGTGGACACTTACCTCTTCCGGGTGGACGAGGTGCGCGGCACAAAGCACAATGCCGAGGATGCCTCCGTGGCCTACTTCGACTTCAGCGGTCGGGTAGAGGTCTCTGTGACCTTCAACCATGGCGACATCAAGACGGGCCGTGTGCGTCCGCTCTCCTATGGTATCCCCGCGAAGATAGAGGGCAATCAGCTCTCATTCAGTCTGGAACGCCCCTGCAACCTGTCGGTGGAGGTCAACGGAGACATCTTCCACAACCTTCACCTTTTTGCCAACCCTATAGACGAGAACCGACCGAAAAAGCTGAAAGACAAGAATCTCATTTATTTCGGCCCGGGTGTGCACCAACTGCCGGGCGACACGCTCGACATCCCCTCGGGGAAGACTGTCTACGTGGCTGGCGGTGCCGTGGTGAACGGCTGCCTGCAGGTGGACGATGCCCATGACGTGAAGGTGCTGGGCCGTGGCATTGCCAAGTGTGTGCGTGGTGCAGGTGTACGCATCGCCAACTCGCGGCGGGTGCTGGTGGAGGGACTCATCACCACCCAACTGCCCACGGGGGGGTCCGATAGCGTCACCATCCGCAACGTGAAGTCCATCAGCTACTACGGCTGGGGCGACGGCATGAATGTGTTTGCCAGCAGCAACGTGCTCTACGACGGTGTGTTTTGCCGCAACTCTGACGATTGCACCACCGTCTATGGCACCCGTGGAGGCTTCACAGGAACCAGCCGCAACATCACGATGCGCAACTCCACCCTGTGGGCCGACGTGGCTCACCCCATCTTCATCGGCATCCATGGCAACGTGGACTATCCCGAGACGTTGGAGAACCTCACCTACGAGAACATCGACATCCTGGACCACCGCGAGCAGCAGATCGACTACCAGGGTTGCCTCGCCATCAATGCCGGCGACGATAACCTCATCCGCAACGTGCGGTTCGAGAACATCCGTATAGAGGACTTCCGCCAAGGTCAGTTGGTGAACCTGCGCATCTTCTTCAACAAGAAGTACTGTCGGGCTCCCGGCCGTGGCATAGAGAACGTCCTCTTCAAGGACATCACGTACAACGGCACGCATGCCGAGATGTCCCACATTGTGGGCTACAATGCCGAGCGCAAGGTTTCCAACGTTCGGTTCCAGAACCTCCGCATCAACGGCCAGCTCATCACCGACGACATGGAGGGCAAGCCCGCCTGGTACAAGACCGGCGACATGGCACGTTTCTTCATCGGCGAGCACGTGGAGGGGGTGACGTTCACCGAGTAAACCGTGCAGATTGTTAGTCAGTGACGCTCCCTATAAACGACTGAGATACTGAAACTGAGGCGGATGTTCCGAGCGTAGGTGAGATGTATCTTTGAAAACATACTGAGATACTGAAACTGAAACGTATCGTTAGTGTGGAAGGGTGTCCCTCTAAAAAACATACTGAGATACTGAGATACTGAGACCGAGCTCGGAAGTGCGGAAGACGTGCTCTTCCGCCCGGCTCCGCGAAACGCAAACTAAACTGGACTAGACTGAAACGTTCAGAGTACATGCTGAACAACAGACACTGACTTATTCTTTCATACCAGATAAGTCTCGGCCACCGATTCCTCCGCCCATAGCCTTTAACGAGCGGACCGATGAGGTGGCCGTTTGTGTGTTATTTCCTAAAAGATACTTAACGACAGAACCACTTTTCGCCGAAAAATCCCATCTTTGCAACTGATAATATCTTGTTATTATCTGTCGGTTTATGCAGGAAACGAATA
>CAYZVH010000073.1:4942-14455 GCA_964481755.1 uncultured Bacteroides sp. | reverse complement strand
TGCGTTGCACGATGCGCGCGCCGGCGGGCACATCCTCCGTCACCCAGATGTTGCCGCCGATGGTGGCGCCCCGCCCGATGGTGATGCGTCCCAGTATGGTGGCGTTGGAGTAGACGATGACGTCGTCCTCCAGTATCGGGTGGCGCGCGATGCCTTTGATGGGGTTGCCGTTCTCGTCGAGCGGGAAGCTCTTCGCGCCCAGCGTCACGCCCTGGTAGAGCTTCACGTTGTTGCCGATGATGGCGGTGGCGCCTATCACCACGCCTGTGCCATGGTCGATGGTGAAGTGGTGGCCGATGACGGCTCCCGGGTGGATGTCGATGCCGGTCTCGGAGTGGGCCATCTCGGTGATGATGCGCGGTATGAGGGGCACCTCCAGCAACAGCAGCTCGTGGGCTATGCGGTAGTTTGTCAGCGCCTTGATGACCGGGTAGCAGCTGATGACCTCGCCGAAGTCCGTTGCGGCAGGGTCGCCGTTGTAGGCGGCCTCCACGTCGGTGGCCAGCGTGCTGCGCAGCTCCGGCAGTCGGCTGATGAGGCGTGCCGCCAGGCGTACGGCCTCCTCGCGTATGGCCAGTTGTCGGGCTTCGTCCTCTTCCTCCTCGCTACAGCCGAAACAGAGGCCTGCCTGTATCTGCTCGACGAGCAGGTTGAACAGTTGCTCCGTGGCCACACCGATGTGGTACTTCAGTGTGCGGCTGTTGACCGTTGAGTTGCCATAATATCCGGGGAACAGAATGGAGCGGGCCAGCTCGATAGCCTCCTGCAGCGCTTTGGCCGAGGGGAGCGGGTCACCATCCTTGTGTTGGTGAAACAATCCTTGATACGATGAAGTTTCCGAAAGCGCATCCACCGTTTGGTTCAGTATGTGCGTGAAGTTTATAGGACTCATGCTTGTGTACGCCGACTATAATTTTTCTGCAAAGGAACGGAAAAATTACCGCTTAATCAAGAAAATACGAGGTTATTACCGCCAAGTGTATTATTTTTGCCCTCCGTTGATACTAATACAAACCCGAGTCGGCCGTCCGGTACGCTGATTTTATCCCCTGCGTGGGGTGACTACCGGCTGACGTAGAACCAGATGCGGAGCGCTCCGCACGGCCGCCTGTAAAAGATAATATACGTATGAAGACTAAGCTGATACACTCCGCGCTCCCGCTGTTGGGGGGCGTCGCGTTGGGACTCGCCATCCCCCTCTTCCAATCGGCCACCGACCCCGAGCCGGGCAGCTCGCCCAAGTCCGAGTTGCCCTTCTGTACCGTCTCGCCTACCGTGCCCACGGAGGTCACCTTCGCCGGCGAGCTGGTGGACCTCACCCGGGCGGACATGCGCGAGCGGATGGACCGCGAGCTCTGCTCCTTCACCTACACACATTCCACCACGATGCTCATCATCAAGCGTGCCAACCGCTACTTCCCCATAGTGGAACCCATCCTGCAGGCTGAGGGCGTGCCCGACGACTTCAAATACCTGATGGCGATAGAGAGCAATCTCGACCAGCGTGCCTCCTCGCCGGTGAAGGCCTGCGGTATGTGGCAGTTCATGGAGTCCACGGCAAAGAGCTACGGGCTGGAGGTGAACGCCAATGTGGACGAGCGCTATAATCTGCAGAAAGCCACCCGCGCCGCCTGCCGTTACCTGAAGAGCGCCTACGCCAAGTATCACGACTGGCTGACGGTGGCCGCCAGCTACAATGGCGGACAGGCCCGCATCTCCCAGGGACTGAGTCGCCAGCGGGTGGAGAAGGCCACCGACCTGTGGCTCGCGTCGGAAACCTCCCGTTACATGTTCCGCATCATGGCCCTCAAGGAGGTGTTCTCCGACCCCGTGCGCTACGGCTTTGCCCTGCGGCGCGAACAACTCTATCCACAGATTCCCTGCAAGCAGGAGACCGTCACTTCCTCCATTGCCGACCTAGCCGTCTTCGCCCGCCAGCATGGCCTGACCGTAGCCCAGCTGAAGGAGGCGAACCCTTGGCTGCGCGAGTATTCGCTCCACAACAAGAGCGGGAAGAAGTACGTGATAGACATCCCCGACGCTGCCGCCTTGCGCTACGACCCCAAGCAGACGAAGGCTCACAACAGCCGCTGGGTCATCGACTGACAGACACACGAGGTCCTTCGGGGAAGTGCAGGGCCATCGGCTGACAGGCGTACGAGTCTCTTCGGGAAAATGCTGGGTCGTCGACTGACACGAACGAGGCTCCTCGGGGAAATGCTGGCCCATCGACTGACAGGCGTACGAGTCTCTTCTGGACGACGATGGACCATAGACTGACAGGCGTACGTGGACTATTGGGAAAGCCGATGGCCTCGTAGCGTGACAAAGAGCCTTTCTTTCGGTCGGTTCTCCGGTTCGCTTGGGAAGATAGTCTGGGTGTGGTGGATTTATCTCCCTAGTTAGGAAAATCTATTTCCCTAGTCAGAAAAATATATTTTCCTAACTGGGCATTTATCTTTACATCTTCCGAGCGGCAATACTCTACGCATAAAGACCTATATACTCAAGTGCCAACGACCTATATACTCAATAGGCGTTGAGCTGTATACTCGTTGGCACTTGACCTATATACTCGTTTACCGGCGACCTGGATGCTCGTTAATAGACGACTTGTATACTGCAAAACCACTCACGTTTGGTCTTGCGTGGCTTGACCTTACTGTTACTGTTATCCGAAGCAGACCCCCATCTTGCGTCCCTCCACGATGAGCTCGTGGTCCGTGGGGACTAACCTTAGCTTGCCGTTGGCCTCTTCCAGCGAGACGGAGGTGATGCTGTTGCCCTGCAACGACACCATGCGGCCAAACTCGCCCGAGGCAATCAGGTCCGCGGCGTGACCGCCCATGCGGGTCGCCAGGTTGCGGTCGAACGAGGTGGGCGAGCCTCCCCGCTGGATGTAGCCCAGCACCATCTCGCGTGTCTCGAAGCCCGTGGCTTGCTCTATCTGCCGCGCGATGAACTCTCCAGCCCGCTGTTTGGTGGGCGTGTTCACGGGCAGACCCTCCGCCACCACCACGATGCTGTAAGGTTTGTTGCGCTTGCCGCGGCCGATGATGGTGTCGTACACGGGTTGCATCTCGTACGCCAGCTCGGGAATCAGAATCACGTCGCCGCCGCCGGCCATACCGCTGTAGAGGGCTATCCATCCCGCCTTGTGGCCCATCACCTCTATCACCATCACTCGCTTGTGGGCGCTGGCGGTGGAGTGGAGCCGGTCGATGGCGTCGGTGGCGATGCTCACGGCCGTGTCGAACCCGAAGGACTGGTCCGTGCCCCACACGTCGTTGTCGATGGTCTTGGGGATGGAGACCACGTTGAGGCCCATGGCGGCCATCTTCGCCGCGGTCTTCAGGGTGCCGTTGCCGCCTATGCAGACGATGCAGTCCAGCCCGCGGGCCTTGATGTTCTCGGCCATCAGCGTGGGTTTGTCGATGGCGGCGTGTTCGTTGTCCCGCTTCTTGAAGGGCTTCTCGCGCGAGGTGCCCAGGATGGTGCCGCCCAGGTTGAGTAGGCCGGACATCGACTGCTCCGTCAGCTGCTCCATGTCGTTCTCTATCAGTCCCAGGAATCCGTCGTGGATGCCGTACACCTCCATGCCGTAATAGTTGATGGCCGTCTTGCACACACCCCGTATGGTGGCGTTGATGCCGGGGCAGTCGCCGCCCGATGTTAAGATACCAATTTTCATACCGTCAGTACATTATCTTGTATAGCGTTAAAACTTTCCGGTAAAGATAGGTATTTTCAAATCTTTACGCTACTTTTGCCGCTGAAAAATGAGTTTGTATAAGAGATTTTTATGATAGATACTACTCCAATGATAGGCAAGCTGTTCGTCTCACGGCAGAAAGCCATCGATTCTTATTCCATAAATCCGGCGGAAATACAGCATAAAGTGCTGCGCCACCTCGTAGGCAGAGCTGCCGACACAGAGTGGGGATCGGCTCACCAGTACGCCAACATACGCACCTACGACGACTTCCAGAGCCGCGTGCCGGTGCAGACTTACGAAGAGGTGAAGGCATACGTGGAGCGTATGCGCCACGGCGAGAGCGACGTGCTGTGGCCGGGCAAGGTGAAATGGTACGCCAAGTCGTCGGGCACCACCAATGACAAGAGCAAGTTCATCCCCGTCAGTCCTGACGGACTGAAGCGCATACACTACGCCGGCGGCATGGACTGCGTGGCGGCTTACCTGCGCAACAACCCGCAGAGCCGCTTCTTCTCGGGCAAAGGACTCATCCTGGGCGGCAGTCACGCCCCCAACTACAATGTGAAGGACTCCCTCGTGGGCGACCTCTCCGCCATCCTCATCGAGAACATCAATCCGCTGGTCAACCTCATCCGTGTACCTAAGAAGGAGATAGCTCTGCTGAGCGACTTCGAGGTGAAGATGGACAAGATTGCCCGCAGCACCATAAAGGCCAACGTCACCAACATCTCCGGTGTCCCCTCGTGGATGCTGGCGGTGCTGAAGCGTGTGCTGGAGATTACCGGCAAGACCGGCCTCGAGGAGGTGTGGCCCAATCTGGAGGTCTTCTTCCACGGCGGCATCAGCTTCGCTCCCTACCGCGAGCTCTACAAGCAGCTCATCCGCAGCGACAAGATGCACTACATGGAGACCTACAACGCCAGCGAGGGATTCTTCGGTGTGCAGACCGACCCCACCACCTCGTCCATGACGCTGATGATAGACTACGACGTGTTCTACGAGTTCATGCCGATGGAGGAGTTTGGCCGTCCCAACCCGACGGTGGTGCCCCTCGAGGGCGTGGAGCTCAACAAGAACTACGCCATGCTCATCAGCACCTCGTGCGGACTGTGGCGCTACATGATAGGCGACACGGTGATGTTCACCGGCAAGACACCCTACCAGTTCGTCATCACCGGACGCACGAAGCATTTCATCAATGCCTTCGGCGAGGAGCTGATTGTGGACAATGCCGAGAAAGGCCTCGCCAAGGCGTGCGCCGAGACCGGCGCCCGCGTGCTGGAGTACACCGCAGCGCCCGTCTTCATGGATGCCAACGCCAAGTGCCGCCACCAGTGGGTCATCGAGTTCGAGCAAGAGCCCGATTCATTGGAACACTTCGCCACCGTGCTCGACAAGACGCTGCAGGAGATCAACTCCGACTACGAGGCAAAGCGCAGCAAGAACGTTACCCTGCAACCGCTGGAGCTGGTGAAGGCACGCCCCAACCTGTTCCACGACTGGTTGAAGTCCAAAGGCAAACTGGGCGGACAGCACAAGGTGCCCCGCCTGAGCAATACGCGTGAGTACATCGACGAACTGTTGCTGCTCAACCAATAAACGATGAACAAGAAACACTCCATACGCAACAAATGGATGGGAGGCGCGTCGGCAGCCCTCTTCGTGCTCCTCTACTCGTGCGCCAGCATCGGCAACCCCGACGGCGGCATGTACGATGAGACCCCGCCCGTGGTGTTGAAGACCACGCCCGAGATGAACGCCCTCCACAGCAAGGCGAAGAAGATCTCCATCGAGTTCGACGAATACATCAAGCTGGAGAACGCCAGCGAGAAGGTCGTCATCTCGCCCGCCCAACTGGAACAGCCCGAGGTGAAGGCCAACGGCAAGAAGGTGGAGGTGGAGTTGATGGACACCCTGAAGGCCAACACCACCTACACCATCGACTTCGGCGACGCCATTGTGGACAATAACGAAGGCAACCCCTTCGGCGACTACACGTTCACCTTCTCCACCGGCGACGTGCTCGACACCATGCAGGTGGCCGGCACCGTGCTCGACGCCTCCAACCTGGAGCCCGTGAAGGGCATGCTCGTGGGCCTCCACTCTAATCTGGAGGACTCCGCCTTCGTGAAGATTCCCATCGAGCGCGTGGGACGTACCGACAGCAAGGGACACTTCTCCATCCGAGGCGTGGCCCCCGGCACCTACCGCATCTACGGTCTGTCGGACATTAACCAGAACTTCATCTTCGACCAGAAGACCGAGATGATAGCCTTCACCGACGACTTGATAGTCCCCTCGTCGAAGCCCGACGTGCGCAACGACACCGTTTGGCGCGACACCATTTCTATCGACACCATAAAGGTGGTGCACTACACCCACTTCCTGCCGGACGACATCGTGCTGCGTGCCTTCAAGGAGACCAACACGACGCAGTATATGGTGAAGAACGAACGGCTCTTGCCCACCAAGTTCTCGTTCTACTTCTCCGCCCAGGCCGACACGTTGCCTACGGTGGAGGGTCTCAACTTCGACGCCACCGATGCCTTCGTGCTGGAACACTCGCTCCACAACGACACCATACATTATTGGATAAAGGACTCCACGGTCTACAATGTGGACACACTGGCCATGCGCGTCTCTTACCTCTACACCGATACGCTGGGACAACTCGTGCCGCGCACCGACACCCTGGAGCTGTCGCCCAAGACTACACGCAAACAACTGCAGAAGGCCGCCGACGACAAACTGGCCGAGTGGCAGAAGCAACTGAAGAAACGATTGAAGAAAGACCCGAACGACCCGGACACCATACCGCCCATCGACTTCCTGAAGGTGAAGGTGGACGCTCCGTCGAAGTTCGACATCTCCAAGAACGTGCATATCAGCTTCGAGGAACCCTTGACATTCTTCAACGTCGACGCCCTGCATCTGGAGCAGAAGGCCGACACGCTGTGGAACGTCATCCCCTTTGAGCTGGAGATGGACACCCTCACCCAACGCGACTACACCCTCTACGCCGAGTGGCGACCCGAGCAGGAATACAAACTCACCATCGACTCGCTGGCCTTCACCGGACTCTATGGCAAGTTCTCCGAAGGCAGTCAACACTCGTTCAAGGTGCGCTCGCTCGACGAGTACAGCTCCCTGTTCGTCCACATCCCCCACGCTGACACGTGCATCGTGGTGCAGGTGATTGACCAGAAGGAATCCGTCGTGCGACAGGCCCGCATCAAGGACGACCGCGCCGACTTCTTCTTCCTGGAACCGGGCAAGTGCTATCTGCGCCTCTTCTACGACCGCAATGGCAACGGCCTGTGGGACACCGGTCTCTACGAGGAGAAGCGTCAGGCCGAGGAGGTCTACTACTATCCGAAGGTGCTTGAGCTGAAGGCCATGTGGGAGGTGGAGCAGGACTGGGACCTGAGCGCCACGCCTCTGACGCAGCAGAAGCCCAAGGACCTGACCAAGCAGAAGGCTGACAAGCAGAAGCAGACAGCCCACAGCCGCAACGAACAACGTCTAAAAGATAAGAACAAGTGATGAAGAAGACTATTTGGTTGACCCTCTGTATGTGTCTGTGCGGACTCGTCGCCCACGCCCAACACGGCGTGGAGAACAAGGCCATGCAGGCAGGCGAGTCGCTCACCTACGACTTGCATTTCAACTGGAAATTCGTGTGGGTGAAGGCCGGCACGGCCAACATGAAGACCGTAGCCACCACCTACCAAGGCAAACCTGCCCTGCGCACCCACCTGCAGACCAAGGGCAACAAACGGGCCGACTTCTTCTTCATCATGCGCGACACGCTGGAGTCCACCATGTCGACCGACCTCGTGCCCTACCACTTCCGCAAGGGAGCCGAGGAGGGCAAGAAGTATACCCTCGACGAGGTGACCTTCACCTATGCCGACGGACTGACCCACATCAAACAGTCGCGCAAGAAGCAGGGCAAGCAACCCCGCTACTCCGAGACCACCGAGAAGCGTTGCGTCTACGACATGCTCAGCCTGTTGGCCCGCGCCCGCTCCCTCTCGGCCGACGGCATGCGAGTTGGTCATAAGCTCGTGTTCCCCATGGCCACGGGTGCCAAGGTAGAGGACCAGATACTCATCTACCGCGGCAAGGAGCGCTTCAAGGCGGACAACGGCGTGGTCTACCGCTGTCTCGTGTTCTCCCTGGTGGAGTATAAGAAGAAGAAAGAGAAAGAGGTCATCACCTTCTACGTGACGGACGACGACAACCACCTGCCCGTGCGGCTCGACCTCTACCTCAACTTCGGCAGTGCCAAGGCATTCCTCACCCACGTGGAGGGCAACCGTCACCCGCTGACCTCCATCGTGAAGGACGATTGAAAATAAAATCTCCCGAAAAGTGTTGTGAGTCAGAAATAATGCCTATCTTTGCAGCCGCTAACAAAAGTTTATTACTAATTATTATTCAAAGATCATGTATTTAGATCAAGCAAAGAAAAAAGAAATCTTTGGACAATACGGAAAGTCTAACACTGATACTGGCTCAGCTGAGTCCCAGATAGCATTGTTCTCATACCGTATTTCCCATTTGACGGAGCACCTCAAAGTGAACCGTAAAGATTATAGCACAGAAAGAGCATTGACAACTTTGGTAGGTAAGCGCCGCGCGTTGCTCAACTACCTGAAGGAGCGTGACATCGAAAGATATCGTGCTATCGTTAAGGCTCTCGGCCTCCGTAAGTAATCGCAGGCTGCTTGTAAGAGACAAAGGCGCCGCTTCCCCGAAAGAAGCGGCGCCTTTTTTAGTCTCGGCTCCTTGGTAATTCTACTTCTTTCTCCTTTCCCCGCTCAGCCATCCAACGATTCAGACTCTCTCCAGTTTTAGGGCGGATAGGGTGGGGTATACCTTATTCAACTTCCGCACGTATATAAACAAGGACTAAAGGGGCTCGGCTCACAAGCTTTAACTGTTTGACACGAGCCAAGGCTCATTTTGGGGACTGGTGGAACTTGAATACCTTATATTATATAGAGACCGTCACCACCTTGCTGCTGGATGAGTTGCCGCTCTGCTGCACCTGTATCTGCACGGGGATGCGCTCTTTCAGTTCCTCTATGTGGCTGATGATGCCCACGTGGCGACCGTTCTTCTGGTGCAGCATGCGCAGGGTAGCAATGGCGCTCTGCAGCGGTTCGCCGCTGAGGGTGCCGAAGCCTTCGTCGATGAAGAGTGTGTCCACGGCAAACTGGTGGCCGATGTCGCTCAGGGCCAGGGCCAGCGACAGGGAGACGAGGAAACTCTCGCCGCCCGACAGGGTGTTTGCCGCCCGTGAGGCGTAACCTTGGTAGGCATCCTCTATCTGGATGACGAACGTGCCTGTCACCACCTTCAGCGTGTAGCGGTTCGTCAGTGTCTTCATGTAGGTGTTGGCGGCGTGGATGAGGCTCTCCAGCACGTAACTCTGCGCTATCTTTTGGAATTTCCTGCCCGTGGCGCAACCAATCAGGTTGTTCATCCGGTTCCATCGGTTGTAGTCCGCGTAGAGTTTCTCCACGGAGAGACCCAGCGCCTCCCGCTTCTTCTTATTTGCCTCGTTCGTCTGTAGCCGTTGCATCAGCTTGCCCCGCTCCTCATCCAGCAGTCGCAGGTCGTTGTCCAACTCGAGAATCTGTTGGCTCAGCGCCTCCATCATTTGCTGCTTCAGAGCTTTTGCCTCCTCGTCGTCTTTCATTAGAAGCTCGTCGAGTGGTCTGTTCCCTTTCAAAGTCCTTCCTCCATCTGTCAGAGGTAGGCGTCCGTTTTCGTCAAGCGACCTGCTTTCT
>CAYZVH010000073.1:0-4842 GCA_964481755.1 uncultured Bacteroides sp. | reverse complement strand
CCGTCTCCCACAACGTGGGGCTGATGACTGCACTGATATTCTCCTGTGCCTGCTTCGCCCGCTCCTCGTTGAGGCTTATCTCTTTCCTTGCCAGCTCGATGCTCCGGTCGCACTGTTCCCGCTCCTCCTTCTTCTGTAGCGAGGTCTCCGTCAACCGCTGCACCTCCTTCAGTAGGCGCTCTGCAGCGCTGCGCATCTCACGCACGAGCTTGTCCAACGCTTCGCCGTCGGCAATCCGCTTCTCCAGGGTGGCGATGGCTTCCCTGCAAATTCCGTCCAGTTCGTCGAGTGGCTGCAGACCCTTTTGTGGGTCGAGCCCGAGTGTTTGGTAGTCGGCGAGTATGGTCTGCTCCGCCGCCTTCAGCGACGTGTCGTTGTCGAACAGACGCTTCTCGCGGTTGTACGTCTCTGTGTCCACCTTCAGGTGCGCCTCCATCGTGCGGCATTTGCTGGCCAGGTCCTCCAGCTCCTGCTCGCTTGCCTTGAACGCCTTCTCCGCCTCGGCATAGAGCTGGTCGAATTCTGCCTCGTGTAATACGTTCGTTACCTCGGCTTGGCACACCGGACAGTGGTCGCCCACCCGCAGGCGGCTGCGTATGGCCTTGGCGAAATTGTTCACCGTGTCCTTCTGCCGGTTCAGGTGCTCCTCGCACTCTGCCTTCTTCTGCTTGGCGGCGCTAGCCACGGGGATGAGCTCGTTCAGCTGCGTCTGCTCCTCGGCGATGCGGGTTTGCAGTTGCTGCAGGATCGTCTCCTTCTGCTGCCGTGTCTGTCGGATGTCCTGCAGTCGGGCGTAATGTTCCCGTGTCAGCTCTATCCGTCGGCGTATCTCTTTCTTCGCGTCGTTCTCTTGGCGCAGCCTAGGCAGGTTCATGTCGGTCAGTTCCGCTTCCCGCTTCTCCAGCGCGCGCTTCTGCTCTTCGTGCACTTGGCTCTTCTCGGCTTCGGCCTTCTGTGCCTCTTCCATCTCTTTCTGTGCTACCTGCAGCTTCGCTTGCAACTGGGCCACCTCTTTCGCTTTCTTGGCGACCTCTTGCTGACTCTCGATGAATGTCTGCAGATGGATGGCGACGGAGTCAGCCTGCTCGTAGACGGCTTTCCGCTCCTTCTCTTGCTCCAGGTAAGCATCCAGTTCCGCTATTTCTCGCTCCGTGCGGGCATTCTGTTGCTCTGCCCATACGGCTCCTGCCTGCAGGTCCCGTAGCCGGTCGGACAACTTGCCGCAGTCCGCCTTCAGCTGCTTCATTCGTAGGAGTGCCTCTCTCTGTCGACTCAGCCAGCCGCGGGCCTCTATCGTCTCGTTCCATTGGTTGACGATGGTGTCCCAGCGGCGGAACTCTTCGCTCTCGACCACGCTTTGTGCCTTTGTCAGACTTCCTCTTGTCTCCTCCACCTTCTTCCGCTTCTCCGTCTCGGTCTCCAGCCACTGGCGCTTGGCCTGCTGTCGTTCTCTCAGAGTCTTCTTCTCCGCATAGCTTTGCTGCAACTGCTTCATCTCGCCGGCGAGAGCCTCCACCTCTTCGTCCGTCAGCACGGCGATGGCGTCGGCTTGGACCTTCTCCTTCATCCACGACTCTTTGCGTCGCTGCGTCTCCGCATAAATCTTCGCTCCTATTTTCGAGTAGATGTCCATGCCGGTAATTTTCTCCAGGATGGCGGCTTTCTCATCGTCCTTGCTGTTGAGGAAGCGGGTGAACTCGCCCTGTGCCAACATCGTGGTGCGGCAGAACTGTTCAAAGGTCAGCCCCAATGCTTCGCCAATCTCTTGCCGGATGTCCGCCTGCTTGGTGAAGGTCTGTTCTTTCCCGTCTCGCGTCACCGTCAGCACCCAACAGACTTGTTGCAACTTGCCGGTGACTTTCTTCCGTGCGCGGTACACGTTCCAACTGGCGGTGTAGGGACATCCGTTGTTGCCTTCGAAGGCCAGCGTGATGATTCCCTCGGCGGTGTTCTTGCGCAGCATCTGCCGTGTATCGCTGATGCTCAATGTGTTCTCCCCGTCGACGGTGTCGCCTTGCATCACTGTGTGGTTCATACGTGGTGTGTCGTTGAACAGGGCCAGACAGATGGCGTCCAGTATGGTGGACTTGCCCGAGCCGGTGTTGCCCGTGATGAGGAACACTTCGCTTTGGGCGAGCGGTGCGCTCTCGAAGTCAATCTCCGCATCCTCGATGGACGCGATGTTGTGTATGTGAAGTTGTTTGATTTTCATGGTTCGGTCTCTTTAGATGCGTTCTTCTTCGTCAATCAGTCGGCAGGCCTCGTCGAAGACGGCCTCCATCTCCTCGTCGAAAGTCACCCCTACACTCTCGAGGTAGCGTTTGGCAATCTCCTTCGGGTGGGTCACCCGGAACTCCTGCACCGAGAGAGCCTGTGCGGTGGCAGCGTCGGCACTGACCTTGCGCACGGCGTTGATGAGGCAGAAGCGGCAACTCTTCTCCGCCGCTATCTGTTCGGCTTCACCCTTGGCCTCGGCCGGCAGGTAGTCGTCCACCTCCACATTGAGGCGGATGTAGGCGGGGTTGTCGTCGGGGAACTGCTGCAATGCAGCGCGTGCCTCGTCCCAGGTGGCGAACGCCTCTCCCGGGCGGGGTAGGGTGACGAGCGGGCGTGGGTTGCGGATGGGAACCTCCTTCACCTCGGGGCGGTCGCCATGGGCGGCTATCTCCACGATGCTCACCGTGTGCTCGAAGTCCTCGTCGAAGCTGACGGGCAGGGGAGTGCCGCTGTAGCGCACGTTGTGATGTCCCGTGTGGACGAACTGTTTGCAGTGTACGTGCCCCAGGGCGAGGTAGTCGTAGCCGCTGCCCAGTTCGCTGATGGAGAGCGACTCGATGCCGCCCACCTCGCGGTCGGTGGCGTTGTCGTGTCCCACTCGGATGCAGCCGTCCACGGTGGTGTGGGCCATCATGACGACGGGCAGCTGGGCTGTGTTGCGCTGCTCCACCGCGTCGAGCAGTTGTTGGAACAGTCCCTCGGGCATGCTGCGCTCGTTGCAGTAGGGTACGGCGATGACGAAGGCTTTCCCTGGAACCTCTATGATGAGGCTCTCGGGATCGTCCTTATCCACGGCCCCTATGGTGATGACGTTGTGCCGCAGCCAGGGCGTGTGGAAGATGTCGTGCCGCGAGGCACTGTCGTGATTGCCGGCCGTCACCACGATGCGCATCTCCGGACAGGCCTCGTGAATCTGCATCATCCCCTCGGCGAACATCCTCTGCACGGCGGCCGATGGTTGTGCCGTGTGGTACACGTCGCCACAAAGCAGGAACAGGTCCGGCTGTTCCTCCCGCACGATGTCCGCCATCTGGCGCAGCATGTCCGCCTGCTCTCGCACGCGTTCATTATTATATAGTATATGTCCCAAGTGCCAGTCACTTGTGTGTAATAGTCTCATGATGCCAATGCTTTTAGTTCATCAGCAAAGCTACGAATAATTTTGGAATATCCCTCATTCCCCATGCATTGTAGGTGAAATAGGATACTATTGTGCACTTATTTTATATACCTCCCCACGTGTCTTATCCGTTTTTTGATTCCACATGCATTCGCTATATTTGCACCGTGTTTATCTCCCCTATATGGGATAAGTAACGTCTGGCTCTTTACGAGTGGCGATAGTATAACACATTGACAGAAGATTGATATGAAGATACGTCTGACTTATCTGATGGCCCTTACTGCCGTTTGCTCAATGGTACTGTTCTCTTGCCAGCCGGTGAAGAACTTGGTAGAGGAGAGGGGCAAAAGCCTTGTGGTCCTCTACGACAACGATGTACATTGCTGTGTGGACGGCTATGCGAAGATGGCCGGACTGCGCAACGCCATAGCCGACACGGCTTACGTGGCGGTGGTGTCGTGCGGCGATTATCTGCAGGGCGGCACCGTCGGCGCCATCTCCGATGGACAATATGTGGCAGACATCATGAAGTCCGTCGGCTACGACGCGGTGACGCTGGGCAACCACGAGTTCGACTACAAGACCCCGCGTATGTTCAGCCTCCTGTCGTACCTTGGCGCTCCGGTCACAAGTGTCAACCTGCGCAACCTCTCCACGGGTGAATTCTGCTTTGCTCCTTATATAATAAAGGAAATGGGCAAGAAGGAATTGGCGTTTGTGGGAGCAACCACTCCCATCACCGTCTCCACAGAGGCTTATGCCTTCTTCGACGAGAACGACAAGCAACTATTCGACCTATGCGCGGCGGACGTTTACCAACTGGTGCAGAACGCTGTGGACAGGGCTCGGATGGAGGGTGCCGACTATGTGGTGGTGCTGTCGCACCTAGGCGAGGGTAAAAACTACCTGAACGTGGATTCGCACGGATTGATTCACAATACCGTCGGCATCGATGTGGTGCTGGACGGGCACACCCATTCCGTGATACCTTCCGACACGGTACACAACAAACTCGGTCACCCCGTACCCATTTCGCAGACCGGCACCAAGTTTGCCAACATCGGCAAGCTGGTGATAAAGGCCAATGGGCGGATGAGCCTTCAGCTAGTACCCACTTCGGAGGTCGCTCAAGCCGACCTTCTCGTGACCCACGTGACGGACAGCATCAACGCCCTGGTGGAGAAAGTGACCAACGTCAAGGTCTGCGACAGTGAAGTGGACCTCACCATCCTCGACGCGAAAGGCGGCCAGGAGGTGCGCAAGGGCGAGACCAACGCCGGCAACCTCGTGGCCGACTCGCATCGCGTGTTGACCAACGCCGATATCGGTATGGTCAATGGCGGCTGCATCCGCTGCGGACTGCCGGCTGGAACGCTCTCCTATGGCGACATCCTCAGTATGCTTCCCTATGGCAACAGTCTCTGCACGGTGGAGATTACCGG
>CAYZVH010000072.1:12760-14480 GCA_964481755.1 uncultured Bacteroides sp. | reverse complement strand
CACCGGCTTTGCTCTCTTCCACCTTGCGGGCGTAGGGGAGCAGGTTCACCAAGTTGGAGGCTACAAACTTCGCCCACGTGTCGCCGGATATCAGCGCTATGCACGCTAGCTGGAATGGAAGGCTGCCAATCATCGATGCGAAGAGCAGGAAGTAGCAGATGAGACCGATGACTCCATAACTGCCAATGTGCGAGTCCTTCATGATGGCCAAGGTCCGTTCCCTATCTGTTCCTCCGCCAAACCCGTCGCAGAAGTCGGCCAACCCGTCCTCGTGCAGGGCACCCGTCAGCAACAACCGTCCGCACAAGGTAAGCACCACGGCCGTCAGGGCAGGTAGCAGCGGTATGGTGAGCCAGTAGATGCCCACCATCACGCCTCCCGTGAGCCATCCCACGAAAGGCCACGCGTTCACCACCGACTTGAAACTCTCGCTAGGCACCTGGCGTATGCGCCACAGGGGCAGGCGGGTGAAAAACATCAATGCGGCCAACAGTGTGTTCATCGTCATTCGAAATATTTGGTTATCGAGGCGGACCGGAAACTGTCCATCTCGTTGATCATCCTCACGGCACTCTCCACGATGGGGTAGGCGCAGACCGCACCCGAGCCCTCGCCCAACCGTAATCCCAGGTTGAGCAACGGCTTTGCCTGCAGGGCATCCAACACCGCCTTGTGGCCCGACTCGTCGCCTTGGTGACCATATATAGCGTAGTGCGTTACTGCGGGATAAAGCTCGCGGGCTGCCAACATGCAGTTGGTCATGATGAATCCGTCCACCAGAATCACCATCCGCAACTCAGCGGCTTGCAGCATGGCACCCACGGCCATCACCATCTCGTAACCACCGAAGTAGCGCATGATGTCTGTCGCCGAATGGTCGCCCCGGTAGTGGTCCCAACTGCGCTGTAGCACATCATACTTGTGGCGCACACCTTCGTCGTCGAGTCCGCTGCCTGCGCCCACGCATGCCCTCAGCGGGATGTCTGTGAAGGCATGCATCCATAGCGAGGACGATGAGGTGTTGCCGATGCCCATCTCGCCAAAGCTGACGATGTTGCAACCTTCGGCGTGACTGTCGCGCACCACCTGTGCCCCCCTTTCGATGCAGAGTTCCATCTCCTCCTGCGTCATGGCGGCCTCGTGCAGATAGTTGCGTGTGCCTTTGCGCACCTTCATGTTGATGATGCCTTTCTCGTAAGGCAGGTCGTAGTCCACTCCGGCATCCACTAACTTCAGCCGGAAGCCGTGCTGGCGGCAGAGGAACGTGATGCCCGCACCTCCCTTGAGGAAGTGACTCAGCTGTTGCCACGTGATTTCTTTGGGCGACTTGCTCACACCCTCGTCCACAATGCCGTGGTCGGCGGCGAACAGAATGTTCTGCGGATTGCGCAGGGTAGGGGACAGTGTCTGTTCTATCAGTCCCACTTGCAGGGCCAGCTCTTCCAATCGTCCCAGTGCGCCAAGCGGTTTCGTCAGGTTGTTTATCTTGTCCATTAGCAGCGGTTCCAATGCGCTGTCGGGTGCGGTGATATGAAATTGTCTCATCGTAATCTGTGTGTCGTTAGATCGTCATTTGATTCGTGTGGCTATGCCGCATACCATCAGGTACACTTCGTCGGCACGTGCCGCCACGTATTGGTTGAACCATCCCTGCAGGTCGGTGAAGCGGCGTTGCAATTCGTTCTCCGACACCCCGCCCAGACCTATCTCGTTGGTGACG
>CAYZVH010000072.1:0-12750 GCA_964481755.1 uncultured Bacteroides sp. | reverse complement strand
TTGGTCGGTGAATGCGTCGAACTCCTTCTCCACCGCCTCCAGTGCGGCCTGCATGTTGGACTGCAGGTCGAAGAAGTAGTTGGTGCACCACAGCGTGATGCAATCCACCACGGCCACCCGTCCACGGAGGTCGTGTCGGCTCAGCACCTTTTCCTCCTCGATGTTGGTCCACTGGGGACCGCGTCGTTGCTGGTGACGTTCCACCCGTTGCCGGAACTCCTCGTCCCAGATGCGTGCCGTGGCCACATACACCGGTCGGTCCGTCAGTGCGAGCGCCATCTCCTCGGCCCGTGTGCTCTTGCCCGAGCGCTGTCCGCCCGTTATGAGAATGATCTTCTTCATTGTCGTCGTTTGTGATTCGCTGACAAAATTAGTTATTTTAGCAATATTGATGACCTTTTCCTCACGAATTCCAAAGATGTTTTCTATATTTGCATGTCCGAACCTTTTCGGTTGATCTATATACCATTTTGAACATGAAGAAATTTCTTACCATTGTGGCCTCCCTCTTTGGAGGTGCATCTCTCTTATTTGCAGGCGACATCTGGGTCGCCCCGACAGGCAATGACACAGCGCAAGGAACCGAAAACGCTCCCTTGAAGACTCTTCGGCAGGCCGTGAAGCAGGCACGCGAATGGCGCAGACTGCACGACGCGCGTACGGCAGGAGGCATTCGCATCCTGTTGCAGAGCGGTGTCTACTACCAGAACGAGACCCTCTTCCTCCGTCCCGAGGATAGCGGCACAGAGGATTCCCCCACCATCATTCAGGCAGCTGACGGGGTACAGGCCACCATTAGCGGTGGTCGGCAGATAACGGGATGGAAGAAATATAAAGGTAAACTGTGGTGTGCCGACGCGCCCATGGTGGGCAATCGCCATCTGGAGTTCCGTCAGTTATGGGTCAACGGACAGAAGGCCCAGCGCGCCTCGCAGTTCCCCGACGGCACCATGCAACGCATGATTGCTTTCGACAAGGAGCATGAGACCATCACCATCCCCACGCCCGGCATCAAGGGTTTGGAGAATGCCCGTCAGCTGGAGATGATTGTACACCAACGTTGGGCCATAGCCATCCTACGCGTGAAAAGTCTTGACATACAAGGTGACCAGACCGTCGTACGGTTCCACAATCCCGAGAGTCGGCTGGAGTTTGCCCACCCTTGGCCGCAGCCGGTGATAGGCGAGGAGCGAGGCAACTCCTCCTTCTGTCTTACCAACGCGTTGGAGTTGGTGGACGAACCGGGCGAATGGTTCCAGGAATACCCATCGGGCAAGATATACTACTACCCACGCGAGGGCGAGACGCTGAGTACGGTGGAAGCCATTGCTCCGGCCTTGGAGCTGTTGGTCGACGTCAACGGATCGCTCGAACGGCCTGTGCAGCACATCCAGTTCCGCAACGTCAACTTTGAGCATGCCGCATGGAACCGTCCCTCGCACGAAGGGCACGTCACCCTGCAAGGAGGCTTCCGTCTGTTGGATGCCTACAAACTGCAGATACCCGGACTGCCGGAGAAGGCCGCCCTCGAGAACCAGGCATGGATTGCTCGCCCCGAGACAGCCGTACGGGTGCGCGGTGGACAACATATCGACTTCAAAGGATGCATTTTCCGTCACTTGGGCGCCACGGGGCTCGACTATGAGTGGGCCGTAAGCCACTCCCAGGTGACCGATTGCCGCTTCACCGACATCGGCGGCACGGCCCTGCAGATGGGAACCTTTCCCGATGGAGGGTTCGAGACGCATGTCCCCTTCAAGCCGGTTAACGAGGAAGAGCTCTGCTCCGATCTATTCATCTACAACAACCTCATCACCGAGGTGACCAACGAGGACTGGGGCTGCGTGGGCATCGGAGCCGGCTACGTGCGCGACGTCACCATCTCGCACAACGAAGTGTGCCACCTCAACTACTCAGGCATCTGCGTGGGGTGGGGATGGACACTGCTCGAGAACGGCATGCGCAACAACCGCATCGAGGCCAACTATGTGCACCACTTCGCTCGTCGCAACTACGATGCCGGCGGACTCTACACCCTCTCCAACCAACCTGGGTCAGCCATGGTAGCCAACCGCATCGAGGAACTCACCGACGCTCCCTACGCCACCAACTACCGCGCCTTCTACATCTACTTCGACGAGGCCACGGACGGCTACACGGTGGAGAACAACTGGTGCCCCGAGGCCAAGTTCGACAGCAACCAACCTGGCCCCAACAACGTGTGGCGCAACAATGGTCCTACAGCGGACCAACACATCAAGGAGACCGCCGGACTGACAAAACCCGTGCGCGAATGAGACACGAAACATCAAAACCTAATGCTATATAAATGAAACCAACTAATTATCATCTGTTCGATTTCCTCGACTTCGACCTCAACCTCAGCAAGGACGAGGCGCTGTGGAAAGCTTGTAAACCCACAGCCGTGGTGGAGCACGAGGGCGACATTCTGGTGACTGTACCATTCCAAAAACAGAAACTAGCCAATGACATGGCTGCCGACACCGACACGCCACGTGAGTCCTATACATTACTCATCCGCCAGTATAGCAACAAGATTATCCGTCTGTTTGCCGGATTCGGCAAGTGTGAGCTGACTGACCAGTCGGAGATGCTCTGCTTCGGCAACGAGGTGAAGCAGATACCCTTGCACGTGGAGGAGGCCGACGGACTCTACACCATCAAGTCAGCCGACGGCGTGCGCCGTGCGGTCATCAACGTGAAGGAGCCCATGCTCGACCGCTGGAGCACCCTCTTGCCCGACCCGCAGGAGACGCTGGACCTCCGCCTCTATCCAGACGGAAAGAAGGAGATTCGCCTCTCGGCCTACGACCATTTCTCTCCTCCTCGCTACGACGGTCTGCCATTGGCCTACTGCGTGAAGGACGGACAGAAGGAGCGGGCCACCATCTCCTTCGAGTGCAAGGCCGATGAGTGCTTTGCCGGCACGGGCGAGCGGTTCGCCAAGATGGACCTCAGCGGACACACCTTCTTCCTGAAGAACCAGGACGGACAGGGCGTGAACAACCGCCGTACCTATAAAAATATACCTTTTTATATATCTAGCCGCATGTACGGTACCTTCTACCACACCTGCGCCCACAGCAAACTCTCGTTGGCGGATGTCTCCACTCGCTCGGTGGAGTTCCTGAGTGACCAGGCCATGCTCGACGTGTTCGTCATTGCCGGCGACTCGCTCGAGGAGATTCTTCGTGGCTACCGCGAGCTCACGGGTTATCCCTCCATGCCGCCCCTTTGGAGCTTTGGCGTGTGGATGAGCCGCATGACCTACTTCAGTGCCGACGAGGTGCAGGAGATATGCGACCGCATGCGACGGGAACACTATCCTTGTGACGTCATCCATCTGGATACCGGATGGTTCCGCACCGACTGGCTCTGCGAGTGGAAGTTCAACGAGAAGCGTTTCCCCGACCCCGAGCGGTTCATCCGGGGCCTGCGTCGACAGGGTTACCGCGTGTCGTTGTGGCAACTGCCCTATGTGGCCGAGGATGCCGAGCAGATTGACGAGGCGCGCAAGAACGACTACATCGCTCCGCTTACCAAGAAACAAGCCTCCGAAGGGTCGAACTTCTCCGCGTTGGACTATGCCGGCACCATCGACTTCACCTATCCCAAGGCCACCGAGTGGTACAAGGGGCTGCTGAAGAATCTGCTGGACATGGGCGTGGCTTGCATCAAGACCGACTTTGGCGAGAACATCCATATGGATGCTATATATAAAGGTATGAAACCCGAATTGCTCAACAATCTCTATGCGTTGCTCTATCAGAAGGCCGCCTACGAGATTACCAAGGAGGTGACCGGTGACGGCATCGTGTGGGCACGCTCCGCATGGGCCGGTTGCCAGCGCTATCCTTTGCACTGGGGCGGCGACTCCTGCAGTTCATGGGACGGCATGGCGGGTTCGCTCAAGGGCGGCATTCACTTCGGCCTCTCCGGCTTCGCCTTCTGGAGTCACGACGTGCCGGGCTTCCACACCTTGCCCAACTTCATGAATTCCATCGTGGCGGACGACGTCTACATGCGCTGGACCCAGTTCGGCGTCTTTTCGTCCCACATCCGCTACCACGGCACCAACAAGCGCGAGCCTTGGTACTATCCGGCCATTGCCCCCATGGTGAAGAAGTGGTGGAAGTTGCGCTACAAACTCATCCCCTACATTGTGGAGCAGAGCCGCAAGGCCACTCAGACAGGTTATCCCGTGCTGCGTGCCCTGGTGATGCACCATCCCGAGGACAAACTCTGCTGGCACATCGACGATGAGTACTACTTCGGCGATGACTTCCTGGTGGCACCGGTGATGAACAGCGACAACCGCCGCGACGTCTACCTGCCCGCCGGCAAGTGGGTGAACTTCTTCACCGGTAAGCATTACGAGGGTGGCCAGTGGCTCAACGACTTCGAGGTGCCGTTGGACGAGATGCCCGTCTTCGTGAAGGAGGGCGCTTGCATACCTTTATATAATAAGGAGGTGGACTGCACCGACGAGATGGACCTGGCGAAAGCCGAGCCGTTGCACATCGACGACAACTTCAAAGGAATCTGGAAATAAATAGCTAAAATATAGAACGATATGAAAACTTGGAAACCAAATTGGGAAGAGAGTAAACAACGATATATTGACTGGTGGAACCACAAAGGCATCGTGCTCACCATGTGGGAGCACTTCCAGGAGGGTGTGAAGCCTCATGCCGACGTGCCCGCCCCCGAAGCGCCTAAGGACTTGAACCAACGCTGGTTCGACCCCGAGTGGCGTGCCCGACAGCTCAACTGGTACGTGGCCCACAGCTCGCTGATGGCCGACATCCCCGCCGTGGCGAACACCCAACTGGGCCCCGGCTCACTGGCAGCCATACTGGGCGGTGTGTTCGAAGGCGGTGAGGACACCATCTGGATTCACCCCGACCCGTCGCCCAAGGACGACATCGTGTTCGACCCCGAGAACGCGGCATGGAAGCTCCACAAGGATTTGCTCGCCAACTGCAAGAAGCTGGCCGGCGGCAACTATTACGTGGGCATGCCCGACCTCATGGAAGGTCTCGACGTGTTGGCGGCCATCCACGGCACGGACACCGTGTTGATGGACACTGTGATGGACCCCGAGAAGCTGGACCGCCAGCTGAAACAGATTAACGAGATTTACTTCCGCGTGTTCAATGAACTCTACGACATCATCCGCGAGGACGACGGCATGGCCTTCTGCTACTTCTCCATCTGGGGACCTGGCACGGTGAGCAAGTTGCAGAGCGACATCTCCATCATGATCAGCGAGGAGGACTACCGACGCTTCGTGCAGCCCTACATCCGCGAGCAGTGTCAGAAGATAGACTACACCCTCTACCACCTCGATGGAGTGGGAGCCATCCGTCATCTGGACGCCCTGCTGGAGATTGACGAGCTGAACGCCATACAGTGGACCCCCGGTGTGGGCGAGCCACAAGGTGGCGACCCCAAGTGGTACGACCTTTACAAACGCATACTTGCCGGCGGCAAGTCGGTGCAGGCCAACTGGATAACCCTGCCCGAACTGGAGCCGTTGCTCGACAATGTGGGTGCCGACGGCATGCTGCTCAGCATGGACTTCCACAACGAGGGCGAGGTGGAGCAGGCAATGCGCATCGTCGAGAAATACAGATGACGCCAGATACACATATAGCACAGATATTCATATATATGATATACAAGAGATAAACTATGGCAGAGTTAAATAAATTGTATGATGCAATCGTGGCGGGCAAACTGGAGCCCGCTGTGGAAGTGACCAAGGAAGCCGTGGCCGAAGGAGTGGAACCGCAAGTGATCATCAACGACTACATGGTGAAGGCCATGGGCGAGGTGGGTCAACGATTCCAGGACGGCAAGGCCTTCGTGCCACAACTGCTGATGGCAGGCCGTGCCATGAAAGGAGCGCTGGAACTGCTGAAGCCCCTGTTGCAAGGCAACGCCTCGGTGACGCTGGGCAAGGTGGTGATAGGCACCGTGAAGGGCGACCTCCACGACATCGGCAAGAACCTGGTGGCCTCCATGCTGGAAGGTTGCGGATTCGAAGTGATAAACGTCGGCATCGATGTGTCGGCTGAGAAGTTTGTGGAAGCCGTGAAGACCAACCATGCGGACATCCTCTGCATGAGCGCCCTGCTCACGACCACCATGACCTACATGCCCGAGGTCATCAAAGCCCTCGAGACTGCCGGCATACGCGACCAAGTGAAGGTGATGGTAGGCGGTGCACCCGTTAGCCAAGGATTCGCTACCGAGATAGGTGCGGACGGCTACAGCGACAACGCCAACTCCGCAGTGACCGTGGCCAAGCAACTCATCGGTCAACATTGATAATTCTTTAGCCCCGCTGCACCGACGGGTGCCGACGATGCTCCGTCGGTGCGGTGGAGCTGATAAAGTTTAACCTTAAAATAAATCTACAATAACATGCAAAACATTTCATTAGATTCTTTGGACTGGGGCATACTGATAACCTACTTCGTCATCCTGATGGGTATCGGCATCTGGGCCAGTACGAAACGTAAGAAGGGGAGTAGCCTCTTCATGGCTGAGAACTCCCTCAAGTGGCACCACATCGGTTTCTCTATGTGGGGTACCAACGTAGGTCCCTCTATGCTGATTGCCAGTGCCAGCGCGGGATTCACCACCGGTATCGTATCCGGTAACTACGCTTGGTACGCCTTCGTGTTCATCTTCCTGTTGGCGTTCGTCTTTGCCCCGCGTTACCTGGGCTCCAAGGTCACCACGCTGCCCGAGTTCATGGGACATCGTTTTGGTCAGTCCACCCGTAACATTCTGGCGTGGTACACCATCGTCACCATCCTCATCTCGTGGTTGGCGCTCACCCTGTTTGCCGGCGGCATCCTCATCCGTCAGTTGTTCGACATCCCCATGTGGCAGTCGGCTCTCATTCTGCTCGTCATCTCCGCCTTCTTCACTATGGCAGGTGGACTGAAGGCTGTGGCTTACACCAACGTGTTCCAGATGTTGCTGCTCATCTTCGTGTCGGCCACGCTGGTCATCGTGGGTCTCTATAAAGTGGGTGGGGTAGACGGTCTGGTGGCCAATGTGCCGAAGGACTACTGGAACCTGTTCCGTCCCAACAGCGACGTGGACTTCCCGTGGTTGCCCATCGTGCTGGGCTATCCCGTCATGGGCATCTGGTTCTGGTGCACCGACCAGTCAATGGTACAGCCCGTGTTGGCCGCCAAGAGTCTGAAGCAAGGTCAGTTGGGAACCAACTTCACCGGCTGGCTCAAGATATTGGACGTGCCCTTGTACATCCTCCCCGGTATCCTCTGCTTGGCGCTCTATCCTACGCTCGCCAACCCCGACGAGGCATACATGACCATGGTCACCAACCTCTTCCCTGTAGGCATGGTAGGTTTGGTGTTGGCTGTGCTCACCGCCGCTCTGGTCAGCACCATCGGTTCGGCCCTCAACGCCCTCAGCACCGTGTTCACCATGGACATCTACTTGAAGAAATATAAACCCAACGCTACGAACAAGGAGATTATCCGCATCGGTCAGGTTGTCACCGTGGTAGGTGCCATCATATCTGTGGTCATCACCATTGCCATCGACAGCATCAAGGGCCTCAACCTCTTCAACATCTTCCAGTCTGTGCTAGGCTTCATCGCTCCGCCTATGGCGGCCGTCTTTGTCTTCGGCGTGTTCTGGAAGCGTGCCACCACGGCTGCGGCCAACTTTGCCCTCACGGCCGGCACCATCTTCAGCATCGGCGTAGGCATCCTCTATCTCTTCGTCTTCCCGCAGGAGCAGTACGACGTGTGGCCTCACTTCATGATGCTCTCGTTCATCCTCTTCGTGGCCATCTGCCTTGGTATGGTCATTGTGAGCCTCCTGGGCAAGCAGAACACCGAGGGCGACCAGATGAAGAGTATCCCGTTGCCCAAGCCCGCCACCTCTGTAGTGTTACTTTGGGCCCTATTGATAGTGGTGATGATAGGCCTCTACATCTTCTTCAACGGCTTCTGATTCCGGCCACCTATAGGTGCGGTTTGAAGACCCTCTACTCAACAGCCCGAGACCCTATACTCTCGCCCCTTGAGCATAGGGTCATTTATTTTACTAATATTCTATTGTCAAGCTTTGTCTCTGTCGCACCTTTTATATACATTTGCACAAGGAAAAGACTAACACAACTAAAAACAAATATAGATTATGGACATCAATGAGTTTCTTGAATACGTGAACACTCATACCGCGGAGGAAGCTGCGGAAATGCTTGTGAATATGAAGAAGGGTAGAACTCCAAGTGAGAGACAGAACTACCGTACAGAGGTTCGCTATGAGCCAAAAGACTACGAGCGTTGGGAAGAAGGCTCGCCCTCTGAGGATTGGTACAATTACTATGGGGATGACGTAGACTAACGACAAATCAAAAGACAAATGATATCATTCGAAACGGATTACAATAACGGCATGGCGCCGGAGATACTGAAGGCCCTCGCTGAGACGAACGACGCGAAGACTTCGGGCTATGGCTACGACCCCTACACGGAGCGGGCCAAGGCGAAAATACGCAAGACGGTAGGTAACGACAAGGCCGACGTGTACTTCCTCATTGGCGGAACTCAGACCAACAGCACCGTCATCGACTCTCTTCTGTTGCCATGTGAAGGGGTGGTCTGCACCGAGACGGCACACATCGCTGTGCACGAGTCGGGTGCCGTGGAAGCCTCTGGTCACAAAGTAATCACGCTGCCAACGGACGATAGCAAACTGGACGTGGAACGGTTGAAGGCCTACATGGATAAGTTCCTGGCAGACGAGACCTTCCCCCACATGGTGCAGCCGGGGATGGCCTACATCTCCATGCCCACGGAGCACGGGATGGTCTACACGCGCGACGAGCTCGTCGGTCTCTACGATGCCTGTCGACACTACGGACTGAAACTTTATGTCGATGGTGCCCGACTGGGCTACGGACTAATGTCGGAGGCCTGCGACTACGACTTGCCCTTCCTCGCCGCGCACTGCGACGCCTTCTACATTGGAGGCACCAAGGTTGGTGCGCTGATGGGGGAGGCGGTGGTCTTCAGCAATGTGCCCGCCCCGAAGTATTTCTTCACCACCGTGAAGCGCCACGGCGCTCTGCTGGCAAAGGGTCGCATGTTGGGACTGCAGTTCGACACCCTCTTCACGGACGACCTCTACTTCCGTATCTCCCGCCACGCCATCGCCACGGCCAATCGTGTGAAAGCCCTCTTCGTTGCCGCCGGCATCCCGTTGGCAGTGGACTCGCCTACCAACCAACAGTTCGTGCGGCTGACGCGTAAGCAGTTCGCGGCGCTGTCCAAGAAGGTGAAGTTCGAGGTGTGGGAGCCGAGCGAGACGGACGAGATAGTCTGCCGCTTCGTCACCAGTTGGGCCACCACCGATGAGGATATCCGTGGACTGGAGCAAGCCTTGAAGGAGTTGTAGAGACCTCTCGACTCTAACATGTACTATGAGACGACACAATATGGATAACAATGCCGAGTTGCGTTATTCCCGTCATGGGATAAGCAACTCGGCATTGTCTCTTGAGATAAAAAATCTGCAAAAGGAAGATGTACTAATGAGCTTTTTTCGTACTTTTGTTCCTACTAGAACGAAGTAACCATTAACTCACATGAAACGAATACGAACGATGCTCTTGCTGCTGTGCGGATGCCTACTGGCCAACGCACAGGAGACTCCGCTACTGAAGGGGAACACCCTGCGGTACAAAGGAAAGAAGATTCAACTGAATGAAAAGAACCTGTTGGTGGACGGGACGCTGCAAGCCAACGACTCGGCTCGGTCGCCCTATACCTTCGCCACTTTTAACGAGGCGGCGGCCCATCTGAAAGACGGCTCGGCCCAGGAACCAATGACCGTTTACATCGCCCCCAACGTCTATTGGGTGGACGACCCCGACGACCCAGCTATACGTGAGCCCCGACAGGGCGGCACGCCTTATGCCTTGGAGATAGCCTGTAACGGCCTGCGGCTGATAGGTCTGGCGGACAACTCCGAGGACGTGGTGCTGGCCTGCAACCGTGGACAGACACAAGGTGCCGTGGGCAACTTCACCATGTTCCGCATCGAGGGCGACGACGTGTCGGCGGAGAATATCACCTTCGGCAACTACTGCAATGTGGACTTGGTCTATCCCCGCAACCCGGCGCTAAACCGGCCTAAGCGCATGGACGCCATCGTGCAGGCACAGCTGATACTGAATAAGGGCGACCGCTATGCGATGCGCAACTGCCGCTTCATCAGTCGGCTCAACCTCTGCCCCTGCAACGGCGGCGAGCGCACGCTGTTCGACCACTGCCACTTCGAGAGCACCGACGACGCCCTCTGTGGCACGGGTGTCTATGTGGACTGCGACTTCGTGTTCTACGGAGCCAAGCCGTTCTACTCCACCTACCGGACCGGTGCGGTGATGTACCGCTGCAGCTTCGACGTGCAGACCCAAGGTGCGCAGTACTTTACCAAGGCGGGCGGACCGATGACGGTCATCGACAGCGAGTTCCACACCCATGCGGACAATCAGTTCGTGGGCTGGACTCCCGTTCCCACGCCCGACGAACGCAGTTACCAGTACCGCATGAAGTGCGACGGGAAGACGTTCCGCGTGCACCCTAATCCCAGCGAGAACTGGCTCACCGTGGACTTGACCGACAAGAAAGCGCTGGAGGCATATCTGGTGACGGTGGATGGCAAAGATATCTACAACATCTATAACCTGTTGCGGGGCGACGACGACTGGGACCCGATGAACCTGAAGAAGACCATACTGAAGGCGGAGAAGAAGAACAAGACGAGCTACACAAACCGCCCCACTATGTTGACCGTCAGCCCGAAGCGGGCGGAGATAGAGAGTGGCGTGAACGACACCACACTGACCGCCACCTTCCATCGGTTCGGATACTATGCCGCCCACAATCCGGAAGCGGTGCAATGGTCGGTGATGCCTCCCTACGAGAAAGAGGTGCAATTATTGCCCACAGCCGACGGACGTTGCAAGGTGATACCTACCGCCACGGGCGACGAGACCCGCCAAGTGGTGGTGAAGGCCGTGTCCGCTTCGGGACTGGAGTCAGCCGCCACGCTGACCGTGAAGCCCAAGATGTTGGCGGCACCGGCATTCCTGACGTTGCCTTCGGTGACCATTACTCCAGCGGAGAAATCGAACCTGGCAGGCGCACCGGGACAGGGAGGCGTAGGGTTCGTCTCCGTAAAATATTCCATAGACCTGCAGGGACGGGCTGACCAATCGGTCATCACCTGGTATCGCTGCGATGCCAATGGCGACCATGCCATAGAGGTGGCCGAGTCGCGCTTGAATGAGCCCGAACAAATCTATCAACTGAAGGCTGGCGATGTGGGCTACTACCTGATGGCCGTGGTGCGCCCCAAGCATCTGCGTTGCGAGGCAGGCGTTCCGGCAAAGGCTGTGAGCGTAAGGGCCATTACCGCACAGGATGTCTGCGACGGAGCTACGGTCGTAACGGACAAACATTTCAGCACCGACTTTCAGAACTTCCCCACGACAGTGCAGCCCGAGGTGAAGACCGGATTCTGGACCGTGGATGCCTACAAACCCCTCGATACAAAGGAGTTCGACTGGCAAGTCATCCAACCGGGATGTTGGTTCTATGGCAAGGGAACGAACGGAGCCTCGCGCCACTACGGACTGTTGCAGGGACGCAAAGGCGCCCGACTGATGTACACGCCGGTTGGAGAGACCTCCGGCGACATGACGCTGACCCTAAAAGTAGACCCCGCCAAGACGGCAGGGCAGGGCTTCGGTAGCGCCACGGGGCAGTACCTCGATGTCTGCCTGAAGATGGACACCCGCACGTTGACAGGATACGGTCTGCGCATCATACGCACCCCGGCCAACGACAGCGCCGTGGACTTCTATTTGGTGGAATACTCCAATGGGACCACAAAAGTCCTCACCGAGGCCGTCTCCGCATCGTGCTACCTCTCCACCTGCACCATCCGCTTGAGCGTGAAGGGCGACAAGCTGACGGCGACGGTGGACTCCGACACCACATTGCCCCGCACCACCAAGGCGGGCATACTGAAGGAAGTGTCGCTGCAGGCAACCATCCAACCCAACACGTTCGGTGGCGTGGCTATACAGCACACGGGCTCGCAAGGCGACAGTGCCACACAGTTGCGCCAGTTGGAGGTTGACTGGGAATAAAAACCTTGGTAGTCATGAAAAGAACAGTTCAGTTGCGCATCCTCCTCGGTCTGTTGCCGATAGGCTTGGTCCTGTCGGCGTTCTGCTCGTGTGGATACCTCTCCACCCGGCACAACCGAGTGGCGGACTCGCTCAACAGACTGTCGTATGGCTACCACTACAAGAATCTGGACTCGGTGCAACTGCTCGCCACCCGGGCCTACAGTTTGGCCAGTGGGGATGCCAACGCCAAAGCAGAGGCGCTGAACAACCTCGCCTTCTATGCCTTCATGCGCATGGACTTCGAGCAGTCCGCCCAGTTGCTGACCAAGGTATATGACGCCTGCAACAACGAGCTCGAGCTGCTGATAGCGGACATCGGCATGATGAAGATCTGCCAACGGACCGCCGCCAACAAGGAGTTCTACGACCACCGCAACAGCGCTCTCAGCCGTATGCGTCACATCGACGAGGAACGGTCGGCCCTGAGCGAGAGCGAGCAACAGCGGTTCACTTACGCCCTGACTGAGTTTCACATC
>CAYZVH010000071.1:0-14531 GCA_964481755.1 uncultured Bacteroides sp. | reverse complement strand
GTCGGTTGCAGCAGCGACAAGCCCACTTACCTGGAGCCTCATCTCAACACGCTGGATGCGACAGACATCACACGGACCACTGCCACACTGCATGGCACCGTCTCGCTGGAGGGCGAGACCGACATGCCGAAGCTCCTCTTCAGATACGGCACTACGGAAAGCATGGACCTCTTCACTGCCGAGGTGCAGCCCCAGGGGGCGGAGGTCGATTTGCCGATAGAGGATCTCACAGCCGGCACCACTTATTATTATGTACTGGAAGGCAGCAACGGCCGCATCACCACCACCGGCAATGTGATGTCGTTCACTACCCAACCCAACGTGAACCCCACGTTGCAACCCCTGTCGCTCCTGAGCCACGGACCGACAAGTGCCATCGTAACCTATGAGATAAGCGATGACGGGGGCGAGCCGGTGACTGAGACCGGCTGCTATGTTTACCTGACCGACGCCCCGGAAAGCAAGCGTAAATGCGTCGTCGACAACTTCGACGGTTCGGTGGGTAAACAGAAACTTCGCATCGGAGACCTGCAAAGGAACAGCAACTATCAAATGGTCCCGTTTGCGAAGAACAGTGTGGGCGAAACCACAGGAGACCCTGTCAGCTACACCACATCGGATGCCGTAGTGCTCGATGAGGCCGGTGAGCTGAAGATGCTGATGGGTGACAATCTCTATGACCTCACCTCGCTCTCGTTGGCAGGAGCGATGAATGGCGACGACCTGAGCTGCCTCCGCCAGATGATGGGACGCGACCCGTCCGGAGCAGCAACCGATGGCCAACTGACCGACATCGACATGACCGATGTGGAGATAGTTTCCGGAGGCGGTCCCTATGGCGCCTCGCGATATGTGCAGGACGGTGTCATCGGGCAAGGCCTCTTCGCCGACTGCGACAAGCTGACCCGTGTAACATTGCCTACCAGTGCCACCACGCTGGAGAAGGATGCCTTCGAAGGCTGCACCTCCCTCCGTAAAATAGTGATAGCGGCCAACATTCGCAGCCTGTTGCCATCGAGCGGATGCACGACGCTGGAGGATATCAGCGTGTCGTCAGCCAATGCCAACTACAGCAGTCAAGACGGCGTGCTGCTCAATGCCGGCGGCACCGAGATCGTATGGTTCCCCATGGGAAAGAAAGGGGAGTACACCTTGCCGTCGACTGTCACCGCCATAGCCGACTATGCCTTCAAGGAGTGCAGCATCGAGACCTTCCGCTTCCCCGACGGACTGAAAACCTTGGGACAGGGAGCCTTCATGGACAGCAAGGTGAAGGAGGTCTCGCTACCCGACCAACTGAAACAGATACCGACAGGCACCTTCCAGAATTGCACGCAACTCCAGGTGGTGCGTCTCGGCAGCAAGATAGAACTGATCACTGCCTACGCTTTCGACCAGTGTCCGCTGACGGACCTCTACGTCGGTGCGGAGTTCCCTCCCGTTTGCGAGGCGAACACATTCAGTTTCAGCAAGGGGACAAGCTTCACGTCCACGTGCGTGCTGCATGTCCCTGCCGGAACAAAGAAAGCCTACCAGGCTCATTCGAAATGGAAAATATTCACACACATAACAGAAAATTGAATTATGACAACACCGGAAATAGAAGAGCTGAAGTCTCTCGTAGAACAGAAGTATGGTAGGATACTGGGTACTACCACGGATTTTGAGGAATTCTCCTACTATCTGGCTAAGGAGACAGGCGCCAAAGTGTCCGCTTCCACCCTCAAGCGGCTGTATGGCTATGTCAGCGACGACCACAAGCCGCGTACCGTGACGCTCGACATACTGTCGCAATACATCGGCCACAAGAGTTTCCTCGCATTCACCATGTGGCTCAAGACCAGCACGAAGTACAACTCATCGTTCTTCAAGGCCAACCAGTTGGTGAGCAGCGAGCTGAGTGTGGGCGACGAGATTGCCATCGGCTGGAGTCCCAACCGTGTGCTCCATCTGCGCTACTTGGGTGAGAGCATCTATGAGATAACAGCCTCAGAGAACAGCAAACTGCAGGTGGGGGACAAGTTCATGACCGGATGCTTCATCAAGGAACAGCCGCTCTATCTGCCCTACATCGAGCGCGGGGGAGAGCGCACTGCCTCGTTCGTGGCAGGCAGAAACGGAGGTCTAACCATTATCAGCAAACTATCGAAATGATTACATCAGGATTTACAACCGACCTGACGGAGGAGATGAATGGGACCGACTCTGTGGTCGAGAAGAACGAATTCAAGAACATCTGTCCCTTCTATGAGTCCGAGTCGGGGCATGCAAGGCTCTTCACAGCCACCCGTTACGGTAAGAGGTACATGCTGAAGTGTCTGAAAAGCGACTACCTCTACACCCCCGTGTACCGTCAGATACAGAACAAGGAGTTCGAGATAGGGGTGCAGCTGGAGCATCCCAACATCTGCCACACGATAGGACTGGAGGAGGTGGAGGGGCTCGGCCCGGTCATCGTCATGGAATATATCGATGGTGACAATCTGCAGACACTGATAGACCGAGGCTTGCTCTCGGCCTCGCTGGCGCAACACATTGCCGACCAACTGATGGACGCGCTGGAGTACATGCACATCAAACAGATTGTTCACCGCGACCTGAAACCCTCCAACATCATGGTGACGCACAAGGGACATGTGGCCAAGATCGTCGATTTCGGTCTCTCTGACAGCGACTCGTTCTACATACTGAAGGCACCTGCGGGCACTTCGGGCTACATCGCCCCCGAGCAGCTGTTGCCCGATGCCAAACCGGAGCCCGTGGCGGACATCTACTCCTTCGGGTGCGTCGTCCAAGAGATGGCGAAGGCTATGAAGTGTCGCAAACTGAAAACCATGGCAGCTATCTGCATGGTCCGCGATGCCGGCAAACGGCCGAGGAGCATCAATGAGTTGCGGGTGAAGATGATCGATTACTCCGCCCTACACACGTTTGCCACTGTGCTTGCCGTTGGTTGTCTGGTGTTGGTGTGTGCCATTGCCGTGTCGTACGTTCACCAATACAGGTCGCAGAATGCCCAGGGCAACATGGCGACACAGCAAAACGAAGTTCCCGCAGACAGTCTGCATGCCGGCAGCAACCAGGTGTTGGATTACAGTCAATGGTAGATGGAGTATAGGCGTGCCGGCGAGCGGAGTAAGGATTAAATGCTGTTAATTTTTGCTCCTCTGCTGCATTTATGCGCAACGTGATGAAGGCACGAAAGGAAATAAGTTGTATTTTTGGAACAATTTTGCGCAGGCAACCCCTGCACATGTAGAACCAATATTATAACAAATACCATGAAGAAATATCCAAAGATTGGAATTAGACCCACTATTGACGGTCGTCAAGGTGGTATCCGTGAGAGTCTTGAGGACAAGACAATGAGTCTGGCTAAAGCTGTAGCCGACTTAATCAGTTCAAACTTGAAGAACGGAGATGGCTCTCCCGTGGAGTGCGTCATCTCTGATACAACCATCGGTCGTGTGGCCGAGGCTGCCGCTTGCGCCGAGAAGTTCGAGCGCGAGGGCGTGGGTGCTACCATCACCGTCACCTCTTGCTGGTGCTATGGCTCAGAGACCATGGACATGAACCCCTACTATCCGAAGGCTGTTTGGGGATTCAACGGAACAGAGCGCCCGGGAGCCGTTTACTTGGCAGCCGTGTTGGCAGCTCACGCTCAGAAGGGCCTGCCCGCGTTCGGCATCTACGGACACGACGTGCAGGACCTCGAAGACAACACTATCCCCGAGGAGGTGGCAGAGAAACTGCTTCGCTTCGCCCGTGCCGCTCAGGCCGTAGCCACCATGCGCGGACGCTCTTACCTCTCTATGGGTAGCGTTTGTATGGGCATCGCAGGCTCCATCGTCAATCCAGACTTTCTGCAGGAATACCTCGGATTGCGTGCTGAGTCTATCGACCTCTCCGAGATACTCCGTCGTATGAAACTGGGCATCTATGACCCCGATGAGTTCAAGAAAGCCATGGCCTGGACAGAGAAATACTGCAAGGTGAACGAAGGCGCCGACATAAAGAACGAGCCAGCCAAGCAGAAGAGCCGTCAAGAGAAAGAGGAGGACTGGGAGTTCATCGTGAAGATGACCATCATCATGCGCGACCTGATGCAGGGCAACCCGAAGCTGAAAGAGATGGGATTCAAGGAAGAGTCGCTCGGCTACAATGCCATCGCAGGCGGTTTCCAAGGCCAGCGTCAGTGGACCGACTTCTTGCCCAACGGTGACTTCTCCGAGTCGTTGCTCAACACCTCATTCGACTGGAACGGCATTCGTGAGGCATACGTGCTGGCTACCGAGAACGACTGCTGCAACGGCTTGGCTATGCTGTTCGGTCACTTGTTGACCCACACCGGCCAGATCTTCTCCGACGTGCGTACTTACTGGAGCCCCGCTGCCGTGAAACGCATCACTGGCAAGGAACTGACCGGACGTGCCGCTGGCGGTATCATCCACTTGATAAACTCCGGTGCCACCACACTCGACGGCACAGGCCAGATGAAGGACGCCGAGGGCAATCCGGTGATGAAGCAACCTTACGACATTACGCAGGCTGATGTGGAGGCTTGCTTGAAAGCTACCACTTGGTATCCGGCTGACCGTTGCTACTTCCGTGGTGGCGGCTTCTCGTCACACTTCCTCTCGAAGGGTGGCATGCCTGTTACCATGACACGCTTGAACCTGGTGAAAGGCTTAGGTCCTGTGCTCCAGATCGCTGAGGGATGGACCGTGGACATCGACCCCGAAATCAACAAGATACTCGACAACCGTACCGACCCGTCGTGGCCGACCACATGGTTCGTTCCGCGCACCTGCGACAAAGCTCCGTTCAAGGATGTCTACTCAGTGATGAACAACTGGGGTGCCAACCACGGTGCTATCTGCTACGGACACATCGGTGCCGACCTCATCACGATGGCTTCTATCCTGCGTATCCCTGTGTGCATGCACAACGTGCCCGAAGAGAAGATCTTCCGTCCCGCTGCATGGAACGCATTCGGTATGGACAAGGAAGGTGCTGACTATCGTGCATGCGCTAACTACGGACCTCTTTACAAATAATTAGTCCGCGGTAGCTTATGGCGAAAAAAGAATCGATACTACATAAGGATGGGGTGAGCTACGTGCTCCCCTTCATCCTTATCACTTCGTGCTTCGCGTTGTGGGGATTCGCCAACGACATCACCAACCCCATGGTGAAGGCGTTTTCCAAGATCTTCCGTATGAGTGTCACCGATGGCGCTTTGGTGCAGGTGGCTTTCTATGGCGGATACTTTGCGATGGCCTTCCCGGCTGCGATGTTTATCCGTAAATATTCGTACAAGGCCGGCATTCTGATGGGACTGGGACTCTACGCCATCGGCGCGTTCCTCTTCTTCCCTGCGAAGTTGATAGGGGAGTATGGCTGCTTCCTGTTGGCCTACTTCATCCTCACGTGCGGACTCTCCTTCCTGGAGACCAGCGCCAACCCTTACATCCTCTCCATGGGTACGGAGGAGACCGCTACCCGACGGTTGAACTTTGCGCAGGCATTCAACCCGATGGGCTCGCTCCTGGGTATGTATGTGGCCATGAACTTCATTCAGGCCAAGCTGAACCCCATGGACAGTGAGGCACGTCTGATGCTCGACGACGAGGAGTTCAACATGATAAAGGATGCGGACCTGACGGTGCTCATCACCCCGTACCTGGCTATTGCGGCCGTCATCGCGGTGATGTTCCTGGTCATCAAGTTCACCAAGATGCCGCACAACGGCGACCAGTCGCACGACATCAACCTCGGTCCTACACTGAAGCGCATCTGCTCCATTGCCCACTATCGCGAGGGTGTCATCGCACAGTTCTTCTATGTGGGAGCGCAGATCATGTGCTGGACCTTCATCATCCAGTATGGCACACGCTACTTCATGCTCGAAGGTATGGACGAGCGCAGCGCTGAGGTGCTCTCGCAGCGGTTCAACATCTTCGCGATGATATTCCACTGCTGCGGCCGCTTCATCTGCACCTACTTCCTGCGTTACATCAACGCCGGTCGTTTGTTGCGCATATTGGCCATCGGGGCCTCGATATTCACTATCGGAGCTATCGTGCTGCAGAACCGCTATGGTGTCTACTGCCTGGTTGGTGTGTCGGGCTGCATGTCGCTGATGTTCCCCACTATCTACGGTATTGCCTTGCAGGGTCTCGGCGACGATGCCAAGTTCGGTGCCGCCGGTCTGATTATGGCCATCCTGGGTGGCTCAGTGTTGCCGCCGGTGCAGGCAGCCATCATCGATATGGAAGAGATTTGTGGATTCCCCGCAGTGAACCTCTCGTTCTTGCTCCCGCTCTTCTGCTTCATCGTGGTGGCCATCTACGGCCAGCGAACGTACCGACGCTCGAAGTTGGCAAAGCAAAACGCTTGACGCGGTCATAACCTATATAATACATAATGAGGGCTGATATCTTTACTTGCGGATATCAGCCCTTGTTAGTTTTGGCCCGTTCAGACCCCGGGAAAAACACGTACCTTCGAAAGGCCAAAGACAACCGGTTGTATAGCCCAAGACAACCGGTTGTATAGCCCAAAACAACCGGTTGTTTTGCCTCATACAACCGGTTGTCTTTCGGCATACGAAGGCTCGTGTGTAACGCACCGATTGATGCTGTTGTCAGATGTTGAACTTGATGTCGACACCCACTTGGCGTGGCTTGCAGGGTTGGGCAAAGCCGGTGCCCCGACTCTCGAAGTAGAAGGTGTGGTAGGCACGATCGAAGAGGTTGTGCCCCCATAGGTCTATCTGCACTCGTTTCGTCTGTAGGGAGACGCGTCCGTTGTAGAATCCGTAGTACGCTTGGCTGGCATCGTTGGCCTCGGTCCAATAGGTCTTTCCCGTGCCGGTGTAGTTGAGGTGAAGCAGCACCTGCTTCAGCAACCGGTTGGGCTTGAAGAAGAAGGTGTACGTGCCGCCTATGTTCAGCGTCTGCCGGGGGACGAAGGGAACGTAGTTGCCGTGGTAGTCTGTGGACTCGTCGCCACCATCGTACTCCTCGAACACGGCTCGCGTGTAGCCATACGACGCGTTGAATTGCAGCTGCCGGCTGACGCTTGCCTGCAGACTGGCCTCTGCGCCATAGCTGCGGCTGCGTCCGGCATTCACCATGATGCGTCCCAGTCCGCTGTCCACGAACTTGGCTATCTGTTGGTTGCGGGTGTCCATGGCAAAGGCTGCCACGTCGGCCTGCAGCTTGCCGTTGCAGAGGGTGATGTGCGAACCTATCTCGTAGTTCCAGCTGTACTCCGGTTTGTACGAGGTGGCCTCGTTGATGTCCAGTTCCTCTTCGTTCACGGGGATGTAGTCGAGATAGCCGCGCACCATGGTGAGCACCCGTTCGGGCATGCCCATCCCGGCGTACGCATCCAGTTGCTCGTTGCAACCGTCCTTTATCTGTTTCATCATCTGGTTGGAGAGGTCGGTCTGTGCCACGTCGGAAAACATCTGCAGGTTGTAGCCGCCCGAACGGAATCCTCGGCTGGCTGAGAAGTAGATGTTGTTGGTCCGGCTAAGGTCGTACTTCAGCGTGAACTTCGGCAGCAGTTCGGTATAGTGGTTCTTCGCTTTGCCTTTGACGGCGGATACGCCGTTCTGACCCTTCAGGTTGATGGGCATCCTCGCACTGGAGAAGGTGAAGTCGTAGGGCAGCTCCGCCAGGGTGCTGTAGTCCATCGCCAGCCGCTCGTGCTCCACACGCAGGCCCAGCGTGAACGATAGTCCCTTCACCAGCAGGTTGTCGAAGGTGGACTGGTGAAACAGTGCCACGCTGAAGGTGGGCGTGCAGAAGTCGGCGTGCACGGGCATCTGTTCGCTATTGAGTTTCACCCCCATGCTCATCCCCATAGATGACAACGCTTCGTTGGGCAGGTTCTGGTTGATGATGCCGCTCAGCATCTCCATGCCATCCTTGCGGAAGGTGACGGGGCTCTGTGTGTTCAGGTCTTGGTACGAGAGGAACATGCCGGTCACCCATTTCCAGTTGCCGAGTGTCCGGTTCTTCAGCGTCAGCTCCTCGGTGTAGGCATTCAGGTGTTGTTGTTGCTCCAGGGTGTAGATGGAGGCCGAGGTGAAGTCCTGGTCCATGAACATGCGGTCGTTCAGGTTCTGGTATCCGGTGACGGAGCTCAGTGTCAGTCCGCTCATCTGGTACTCCAGTTCCAGTCCCGTGTGGAACAGCCCGCGGCGGTATTTGCCTTCGGTGTCGGTGCTGATGGGGGAGAGCTTGCCGGTGGCCTTGTCATACTGTCCGTAGGCATAGCCGCCCTCGTCGCTATACTCGTAGCCAATGGTGAAGTCGGCCTTTAGGTTCGCCGTGGGGAACCAGATGGCACGCAGCCGGCCGCCCGCGCTCTCCTGCGCATCGGCTTTCTTGTCGAGGTAGGTGTTGCGGAAGTATCCGTCGGCGTGTCGGTAGAATCCGCCGGCTGAGAAGGCGAGCTCGTCGCTCACGCGGTGGTAGTGGGTGAGCGATGCCCCCAGGGTGCCGTTGGCGTTGGCGGCACTCAGCTGGATGTCCGTACCTTGGTAGCGGAACGGACTCTTGGTGTATGCCTTGATGAGGCCTCCCATGGTGTTGCGCCCGTAGAGTGTCCCCTGCGGACCGCGCAGCACATCGATGCGCTCCATGTCGTAGAAGTTGAAGTCGAAGGTGGACTTGTCCAGGTAGGGGATGTTGTCCACGTAGAGTCCCACGGCGGGGGTGTTCATGCGCGAGCCCACGCCGCGAATGTATACGGCCGAGGTGAGGCGCGACCCGTAGTCGGGCATATAGAAGTTGGGTACCAGCGAGGTGATGTCCTTCAGCGAGTTCACCTGATGGTTGAGCATCGTCTGTTTGGACAGTAGCGAGACGGACAACGCCTGTTGCCGCAGCTTGGTGTGCTCCTTGGGCGAGGCCACCACCAGCACCTCTTCGATGTCTATCACACGGGTGGAGTCTTGCCGTTCCTCGGTCGTGGCCGTGTCGTTGGCGGCAGGGTTGCCCACGGCCGTAACTGTCATAGTGAGGGATGTAGCGAGTATGAAAAGTCTGTTCATAATTGTGTGTACCTATTAAAAACGGTGCAAAGGTACGGCTTCTCTCCGCTATGGGTCAATCCTCATTTATTAGGATTTTGCATAAAAAGCGGTCGTCAGACCGGTAGGGCATGCGTCCCGTCCAGCCTGACGACCGATATCTGTAGCCGTTGACGAGCAACGACGTTTAGGCTTTTTCCTTCTTCGTCTGGGGAATCACCAGGTTCAAGATGACACCGATGACGGCTGACAAGCCGATGCCCGAGATGGCGAATGTGCCTGCGGAGAGCACGGCGCCGCCTAGTCCCATAGTCAGCATCACTGAGACGATGATGACGTTGCGTGTGTCGTTGAAGTCCACCTTGTGGTTGATCAGGTTTTGCACACCCACGCTGGCAATGGTACCGAAGAGCAACAGCATGATGCCACCCAACACAGCCTGCGGGATGGAGTGGAGCAGAGCGCTCAGCTTACCTATCACGGAGAATACGATGGCTGCGCCCGCAGCGATGCGAATCACCACCGGACTGGTAATCTTGGTGATGGACATGGCACCGGTCACCTCGGAGTAAGTGGTCTCGGGAGGTCCGCCCAGGAAGGCTGATGCCAAGCAGGCCAATCCGTCGCCCAACATGGTGCGGTGCAGGCCTGGGTCTTTCACAAAGTCTTTCTGTGCCACCTCGCTCACCACGTACACGTCGCCGATGTGCTCCAGCACCGGGGCGATGGCTACGGGAATCATGTAGAGGAATGGTCCCCACTCGAAGTGGGTGATGGTGTCGAAGGTCACCGGGCAAGCCAGCCAGGCGGCTTCCTTCACTTCGGTGAAGTCCACGTCGCCCAGGCAGACAGCGACAATGTAGCCCACGATGACACCGGTGATGATAGGCACCAGTTTCATCAGTCCCTTGCCGAACAGCAACACGATGATGGCGGTGATGAGGCTGATGAATGCCAACAGCCAGTTGGTCTTGGCCATATCGACGGCGCTACTGGAGAGTGAGAGACCGATGAGGATGATGACCGGACCGATGATGACGGGCGGGAAGAGGCGGTCGAGCAATTTCTTGCCGCCCCACTTAACCAGGGCGCTGACGATGAAATAGACCAGTGACACACCCGTCAGTCCGGCCAATGTGCCGGGCAATCCCCACTGCTGCGATGCCGCGATGATGGGGGCGATGAATGCGAACGAACTGCCAAGGTAAATAGGCACTTTACCCTTGGTCACAAGATGGAAGATGTAGGTACCGATGCCGGCGGTGAACAGTGCCGTGGCCGGGTTGATACCCACCAACAGGGGCACCAGTACGGTGGCCCCGAAGGCGACGAACATAAACTGAATACCAACGATGGTCTTCTTCGCCGCTGAGAGTTCTTCTGTATTTGCCATACGATATGAGGTTTAATAAAAGGTTAAGCTTGGTTATACATGCGGGCGCGCATCTCTTTGATGTGGTCGCTGCTGATGTACTCGTCGTAAGTCATCATCTTGTCGATGATGCCGTTTGGCGTCAGCTCGATGATGCGGTTGGCCACCGTCTCGATGAACTCGTGGTCGTGCGAGGAGAAGAGAATGTTGCCCTTGTACGTCTTCAGGTTGTTGTTGAAGGCCTGGATAGACTCCAGGTCGAGGTGGTTGGTCGGTGTGTCCAGTATCAGGCAGTTGGCGTTCTTCAGCTGCATGCGCGCAATCATACAACGCATCTTCTCGCCTCCTGAGAGCACGTTCACTTTCTTCAGCACCTCCTCGCCCGAGAAGAGCATACGGCCCAGGAATCCTTTCATGTACACTTCGTTGCCTTCGCCGAACTGGCTGAGCCAGTCCACCAGGTTGAGGTCGCAGTTGAAGAACGAGGTGTTGTCCAGCGGCAGGTATGCCGTGGTGATGGTCACTCCCCAGTTATAGTGTCCGGCAGCCGGTTTCTGGTTGCCGTTGATAATCTCGAACAGAGCCGTCATGGCACGCGGGTTGTGGCTCAGGAACACTATCTTGTCGCCCTTCTCCACGTTGAAGTTCACATCGTTGAACAGCACCGTGCCATCCTCTGTCACTGCGCGCAGGCCCGACACTTCCAGTATCTGGTTGCCCGGTTCGCGCTCGGGGGTGAAGATGATGCCTGGGTATTTGCGCGACGAGGGTTTGATCTCCTCGATGTTCAGTTTCTCCAGCATCTTCTTGCGGCTGGTGGTCTGCTTGCTCTTGGCTACGTTGGCTGAGAATCGGCGGATGAACTCCTCCAGCTCTTTCTTCTTCTCCTCGGCCTTGGCCTTCTGGTTCTGCTGCTGACGCAGGGCCAACTGGCTGCTCTCGTACCAGAAGCTATAGTTACCGGCGAACAGGTTTATCTTGCCGTAATCGATGTCGACGGTGTGTGTGCAGACAGAGTCGAGGAAGTGACGGTCGTGGCTCACCACCAACACTGTGTGCTCGAAGTTCGAGAGGTAGTCTTCCAACCACATCACGGTCTCCATGTCCAAGTCGTTGGTAGGCTCATCGAGCAACAGGTTGTCCGGGTTTCCGTAGAGGGCCTGTGCCAACATCACGCGCACTTTCTCCTTACCGCTGAGCTCACCCATCAGTATGTAGTGCTTGTCCTCGGCAATGCCAAGTCCGCTCAGCAGGGCTGCCGCGTCGCTCTCGGCATTCCATCCGTCGAGCTCGGCAAACTTCTCTTCCAGTTCAGATACCTTCAGTCCGTCCTCGTCCGTGAAGTCCGTTTTGGCATAGAGGGCCTCGCGTTGCTTCATGATGTCCCACAACACCGTGTGTCCCATCATCACGGTGTCCATCACCGTGTGCTCGTCCCACTTGAAGTGGTCCTGTGAGAGGACCGAGAGGCGCTCGCCCGGGCCCAGTGTCACACTGCCCTTTGTGGGCTCCAACTCTCCGGATATGGCGCGGAGGAAGGTGGACTTGCCGGCACCATTGGCGCCGATGACACCATAGATGTTGCCGTTCGTGAACTTCAAGTTTACATCGTTATACAAAACCCTTTTACCGAATTGAATTGCCAAGTTCGTTACTGTGATCATGTCTTCTTTACCTATTATTATATGTTTATATATGTATCTACTAACGTGCAAAGATAGCCAAAGTGCTAAACTGGGCCAAATATGACCGCTTGTTTTTGCTTGTCGGGGGCGAATCTGTCCGTTTCTCCCGCTCGCGAGGCCCTCTATCGGTGTCATTGTGGCAGATAATCTCCTCCCGTGGACTGATTTACTAAGTTTGTGGAGGCGACGTGGTCGAATGGCAAACTATTTGTTGTGCGCTTGGTAATTTCAAACTATTTAGAAGTATGAGTAATCATCATAAGCATCAAAGGAGAAACAACAATATGGACCAAACAGAAAAAGAACAACTGGAAGAGGAAGTACTGAACCAACAGCCGGAAGAGGCCCCGCAAGAGGAGCCCAAGGCTGAGGAGGAGCAGGAACAACCGGAACTTTCGGAAGAGGAGCAGTTGAAGCAACAGTTGGCCAAGGCCGAGGAAGAGAAAGCTTCGATGCAAGATAAGTACCTCCGTCTGTCGGCGGAGTTCGACAACTATCGCAAACGTACCCTGAAAGAGAAGAGCGAACTGATAAAGAACGCCAGCGAGCGGGTGATAACGGACATACTGCCTGTGCTCGACGACCTGGAGCGCGCCTTGCAGAACATGCAGAAGTCCGAGGACGCCAAGGCACTGACCGAAGGCGTGGAGCTGATACACGGCAAGTTCCTGAAGGTGCTGTCGCAGCAAGGACTCAAGCGAATTGAGACCGAAGGCAAGGAGTTCGACACCGACTATCACGAGGCGATAGCTATGATACCGGCTCCCAGCGAGGACCAGAAAGGCAAGATATTGGATTGTGTGCAGACTGGCTACACACTCAACGATAAGGTGATTCGCCACGCGAAAGTCGCCGTGGCACAATAAACCACATCACCCATCAGAACCTTAACGGAAGATTATGGCAAAAAGAGACTATTACGAAGTGCTGGAGGTGGCGAAGACGGCCACCGCGGATGAGATAAAGAAAGCCTATCGGAAGATGGCCATCAAGTGGCATCCCGATAAGTGGCAGCAGGCGTCAGAGGCCGAGAAGAAAGAGGCCGAGGACAAGTTTAAGGAGGCTGCCGAGGCGTACGATGTGTTGAGTAACCCCGATAAGCGTGCCCGTTACGACCAGTTCGGTCCCGAGGGTGTGAACGGATCTTCCGGCTTTGGCGGCTCATACGGCAGTGGACAGGGAATGTCCATGGACGACATATTCTCTATGTTCGGCGACATATTCGGCGGCGGACGTAATAGCGGTGGTTTTGGCGGCTTCAGCGGTTTCGGCGGCGGAGGCAGTCAGAACCAACGTCGTTATAGAGGGTCGGACTTGCGCGTGCGTGTGGAGCTCGACCTTAAAGAGGTGGCCGAGGGAGCCAACAAAAAGTTCAAACTGAAGAAATACGTGCAGTGTACACACTGCCATGGTACGGGTGCCGAGGGCAATAGCGGTGTAGAAACCTGCTCTAACTGTCATGGTACCGGTTCGGTGGTTCGTATGCAGAAGAGCATCTTCGGCATGGTGCAGACCCAGTCCGTCTGTCCGCAATGTGGTGGCGAAGGTAAAATCATCAAGAATAAGTGTAAGGAGTGCGCCGGCGAGGGTGTTGTCCGTGGCGAAGAGGTGGTAGAGGTGAAGATCCCTGCCGGAGTAGCCGAGGGCATGCAACTCTCCATGCACGGTAAAGGTAACGCGGGCCGCCGCAATGGTGTGCCTGGCGATTTGCTGATTGAGGTGACCGAGAAACCTCATCCCGAACTTATCCGTCAGGAGAACGACCTGGTGTATAACCTGTTGCTTAGCTTCCCGACCGCAGCCTTAGGCGGCTCGGTGGAGATACCTACCGTCAATAGTAAGGTGAAGGTGAAGATAGAGCCTGGCACACAGCCGGGTAAGGTGCTCCGCCTGCGTGGCAAGGGTCTGCCCGATGTGAATGGTTACGGCAATGGCGATTTGCTGGTGAACGTCAGCGTATACGTGCCCGAGACGTTGACCAAGGACGAGAAGAGCGCCTTGGAGAAGTTCGAGGAGTCGGACAGTTTCCGTCCCAACAGTTCTGCCAAGGAGAAGATCTTCAAGAAGTTCAAAAGTCTGTTCGATTAAGGCGCGTCCTCGCGCCCGCAATCAGTATAGCGTAAGTTAGTTGTTTCATGGCTTTTATCGGAAGGGTGTCCGCAAGGAAGTTACCCACCGATAGAAGCCATGTTTTTTATAGTTGCTCGTCGGTAAACGACAGCGTGGTTGCTCGAGGTCCCACTGCTATGGTTCTGTCCTTTATAATTGCTCGTCGGTAAACGACAGTGGTAGCAGGTCGCGGACGCTCTCCACCACGTACACTCCCGTGGTGCCGTAGAGCAGTATGCGGACGGGGTGATGGAACCGGCATTCTGTCTCCAGTATCACCTGTCGGCAGGCTCCGCAGGGAGAGACGGGTTTCTCGGTG
>CAYZVH010000070.1:6058-14535 GCA_964481755.1 uncultured Bacteroides sp. | reverse complement strand
TCGTTCCCCGGCGACGGCGTGGTGACAGGATACGGTACGATAGACGGACGTCTGGTGTACGTGTTCGCACAGGACTTCACAGTGTTCGGCGGCTCGCTGTCGGAGACAATGGCACAGAAGATATGCAAGGTGATGGATATGGCCATGAAGATGGGCGCACCCTGCATAGGACTCAACGACTCGGGTGGCGCACGCATCCAGGAGGGCATCAACGCACTGGCAGGCTATGCCGAGATATTCCAGCGCAACATCCTGGCTTCGGGCGTGATACCGCAGATATCGGGCATATTCGGCCCCTGCGCCGGCGGTGCCGTGTACTCACCCGCTCTGACGGACTTCACACTGATGATGGAAGGCACATCGTACATGTTCCTGACAGGACCGAAGGTGGTGAAGACGGTGACAGGCGAGGACGTGAGCCAGGAGGACCTGGGAGGCGCCAGCGTGCACTCCACTAAGTCCGGCGTGTGCCACTTCACCGCAGCAACGGAGGAAGAGGGTCTGGCACTGATACGCAAGCTGCTCAGCTACATGCCGCAGAACAACATGGAGGAGGCTCCGCGCACAGAGTGCACCGACCCCATAGACCGTAAGGAGGACCTACTCAACGAGATCATCCCCGACAACCCCAACAAGGCATACGACATGTATCAGGTGATAGGCGCCATCGTGGACAACGGTGAGTTCCTGGAGATACAGAAGAACTACGCCACGAACATCATCATCGGATTCGCCCGCTTCAACGGACAGGCAGTGGGCATCGTAGCCAACCAACCCTCGCGCTACGCCGGCGTGCTCGACTGCAACGCCTCGCGCAAGGGAGCCCGCTTCGTACGCTTCTGCGACGCATTCAACATACCTATCGTCTCGCTGGTGGACGTGCCGGGATTCCTGCCGGGCACAGGCCAGGAGTACAACGCGGTGATCCTGCACGGAGCCAAGCTGCTCTACGCCTACGGCGAGGCCACGGTGCCCAAGGTGACCGTGACACTGCGCAAGAGCTACGGAGGCTCGCACATCGTGATGAGCTGCAAGCAGCTGCGCGGCGACATGAACTACGCATGGCCGTCGGCCGAGATTGCCGTGATGGGCGGCGCGGGCGCTGTGGAGGTGCTCTACGCCAAAGAGGCCAAGGAGGCCGAGGACCCGAAGGCGTTCATGGCGGAGAAAGAGGCAGAGTACACCAAGCTGTTCGCCAACCCCTACAACGCGGCCAAGTATGGCTACATCGATGACGTGATAGAACCGCGCAACACACGATTCCGCATCATCCGCGCCCTGGCTCAGCTGCAGACGAAGAAGCTGACGAACCCCGCGAAGAAGCACGGCAACATTCCTCTCTAACGAACGAAAAAAACATTTTTCACAATGAAAGAAGAAGAATTGACAAGCAAGACCCAGTGCGACTGCGGAGACGTGTACGCGGCCATCGCCATGGCTCTGTACGAGACGCTGGGCGGAGTGCACGACGTGGAACATCAGGTGCTCACCATACGCCACACCGACACTCCATGGAGCGGCAAGTGGCTCGTGCTGCGCGCTACCCCACAGAAGAAATAAGTTTAAACTCCTAAAAAATAGACTTTAGAACAAAGATGAAAGAATTCAACTATAAAATCAACGGCAAAGACTACAAAGTGAACGTTGGTCAGATAGAAGGCAACATCGCCAACATCGAGGTGAACGGCGTGGCCTACCAGGTGGAACTGGAGAAGAAAGAGGAAGAGAAACCGGTGATAAAGCCGGTGGTGCGTCCCGCAGCAGCTCCGCAGGCCGCCGCAGAGGCGAAACCCGCAGCAGCGGCAGCGCCTGCCGCCAAGGGCAAGGGAGTGAAGGCTCCGCTACCGGGCGTCATCATCGACGTGAAGGTGAACGTAGGCGACACGGTGACGAAGGGTCAGACCGTGGTGGTGCTGGAGGCCATGAAGATGGAGAACGCCATCAACGCCGACCGCGACGGACAGGTGACTGCCGTCAACGTGAAGGTGGGCGACTCCGTGATGGAGGGCACAGACCTGGTGGTGATAGCATAAGAGCCACCGCCGCTTACCGGCGAATAAGACAATGCGAAAGAGGGGCATCCACCACGGATGTCCCTCTCTCTGTTTTGATTTATGGAATAATTTAAGAAACAACGTTCATTTCATGAGCCGGTTGTTGGCGTCGGGGAAGGCCACCTTGGGCACAAACCGCTTGGCCTCCTCGTAGTCCATCAGGGCATAGGACATGATGATGACCACATCGTCCACCTGCACCTTGCGGGCGGCGGCACCGTTGAGACAGATGCAGCCAGAGCCGCGTTCGCCCTTGATGACGTACGTCTCGAAGCGCTCGCCGTTGTTGTTGTCAGCTATGTACACCTTCTCGCCGGCTATCAGGCCGACGGCGTCCATCAAGTCCTCGTCGATGGTGATGCTGCCCATGTAGTTGAGGTTGGCCTCTGTCACACGGGCGCAGTGGAGTTTCGATTTCAGTACTTCTACCATCATAATTGATTGTCGAGTATGTGTTATTCTTTATATTTAATGTTGTCTATCAGGCGCACCTCGCCGCAGAAGACGGTGATGCAACCCACGATGTAGGCTGAGTCGTCCCACGCGGCCACAGGCTGCAGGGTGTTGCCGTCCACAATCTGATAGTACTCCAACCGCAATCCCGGAGCGGCGGCGATGCTGTCCTCGACGAACCGCTGCGTCTCGGCCAAGGTGTGGTTCTTGGCATAGTCCACGCTGGCGAAGAGAGTCTTGGAGATGCCCAGCGCCTGCTTGCGCTCATCGGCTGATAGGCGCGCGTTGCGGCTGCTCAGCGCCAGACCGTCGGCCTCGCGCACAATGGGACAGCCCACGATGGTGAGCTTGTAGCCCTGCTGACGCACCATCTCGCGGATGATGGCCAACTGTTGGAAGTCCTTCTCGCCGAAGTAGGCGCGGTCGGGCTGCACGGCGTCGAAGAGTTTCGTCACGATCTGAGCCACGCCGTTGAAGTGACCTGGGCGGAAGGCGCCCTCCATCACCGTGTCGAGCGGCGCGAAGCTGAACCGGCGCGTGTCGGGCTCGGGGTACATCTCCTCCACAGCGGGAGCGAAGACGAACGAGGCGCCCACCTGCTGGAGCAACCGGCAGTCGGCATCGAGGTCGCGCGGATATTTCGCCAGGTCGTTCTTATCATTGAACTGGGTAGGATTCACAAATACGCTGACAACGGTCACGTCGTTGTCCGCAACACTGCGCTTCACCAGGGAGGCGTGGCCTGTGTGCAGGGCTCCCATGGTGGGTACGAGGCCGACGCGCTTGCCCTCAGCGCGGAGAGCGCCAAGCTCGGCCTGTAGTTCTTTAATAGTCTTTACTAATTTCATTTTTCAAGTCAAAGTTTTAAACCCCTTATCTGAAATCGCTGCAAAATAAGCCATTATTTACCATATAAAGAAGAAATAAACTAAAATAATGCAAAGCAAGGGGCGGTTTTTTACTTCCACGGATGCGCACAACACTATATGTATCAACAAGTTGCGACGAAGGAGGAAAAGATTTTTTGCGCAGGAAATGTGGTGGATTCGAGAAAAGTTAGTATCTTTGCGGAACGTTTAAGACTAAGATATTACACAATGATGGCAAAAAAAGTATTATTTATCACGCAAGAAATTACTCCGTATGTACCCGAAACCGAAATGTCCATCTGGGGCAGAAAGCTCCCGCAGGCCATTCAAGAAACGGGACGAGAAATAAGAACTTTTATGCCCAAATGGGGAAACATCAACGAACGGAGGAACCAGCTGCACGAGGTGATACGCCTCTCGGGCATGAACCTCATCATCGACGACACCGACCATCCGCTCATCATCAAAGTGGCCTCCATACAGTCCGCCCGCATGCAGGTCTACTTCATCGACAACGACGACTACTTCATGAAGCGACAGATGATGGCCGACGAGAACGGCGTGGAGTACGACGACAACGACCAGCGCGCGGTGTTCTTCGCACGCGGCGTGCTGGAGACGGTGAAGAAGCTCCGCTGGCAACCCGACATCGTGCACTGCCACGGATGGATGACGGCAGTGGTGCCGTTCTACATCAAGACGTGCTGCCGCGACGAACCATCGTTCCGCGACTCCAAGATTGTGTACTCGCTCTACGAAGAGTGCTTCAAGACCCCCATACGCGAGGGATTCCCCTCGCGCGCGTCGCTGAAGGGAATGAACCAAGTGGACAAAAACCAGCTGAGGAACATCGACTCGTGCATGGAACTGCAGAAGATGGCACTCCGATTCTCCGACGGCGCCATAGTGAACAGCGAGAAGGCTCCCGAGGAGCTGGTGACCTACGCCAAGGACCTCAACCTCCCCATGCTCGGATTCCAGAAGCCGGAGGACTACACCGAGGCCTGCAGCCATTTCTACGACAAGGTGTGGGGGTAATAAAAAATAGTATTATTAGTTTTTCAACTCAATATACACGAATGAAAGTACAATATTTAGGTCTGATGTTTGCCGCAATGGCTTTCACGGCCTGCGACGATTCAACGTCCACCATCGGACAAGAGACCATGCCGGAAGGCGACGAGGTGGAGGTGACAGTTGACCAATACGACGTGACGACGAAATCCATACTGGCAGAGTCGCTGCTGGCAAAGACATCGACAGCCTACCTGGGCAAATTCACCGACCCCTACACAAAGACGACTTTCGAGAGCGACTTCATGGCACAGTTCAACTCACTGGAAGGGTTCGAGTTTCCCGAGCACATCAAACGGGAAGCCGACGGAACCGTGAAAGCGAAACTGACGGAGCTGCGCCTCTACTATACCACCTACTTCGGCGACTCGCTCAACGCGCAGACCGTGGAGGTCTATCCTCTCTCCGTCAGACTGAACGAGGAGCAGAACTTCTACACCGACCTCAACCCCGCGGACTATTACGACGCATCACAGAAGCCCATAGCCACCAAGACCTACACCGCCATCGACAAGACCGTGAAGGACTCGCTGCGCTGGACCAGCTCCTACTACCCCAACGTGCGCATCCTGCTGCCCGACGACTACGGCACACGGATGCTGCAGAAATACTACGAGACCGACGCCGAGGGCAACAACACCGGCAAGCAGTACTACGCAACCACGGAGGCCTTCATAGAGAACATCTGCAAGGGATTCTACTTCCGCTGCTCGCAGGGCGACGGCACGGTGCTCAGCATCGACCAAGCACACCTGAACGTATACTTCGACTATTACATAGAGAGCTCCACGGGCGCCATCGACTCCTTGGTGACAGGCGTGGCACAGTTCGCCGCCACCAGCGAGGTGGTACAAGCCAACCACTTCAAAACCTCGAACCTGGAGACGCTGGTCAACGACACGGAGTGCACCTATCTGATGACCCCAGCGGGCATCTTCACCGAGGTGACACTGCCCATCGACGACCTCTCGCTGAACGACACCATCAACTCCGCGCAGCTGACGCTGACGAAGTACAACAACTTCAACGACGAGAAGTACCAGATGTCCACCCCCGAGACGCTGCTGATGATACCGAAGTCGGAGCTGAACACCTACTTCGAGAACAACAAGGTGCCCGACAACCGCACGTCGTACTACACGACGTTCACGGAGTCGTATAACCAATACGAGTTCAGCAACATAGCCTACTATGTGAACCGCCTGCGCAGCAAGAAGCGCAACGACCCCACGGGCTACAACAGCGACCCGGACTGGAACAAGGTGGTGTTGATACCTATCACCATGGTGACGCAGACCGTCAGCAGTCAGACGGTGATTGTGAGCGTGCGCCACGACCTGGACATGAACTTCGCCAAGCTGAAAGGCGCCAAGGACAAGGTTGCCCTGAAGGTCATCTATAGCCGCTTCAAGGACATGAAATAACTCGCTTCGCGAGAGACTAAAAGGCAAAGAGTCTAAGAGACTTCTTTGGGAGACAAAAAGTCGAAGAGTCGAAACAAATCAAAAGGCTTTCCACATTGCGGAAGCAATTCATAAGTATATAGCTTAAAAAACGGGCTGCGTTCGGGAAATGAATCTCGAAGCAGCCCGCCCTCTTTTATGACATAAGAGAATTTATTTGTCAGCAGCAACGGTAAGAAGCATCCTGCACCTTAAACCCACGGAGGAAATCCTCCACCGGCATACGACGCTTGCCGGCAAGCTGAAGCTCCTTCAGGGCGAGGAAACCATCGGTCACCGCCACATGCAGATACGTCTTGCCATCGGAAACCACCTGCCCGCTGGGCAACTGGTGAGAGGCGAAAATCTTCTCCGCCACATACACCTTCAAGGTCTGACGGTTGTCGTCCGACGTGCGCACAAGCTCACACCAGGCGGCAGGGTACGGCGACAGGCCACGCACAAAGTCGTAGACCTGCTTCAGCGGTTTGCTCCAGTCGATGTGGCACGTGTCCTTGAAAATCTTCGGAGCGGGACGAAGCTCCACGTCGGCACCCACGAGCTGCTCCTGCGGCACGGGATGAACGTTGCCTGCCAGGATGTTGTCCACCGTCTCCACCACCAGGCTCGCGCCCAACATCATCAAGCGGTCGTGCACGTCGCCCACGTTGTCGGTGTCGGCAATGGGGATGCGCACTTGCTGGATGATCTCGCCGGTGTCAATCTCATGCTTCAGGAAGAAGGTAGTGATGCCTGTCTCCGTCTCGCCGTTGATGACGGCCCAGTTGATGGGAGCCGCACCACGGTACTGCGGCAGCAGCGAGGCATGGAGGTTGAAGGTGCCCATGGGAGGCATGGCCCACACCACCTGGGGCAGCATGCGGAAGGCCACCACTATCTGGAGGTCGGCTTGCAGGGAGCGGAGCTCCTCCACGAAGGCCTCATCCTTCAGGTTCACGGGCTGCAACACACGCAGGCCCTGCTCCACAGCATACTGTTTCACGGGCGAGGGTTGCAACACACTGCCGTGGCGACCCACAGACTTATCGGGCATGGTGACGACAGCCACCACGTTGTAACCGCCCTGGACCAAGGCGCGCAGGCTCTCCACCGCGAAGTCCGGAGTGCCCATATATACGATGCGTAAATCTTTTTTTTCCATTTCCAGTAATAGATTATTCGGCCGAATAGTCGACCAACACTTGTCTGTATGTATTGAATATCTTCGATTTGGAGACGAAGCCCAGGTACTTGCCGTCGGCATCCACCACGGGGAGGTTCCAAGCTCCGGTGGCGTCGAACTTCGACATCACCACGTCCATGGAGTCGTTGATGTTGAGCCGCGCGGGGGCGGAGGTCATGAACTTGTCCACCGTGAAGCGATGGTAGAGCTCCTGGCGGAACATGATGTTGCGGATGTCGTCCAGCAGCACCACACCCAGCAGCACACCCTCCTTGTTCACCACAGGGAACACGTTGCGCTTCGATTTGGACACCACCTGCACCATCTTGCCCAGGTCCATCTCGGGGCTGACGGTGGTGAAGTTGGTCTCCACCACGCTCTCGGTCTTCATCAGCGTCAGCACGGCCTTGTCCTTGTGGTGGGTGATGAGCTCGCCCTTCTTCGCCAACCGCATGGAGTAGATGCTGTGGGGCTCGAAGACGATGATGGTCAGATAGGCGCTCACGGAGACTATCATCAGGGCCAGGAAGAGGTCGTAGCCTCCGGTGAGCTCGGCTATGAGGAAGATGCCCGTGAGCGGCGCGTGCATCACGCCGGACATCACGCCTGCCATACCCAGCAGGGCGAAGTTCTTCTCGGGAATGTACACACCCAGGTCGAACTGGTTGCAGAAGCGGGCGAAGATGAAGCCCGTGATGCAGCCCAGGAACAAGCTGGGAGCGAAGATTCCACCGCAACCGCCACCGCCGTTGGTGGCGCTGGAGGCGAACACCTTGAAGAGGATGATGAGGGCCAGATAGACGAGCAACAGGTTGCCGTAGCCGTAGAACAGGGAGTTGTCGAGCACCTGGTTCCAGTCCGCCAACGAAGTGCCGTTGAGCAGCAGACCGATGGTGTTGTAACCCTCACCGTAGAGCGGCGGGAAGAGGAAGATGAGCACACTCAGCATCACGCCGCCTATGAGCAGCTTCACGTAGGGGTTGCTGTATCGGCGAAACACGTCCTCAATCTTGTCCATCGTGCGGGTGAAGTAGAGCGACACCAGGCCGCACGAGATGCCCATCAGAATGGCGTAGGGGATGCGCTCCATCACGAAGGGATTATCGAGATGGAAGCGGAACATGGCCTCGGTGCCGGTAGCGATGTAGCTGACCGTGGCGGCCGTCACACAGGTGACAAGCAGCGGCAGTAGGGAGGACATGGTCATGTCTATCATCAGCACCTCCAGGGTGAACACGAGTCCGGCGATGGGGGCCTTGAAGATGCCTGCCACGGCACCGGCGGCGCCACAGCCCACGAGCAGCATCAGCGTCTTGGGCTCCATCTTGAAGGCCTGCCCCAGGTTGCTGCCGATGGCGGAGCCTGTGAGCACGATAGGCGCCTCGGCTCCCACCGAACCGCC
>CAYZVH010000070.1:0-6048 GCA_964481755.1 uncultured Bacteroides sp. | reverse complement strand
CCGCCGAAGCCGATGGTGATGGCGCTGGCGAGGACCGACGACCACACGTTGTGTTTCTTGATGCGGCACTGCTTGCGCGAGATGGCGTAGAGAATCTTCGTCACACCATGGCTGATGTCGTCGCGGACGATGTTGCGCACAAACAGTCCGGTGAGGAAGATGCCCACCACGGGGTAGAGCATGTAGAGCCAGTTGGCTCCCGTAGTGTCGAAATTGTCCGTCAGGAAGAACTCTATCCAGTGGATAATCCACTTCAAGATGAGTGCCGCCAGGGCGGTGAGGATGCCCACCACGAAGCTGAGCAGCAGGATGAATTGCTTCTCGCTGACGTGATTGTCGCGCCAGCGGATGAAGCGTTGCAACAGGGTTATTTTCTCTTCTGTAACTTCCATTCCACGAATTAAAATGCCACGCTATGTTGTTCTATTCTCTGATGACTTTCACCGAGCAGTCGGCTCCCAGTTTGATGATGCCCGAGGGTTTGGGGCGGCCTTTCTCTTGTTGGCGGCTCTGCACGATGTAGTCCACGGCCTGCTTCACCTCGTCGGACACCTCGCTGAAGTTCGCCGGCGAGGGCTGTCCGCTGATGTTGGCTGAGGTGGAGACGATGGCTTTCTTGAACCGCATGCACAGCTGCCGCGAGAACTCCTCCCTGGTGATGCGGATGCCCACGCTGCCGTCCTCAGCCAGCAGGTTGGGAGCCAGGTTGCGGGCTCCGTCGAAGATGATGGTCAGGGGTTTGGTGCTGAGCTCTATGAGGTCCCAAGCCACTAGGGGCACCTCCTTCACGTAGAATTCCACTTTGGCTTCGGAGTCCACCAGCACCAGCATGGCCTTGCTGTCGGACCGCCGTTTTATCTCGTAGACGCGCTTCACGGCCTCCTCGTTGGTGGCGTCGCAGCCTATGCCCCAGATGGTGTCCGTGGGGTAGAGAATGACTCCGCCCCGCTGCATCACCTCTATGGCGCGCTTGATGTCTTCGTTCATTTGTTCGTTCGTCATTGTCGTAATCTCCTATATATATAATAGTAGTTAGAATTCACTGGTAAAATGGAACTTGATGTGTTTGAAGTCCATCTGTGCCATCTGCAACACGTAGTTGCTGTCGGCCAGGAACACATCGCGTCCGTCGCGGTCTTTGGCCATGTATTGGTATTTGCGTTTCTTGAAGGCCTCCAGTTCCTCGGCGTCGTCGCTCTCTATCCAGCAGGCCTTGTAGAGGCTGATGGGCTCCCAGCGGCAGAGGGCGTTGTACTCGTTCTCCAGACGGTACTGGATGACCTCGAACTGCAGCTGTCCCACGGTGCCGATGATCTTGCGGCCGTTGAACTGGTTCACGAAGAGCTGCGCCACACCTTCGTCCATCAGTTGGTCCACGCCCTTGTTGAGTTGCTTGGCTTTCATGGGGTCGGCGTTCTCGATGTACTTGAACATCTCCGGCGAGAAGCTGGGCAAGCCCTTGAAGTGGAGGTTCTCGCCCTCGGTCAGCGTGTCGCCTATCTTGAAGGTGCCGTTGTCCGGCAGGCCGATGATGTCGCCGGCCCAAGCCTCGTCCACGGTGGTCTTGCGCTGTGCCATGAACTGTGTGGGCGACGAGAAGCGCATCGTCTTGCCGTGGCGCACGTGGTAGTAGGGTGTGTTGCGGGTGAACCGTCCGGAACAGATCTTGCAGAAAGCCACGCACGAGCGGTGGTTGGGGTCGATGTTGGCGGTTATCTTGAAGACGAAGCCGGTGAACTTGGGCTCCTGAGGGTCCACGGTGCGCTCCAGCGCGGTGACAGGGCGCGGACAAGGGGCTATCTCCACGAAGCAGTTGAGCAGCTCCTCCACACCGAAGTTGTTGAGCGCCGAGCCGAAGAACACGGGAGCCAGTTCGCCGCGCAGATAGGCCTCCACGTCGAACTCGGGATAGACGCCCTCTATCAGCTCCAGTTCATTGCGGAGTTTCTCCGCCAGCGGGGTGCCAATGTGTCGGTCGAGCTCCTCGGTGTTGATGTCCACGGCCACCTTCTCCGCCACGGTCTGTTTAGAGGGTTGGAAGAGGTTGAGGTTGTGCTCGTAGATGTTGTAGACACCCTTGAAGCGGATGCCGCTCTCGATAGGCCACGTCAGTGGGCGCACGCCGATGACGAGCTCTTCCTCCAGCTCATCGAGCAGGTCGAAGGGGTCCTTGGCCTCGCGGTCCATCTTGTTGACGAAGATGATGACAGGGGTGTTGCGCATGCGGCAGACCTCCATCAGCTTGCGTGTCTGGGCCTCCACGCCCTTGGCGCCGTCCACCACGATGATGACGCTGTCCACGGCCGTCAGGGTGCGGTAGGTGTCCTCGGCGAAGTCCTGGTGTCCAGGGGTGTCGAGGATGTTTATCTTATAGTCGCGGTAGTCGAATTCCATCACCGAGGTGGTGACGGAGATTCCGCGTTGCTTCTCGATGTCCATCCAGTCGGAGGTGGCTGTCTTCTTTATCTTGTTCGACTTCACAGCGCCGGCCACCTGTATTTGTCCGCCAAAGAGCAGCAGTTTCTCGGTCAGCGATGTCTTTCCCGCATCCGGGTGTGCGATAATCGCAAAAGTCCTTCTTCTTTCAATTTCGTTCATCGTTACTAACTTTATAAATAAGGAATCCCTCCCCACACGCGTGGGAAAGGGGGTTCATACTTTTTTTCGTTTCTCATCCCCAGGCCGCCTCCCCTATCGGGAAGCACTGGAAACCGCAAGGGCCGCACCATAGGGCCGTCCCTTCGGGAAAATCTTTCGGCAAAGCGCTCCTCTTCCTCGACTTAAAAGGTCGAAATAAAGGCCGTCCCTTCGGAAAATCGTCCTACATCGAATCGTTCCTCTTCTTCGACCTAAGGTCGAAATAAAAGGCCGTCCCTTCGGAAAAACTTTCAGCAAGGCGCTTCCACCGCTTCGGCCAAAGAGGCCGAAATCGGAAGTTCGTCCCTTCGGCAAATCGTCCTCCATCGAGTCGTTCCTCTCCTTCAGCTTAAGGCCGAAATAAAGGGCCGTCCCTTCGGAAGGTCTCCATCGAGGCACTCCACCGCTTCGACCAAAGAGGTCGAAATCGGAAGTTCATTTCTCCACCGAGGCCGTCCATCGAGCCGCTTCTACCGGAAAGCCGAGCCACCGGAAGTGCATCACTCCAGCAGCTTGTCCAGCTCGCCTTTGCGGTCTTTGTCGTAATAGTTCGCCAGCAGGGAGATGAACTTGCTGATTTCCTCCACTGCCTTGGCCGTGGCCTCGGTCACCTCCTTCTTCTGAAGGCGCAGCAGCAACACGCCGTAGAGGGCGTTGAAGCAGACCTCCAGCTCGGGGGTGTCGTGTTGGCGGTCCTTGGCGCGCAGCTCCACGATGTAGGGCAGCACCTTGTAGTAGGCCGCTCCGTAGTAGGGCACCTTGGGCGAGCGCAGCAGCTGCAGGTGAAGGTCCGTCAGCCGCAGGATGACGTTCTTGTTGATCTGCAGATGGCCCTGCTCCACCACCCCCTCGAGGTGCATCATGTTTATCAGGTCCTCGTACCACTGGGTGAGCTTCGCCCGGCGGTCGTCGTCGAGCTGACAGGGGTCGATGACGGTGCGGCGAATCTTGTCGATGTCCAGGCCGTTGGCGCGCAGGAGGTCCTCCACCTGCCACATATATAATAGGTATTCGGCGATGTTCCGTTGTTTCAGTTGTTCCGCTATAAACATGTTACCGATTTATTTCAATAGAGTGAATGACCCATGATGGTCCAGAAGAAGCCTGCCAGCGACAGCACGATGACCACGCCGCCTATGATGCGGTTGAGCAGCCAGATGCCCCGCAGGTTGAAGCGGTTGCGTATCTTGCTTATGAAGAAGGTGGTCGAGAACCACCACGACACGGCTCCAGTCACAATGGCGATGTAGCCCAACGTCTGTTCGTACACCGGAATCTCGGGCAGCACGAAGGCGAAGCGGGCGAAGAATCCGATGAACAGGAAGATGATGAGCGGGTTGGAGAGGGTGACGAAGAAGGCCGTCACGAAGTTGTGCACCAGCGTGCCTTTGTTGGCGCTCACCGGACGGATGGAGCGCACCGGATTGCTGCGGAACGTGTAGATGCCGAAGATGAGCAACATGATGCTGCCGATGAGCTGCAGGTAGAAGATGTTCGCCTGGATGAAGTCGAAGACGAAGCTCATGCCGTAGCCGGTTATCAGCGCATAGATGATGTCGCTCAGGGCTGCTCCCAAGCCGGTGACGAAACCGTAGGCGCGACCTTTGTTCAGAGTCCGTTGTATGCACAGTACCCCCACAGGGCCTAGGGGCGCGGAGACCACCACGCCTATCACGAAGCCCTTCATTAGAAATTCCAACAGCGATACTTGTTCTAACCAATAATTCATGTTGCAAAGATGCCACTTTTTTTTGTTATAGTATCACGTTAGAGGTAATTTTTTGTGTCCGCAGCCGTTTTCGGGCCTCATCACGTGGTCCCCGACGCTCTTTTTTTTCCTCTTTTCTTTCGGGTGCCGAGGGTTTTGCTTACTTTTGCGCATTCTTAAGTGAATAGGACACGTTTACAAAACAAAATTATTTACGTATATGATTCTATTTTTCAGAACCTCAGAAAAGAACGTGATTGCCACCGAGTGCAACCACGAGTTAAACTCTGAAGATGTAGCGAAACTCTGCTGGCTCTACGGCGACGCCAAGCAGGAGAGCAAGGAGAGCCTCACGGGCTGCTTCGTCGGTCCGCGCAGGGAGATGATCACCCCATGGAGCACGAATGCCGTGGAAATCACCCAGAACATGGGACTCGAGGGAATCACCCGCATCGAGGAATACTTCCCCGTGAAGGACGAGAACGCCGACTACGACCCCATGTTGCAACGCATGTACAAGGGGCTCGACCAGGAGGTGTTCACCACCAACCGCAAGCCCGAACCTATCATATACGTCGACAACCTCGAGGAATACAACGAGAAGGAGGGACTCGCCCTCTCGCGCGAGGAGATGGACTATCTGCTGAAGGTGGAGAAGGACCTCGGACGCAAGCTCACCGACTCCGAGGTGTTCGGCTTCGCACAGATAAACTCCGAGCACTGCCGTCACAAAATCTTCGGCGGCACGTTCATCATCGACGGCAAGGAGATGGAGTCGTCACTCTTCCAGATGATAAAGAAAACCACCGCCGAGAACCCCAACAAGATCATCTCCGCATACAAGGATAATGTGGCCTTCGCCGAAGGCCCCGTGGTGGAACAGTTCGCACCCGCGGACCACTCCACGTCGGACTATTTCATCATCAAGGACATCAAGACCGTCATCTCGCTGAAGGCCGAGACACACAACTTCCCCACCACCGTGGAGCCCTTCAACGGAGCCTCCACAGGCACCGGCGGCGAGATTCGCGACCGTATGGGCGGCGGCAAGGGCTCGTGGCCTATCGCCGGCACGGCCGTCTACATGACCTCCTACCCTCGCACCGACGAAGGCCGCGAGTGGGAAGAGCTGCTGCCTGTGCGCAAATGGCTCTATCAGACCCCCGAGCAAATCCTCATAAAAGCCTCCAACGGCGCCTCCGACTTCGGTAACAAGTTCGGACAACCGCTCATCTGCGGCTCCGTGCTCACCTTCGAACATCAGGAGGGCGACACCTTCTACGGCTACGACAAGGTCATCATGCTGGCCGGAGGCGTGGGCTACGGCACTCAGCGCGACTGTCTGAAGGGCAAACCCGAGAAGGGCAACAAAATCGTTGTGCTGGGCGGCGACAACTACCGCATCGGCCTGGGCGGCGGCTCCGTGTCGTCCGTGGAGACAGGCCGCTACTCGTCGGGCATCGAGCTCAACGCCGTGCAGCGCGCCAACGCCGAGATGCAGAAGCGTGCCAACAACGTGGTGCGCGCCCTGTGCGAGGAGGATGTGAACCCCATCGTCTCCATCCACGACCACGGCTCGGCAGGCCACGTGAACTGCCTCTCCGAGCTCGTTGAGGAGTGCGGCGGACTCATCGACATGAGTAAGCTGCCCATCGGCGACAAGACCCTCTCAGCCAAGGAAATCATAGCCAACGAGAGCCAGG
>CAYZVH010000069.1:0-14618 GCA_964481755.1 uncultured Bacteroides sp. | reverse complement strand
CGTAAGGGCTAGAGCCGCGAAAGGAATGATTGATTTGTTCATTTGTTTGTCGTTTATTTGTTCATTAAATCTGTTCGTCAGTCCGCTATGAACGCGAAGGTAAAGGTTGCGTTCGGTCGTTTCATTTACTGTCATGCGAAGCCCTGAAATCGACGCAAAACTACAACTTTCCCCTGTAACGTCAATACTTCGGGTGGCAATTATTTTGTCTCCTTAGCTAAGATAAACATTTTGTTTGCACCCGTGTCGGGTGTCTCACTCCTTGAACGTTCCCGTGGCAGTGATGCTGGAGACGCAAGGACGGGCAGCCTCGTCGAACGTCAGACGGACGAAGCGGACGAAGGGATGCGTGCCGTCGGTGGGCAGCGGTTGCCAGTGCTCGTTGTCCAACGAAAGCTCTACTTTATACGATGGAGTGGGGCCTGCAAAGTCTACCTTGACGCTATGGAACAGGAAACTCCGCTCGGTGTCGAGGATGAGCGTTGGCCGTGGGTCTGTGGCGGCAGGCTGCCAGTAGGTGGCGGCAACGCCATCGGCGGCGTAACCGGCGGAATGTCCTTCGGCGGACGAGGAGACGAACACCGGGTTGTTCTGCCCAAAGGTCTGTAGCTGTTGTGACTTGCCGCGGACGAATCGGACGTATGGACGCGGCGCGACGGTGTCTTTCTCGGGGTCGAACGCCGGACCGTCAGTGAACCGCAGCTCGAGCGAGGCGGCTGGCAGTCCCTCACACGTCGCTTCCACCCGGGTGGTGCCGCTCTGGTAAGCCCTCATTGCAATGGCGGCTTTGCCTTCGATGATGGGGATGTCCGTACCCTGGCTGAAGGTGATGCTGCGCCCGGTGGGGAACTCTCCCGGGCCGGAGACTATCGTCAGCACTACGTCCGGCGAGGCGGAAACCTCTCTGCCCTGCGAATCGAGCAACGTGACCAAGAGGTGGATGTCGTCCGTGCCATCGGCCTTTGCGGAGGTGGTGGAGGGTGTCAACCGGATGGTGGCCGGAGTTCCATCTACGGGCCATTGGGGCGGTTCGATGCCGGCGTAGTTGCTGCGGTACCAATACCATGCCCGCTTAGGAATGCGGAAATAGTCGACAATGCCCATCGTTTCCATCTCGGTGCCGAAGATGCTACCGTGGTCGAAGGCACACCAGATGGCCTGTCCACTGCGCCAGGGGTGCCCTTTCCAGTGGTCGTCGCGGCTGAGGTCACCCCATCCGGGGGCGTACTTGCCGGGACGTTGGGCGATGGTGCTGCCATATTCGCTCACCAGATTGGGGACGGCAGGATGTTGGAAGTCGGCAATCGTGCCGCCGTCGCCATTGTAGCCTGCCACATCGCCCAGCAGGTCGATGCGGTCGCTGCCGAGCGGACGCTGGGCACCGCCTATGGCCGCAGGGCGTGAGCTGTCCAACTGATGGGTGCGTTCCACCATTCGCGCGAGTAGACGCTTCACGCCGGGCAAGGTCTGACTGGCGCAGAAGAAGGGCTCGTTGCACATGCTCCAGGCGATGATGGAGGGGGAGTTGCGGTGGATGCGAATCATCTCCTCGAGCTGCATGAGGGCATTCTGCTCGAAGGGCTCACAGTCCTTCTCCACTATCGGGTACGAGCTGGCCGTCCACGAACCATCGTCTTTCGGTCCTGCCGTTCCCCAGAACGGTGCCTCGGACCAATAGAGCATGCCCAGCTCATCGCACGCCTGCAGATAGGCCGGTGAGTGGGGATAGTGCGACCCACGGATGAAGTTGAAGCCAGCCTCCTTCAGCATCGCCACGTCGCGCCGTTGTGCGGCGTCCGTCACGGCATCGCCCCATCCGGCTTGGTCCTGGTGGGCGTTGGCTCCGCGCAACACGAGGTGCTTGCCGTTCAGCGAGAACCCATTGTCCGCATCCCATTCCATCCAACGGAACCCGAAGGGGGTCTGCGTCCGGTCGAGTGCCTTCTTCGTGGACGATCCTTTATAGATGGTGCTCTCTATCTTATATAGGTGGGGCGTGTCGGGGTGCCAAAGCTGAGGCTCACGCACGGGAATCCGCTGCACCACAGTCTGCAGGGTGTCGCCTGTCAGCTGCACACGCTGCGCCTCTTTGCCAAGCCTCTTCCCGTCGGGAGTAACCAACTCTGCGCTTACCAGATAGTCCCCTTTAAGTTCTGTAGGATTGGCAATCTCTGTAGTGACGACCACTGTGGCCTCCTGACCATCGGAATCCTTCAGTCCTTCTGTCGCGACGCTGACTCCGTACCATGCGATGTGCACGGGCGAGGTGCGCACCAATCGCACGTTGCGGTAGATGCCGCCGCTGAACACGTGCTCGCCGCCTCGGGGAGCCAGGTCGGGACGCCAGATGTTGTTCACACGGACGGTCACCAGGTTGTTGCCCTTGCGGACGTGGTCGGTGATGTCCACCACGAACCCCGTGTAGCCGCCTCGATGTCGCCCTGCCAGCTGTCCGTTGACGTAGACCTCCGTCTCCTGGAACGCTCCGTCGAACTCCAGCAGTGTCCGTTGTCGGTCGGTCTGGCTTGCGCAGGTAAACCTCTTCCGGTACACGCCATAGCCTTGGTAGAAATCTTTAGAGAGAAAATAGGGGATGCTGAAGGAGTGCGGCAGCCCCACCCGTTGCCACGACGTGTCGTCGTAGTCCGGTTGTTCGGCTCCGGCCATGAAGCCTTGTGCGTAGAGCCAATCGCGGTTGAAGTTCTCCACCGACCGGCTCTGTGCGCCAATCGTCTGCATTGCTGCGCACAGCAAGGCCAAAATCATCCATCTGAGAGAGTTGTTCATAGGTCGTCAGGTTTTATTGCATTGAATTCGCGGCAATATACGGATTCCTTGCCAGATAGCAAAGAGTTCTGGTAACCGCCGTTATCGATAATGATACGTTGAAGTACAAGACCCTGTGTTTTAGGGCGCACATAGAGCAGGTGCGTACCAGCGGAAATCGACGTTGCATCGAAATCTATCACGGCCTCGATGACACGGGCTGCGCCAGCAGGATACATCAGGTCGTAGCAGTGCTGCCAGTTCATATCCTTGTTGAGGTTGACACGCTTGGCAGGACCTTCGTCGAAGGAGACTTCCACATCGTGGCCGCCTTTGATGAACGGCATCACCGTGGAGAAGACGAAACGCACCCGGAGCGTGTCCATCCGTGGAGCAATCTCCATCTTGTAGGTGAGGGAGGAGGCTACGGGAGTCTGCGTCGTTGGCATCAGTGCCAATGCCGACGAGGTTTTCCCTAAATAGGGAATGATAGTCCACTCCATGCCTTTGTCCGCTTGGGCCGAATAATACTTACGGGCATCCATGACGACTTGCCCACACTGCTCCTTGTAGACGTACCCTCCGCAGCTTGTCGTCTGGGCAGAAAGTCTCTTCACGACAGGCATTACATTGAACTGTGGAGCGTGCCAGCTGGTGTAGCCTATGTGCACCTCGTCCATCATGTGGTCCCACTTCCCATCCGCCATCACCTTGTTGTAGTGGTGTGAGAGGAGTGAGTCTCGCCGGAAACAGGTCTCCGCCTTGTCAGCCCACAGGTTGGCTTCCACGTCCCCGTCGTCGTAGAGCTTATGGTTCATGGCGACGGAGTAGTAGAGGTCGTAGAGGTTGGCAAGTGCTTGTACGGGATAGAGTATGAGTTGGTTGTAGGCCGACTGAGCCTCATCTGCAATCTCTTCTTTCAGACGCAGGGCCTTTGCTTCCAATGCCAGGAATTCATCGCGTACCTGTTTCCATTCGCCACTGGCGAGGTTGTAGGTGTGTTCATCGAGCATCTCCGCGGTGACGCGGGCTGCGTACTTATTATATAGGTTGAGGATGGTTGCTGCCTGTAGAGCATGGTCAGCAGTGAATTGTGAACAGAACGCGGTCGTGTAGTCCATCAGATTGTCGGCCCGGAAGCTTGTAGGATCCCAGGCCATGTCCATGAAGAACTGGGTCATGAACTCAGCGGGCTTGATGTCGCCCACGTTGGCAATCCAAATGCGGTCGATGCCGTTCTCGTAAGCGAGGTTCAGTTGTTGCCACACGTGTTGGACCTGCATCTGTTGCAGCCACTTCATAGCCCGTGGGGCGCCATAATAGCTGAAGTGGTAGTATAGGCCAAAGCCTCCTCGTCGGTTGCGTTGTTCTGCGGAAGGTATCTTGCGGACTTCGCCCCAGTTGTCGTCACAGAACATGATGGTGACATCGTCGGGGATGTTCATCCCGTCGTCGTAGTAGTCGAGCATCTCGCTATAGAGTGTCCACACTTGTGGAGTCTCGTGAGCGGGTCGACCGGTGACCTGGGCGATGATTCGGCGTTGGTCCTTCAGAATGCGGTAGAGCAGTCGCATGTTGGCTTCTTTCCCGCCTGCGTCCTCCATGGGACGGTCTTCGTCGCCCCGCATACCTATTGTTATCATGCTTTCGTAGTCCTTGGTCTGCTCGATGCCTTGGCGGAAAAACTTCTGCAACCCCTGGCGGTTGGTGAGATAGTTCCATTGGCCATTGCCATAGTCGTTTTTGTGTCGTATCCATTCTTGTTGGGAGCGTTGCATGGGTTCATGGTGTGAGGTGCCGACCACGATTCCCATCTCGTTGGCCAATTGTGGGTTCCGTGGGTCGTCCTCGTTGAAGCAGTTGCCCTCGTAGCTACCGTCGTCGTTCCTTAGCACGGGCACCAGGGGCTTGTACTCTTTGAACGATCCCCACATGCCGGGCCATAGAAGGTTGGCTTTCATGCGCAGCAACAGTTCGTAGACATGTGCATACATCTGTGAATTCATTCCTCCGAACTTAGCTCGTGCCCACCGTTGCATGCAGGGGTTCTCATCGTTGATGAAGATGCCGCGGTATTTCACCTTGGGCTCGCCGTCAGTGTAGGTGCCGGGCTTCAGATAGACATTATCGTGATGTGCAATGGGCATGTCCGCCCACCAATACCAGGGCGAGACACCTATTTGTCGGGAGAGCTCATAAATGCCGTAGATGCAACCACGTCGGTCGCTACCGGCTATCACCACGTCTCCTTGGGGTGTGACCGTTATCGTGTATTTCTCCCATTTCCCTTGCAGGGAGTCGGCTTGTATGATGCCTGCCTGTTGATAAGTCTTGAGAACCGGAGATCCTATGGTGCCTACTACGATGGATGAAGTGCGCCGTGCTGCCGTGACCACGGGCAACTGGATGTCCGTCACTCGCTGGAAATCTGTCGCCAGATTGCTGGCGGCATGATGTACCGCCTTGTCTTCGTCTTTGTCGATGACGATGGACACGTGTTCCACATCGACTTTCACAAAGCCGGAGGAGGGTGTGAAGCTGACAAATCGGTCCGCGGCTTCCATAGGAAGGATGAAAGTCATCGTCGCAACTATCGTAAGAAGTATTCTCATAGGAACTCTTTATTATTGAAAATCCGCTCTCCCTACTGTAAGAGAGAGCGGATCGCAGAAAAACTAATACTAACTGAAAGATGGAGATTTAGTCGTCATATCCTGGGTTCTGTTCAATCTTGGCGTCCGTGTTGGCCTCGATGAAGGACTGAGGAATGGGGAACAGGGCGAAGTGACTGTCGAACGCCTTGCCGCTGGAGGAGTGCTCGGCGGAGTAGTACGGGTTGTACTTCAGCACACGCTCGGTCATCATTCCTGTACGTGAGAGTGTCAGCTGGCGTTGCTCCTCGATGCCGAACTCACGCAGACGCTCGTCGAGGATGTAGTCCATGTCCATCTGATCTGCCGTAGCTTCAGAAGCGTGGGCACGGCTGCGGATGACGTTCACGTCCGCTACGGCTTTGTCCTTCTGTCCCAACTTCACGTAAGCCTCCGCACGCAAGAGGTAAGCCTCAGGCAGACGGAACAGATATTGGTCTTGGTAGGTCTTTCCGGCCGAGCCTGTCAACAGGTAGGTCGACTTGTTGGAGTACTGTGCGTCCGGATGGTTGTAGGGCGATGTGCATTTCGTCTGATAGGCTCCCATGTAACGGTTGGGGATGGCATTGGATGCCGAGGTGATGCCCGGTTTGTCCTCACCCGTCTGCATGTCCCATCCGGCGGGAAGGTTGGGATGCATGATGTCGAGCTCGTCGCCGAAGAGCGAGCCATACTGTGACACGAACGAGGCGTTGTTGAACTTGTAGGAGCGCGGATAGTTGTACTTCGAGTTACGGATGTCGTGCTCATAGTCGTAGCTGCCTTCGCCTCCCCAAATCTCGAGGAAGTAGTGCTGGGTGTTGTAGTAGTTGCCGATGCCACGGCCGCCGGTGTAGTCGCCTGTAGGCCATGTGAACGGGGCGATTGCCTGGCCTGTTGTGGAGTTCACGAAGCGGAACAGACCTGTCTGTATGCCGAACCAACGCTCCTGCCAGAAGTCGCCGTCCACCCAGAAGGCGTGGCCTGTGTCGCCACCACCGCCGGTGATGTTGGGCTCAATCTGGATGACCCAGATGCCTTCGGTGTTGCCTGCCGCGCGGTTCTGGTTGTCGCGGCGGAAGAGGTCCCAATAGACATCACCATCCTCGGTGGCACGTGAGCCGAAGCGCTCCTTCATCAGGGCGAGGGCCGGGTTGTTGATGACTTGTGTGGCCATGTCTACCGCCTTCTGGTTCTCGCCGATGGCCAGATAGAGCTCTGCCAACAGGGTCTGTGCGGCAGGGGCGCTCACCTCACCGTCCTGCACATCCTTGATGTCGGGCAGGTTGTCGGCAGCGAACAGGGCATCCTCGATGGCCTGGTTGAGGGTCTCCTCCTTGGTGGCTCTCGTGTAATCGGTCTTGGGCGAGGTCACCTCCTCCAACTGGAGGGGCACACCGCCATAGTAGTAGCACAACGTGCGGTAAGCGATGGAGCGGAACAGCTTGGCTTTGGCTTCGTACATCAACTTGTCGCTGTCCGACAAGTCGGATTTGCCTACACGTGTCAGCACTGTGTTGGCTTGCGCGATAAGTTTGTAGAGGTTCTCCCAATGCCACTTAGGGTTGGTGGCTGTGGGGTTGAGGTCCGACTCCAGATTGGACATGGCAGGGTCTGCCTGGATGACGAAGTCGGTACGTGCCAGATAAGCGTTCATCACCGAGTAGGAACCGCAGTAGAACTCCGACCGAACGAGGCTATAGAGCCCGTTTATGGCAGCGTCGAAGTCCGCCGAGGTCTGATAGGAGTTGTCCCCACTCATGAAGTCGAGCGGCTTCTCCTCCAGGAATTTGTCTTCATCGCAGCTCACCACAGTAGCGGAGGTAGTGAGTAATGCTGCAGCCATCATCAGATGGTATATATATTTTTTCATAACAATGTCTTTTTATAGTTCTGGTATCATTCTGTCTTTAGAAGTTTACGTTGAGGCCGAAGGTGATGCTCTTCATCACCGGACGGTTGCTGTAGCAGCTACCTGTCACGATGTCGCGGCTGTTGCCGTCCTGGCAAGTCATGTCGGGCTCGGGGTCCCATCCGTGCCAACCGGTCAAGGTCAGGAGATTCTTGCAGTTGACGTACACATTCACTCCGTCGATGCCGATCTTGTTCACCCATGTGCGCGGCAGGTTGTAGGAGAGCGTAACGTCCTGCAGACGGAGGAAATCACGTTTCTCGTAGCGGTGAGGCTTGTCGCCGAGAGCGCCGCTCTGTGCGGCACGGTCGTAGATGCCGTCGGTGTTGTTGGGCGACCAGAAGAGATCTGCTTCCTCGGTGAAGTGGTTGTAGCGCTTACCATTGTCATCGGGGCGCACGGAGTTGGTGTTCTGTCCTAGGTAACCGTTCTTGCCACCTACCACAGCGTAGAGGAAGAAACTCAGCGTAAGGTCTTTGTAGGTGAACTTGTTGAGCAATCCCATGCGGGCGGCAGGGTCGGTCTTACCGATGACGGTGCGGTCGTCCGCTGTGATCTTGCCATCTTTGTTGGTATCCACCACCCGGTAGTTGCCAGGGTAGAACCCTTCGGGGATGTCGTCGCCAATCTGATAGATGCCGTCCACCTTATAGTCGTAGATAGAGGAGAGCGACTTGCCGATGAATAGGCTGCTGGCGGTCATGTCGTCTTCCTTGCCGTCGCCGTCGCTGTCCTTGCCCGTGAGGGACTTAATCTCGTTGGAGTTGTGCGAGATGTTGAAGGTGGTGCTCCACTCGAAGTCCTTGGTGACGATGTTGCGCGAGGTGAGGTTGAACTCGATACCCGAGTTGGCTATCTTGCCCACGTTGGAGCGTATGGTGGTGAAGCCTGTCGTGGAAGGAATCGACACGTCGAACAGCAAGTCACGTGTGGTGGTGCTGTAGGCCTCGATGGTTCCCATCAAGCGGTTGTTCAGCAGGGTGAAGTCGACGCCGAAGTTGAAACCTGCGGTCTTCTCCCACTTCAGGTCGGAGTTGCCCAGCGATGAAAGAGTCTGTCCCAGCACACCCGATGTGGCGCCGTTGCCGAACACGTAGCTGATGCTGGAGCTCACCTGGGAGAGTGAGGAGTAGCGGCTTGTCTGGTTACCGCTGACACCGTAACCAGCACGGAGCTTCAGTTGGTCCACCCACGATACGTTGAAGAACTTCTCCTCGGAGAGCACCCAACCCAAGGCTACGGACGGGAATATGGCGAACTTGTTGTTGGCGGCGAAGCCCGAGAATCCATCGCGACGAACCGTTGCGGTCACCAGGTATTTGTTGTCGAACTTGTAGTTGACACGCAGCATCTGATAGAGCAACGTCGATTTCCAGGCATCGGAGGTGGTGTATTGCTCCTTGCCTTGTTCCAAACTGTTGAAGCCCAGGTTGAGACGCGAGAAGTTTTTCGCTTCGGCGCTTGTGTAGGTGTATTTGCGGCGGCTGGCACCGTAAACGAACGTAGCGCCGAGGTCGTGTTTGCCGAAGGTGTTCTGGTAGTTCAGAATATTATCGAACGTATAGTCGTAATACTTGTAGCTGTTTTTGTAGGCCTGTCCACTCGGATAGTTGCTGTACTTGTTGGCATAGTCGTGCTCATAGGTGCGCAGGTTGTTACCGAAGTTGAAGCGGTAGGTCAAGCCTTTCAGCGGCAACTGGAACTCCGAGTAGAGGTTGGCGAAGAAGGTCTCCTGGCGCTCCACGTCGTCGGCGTATGTGCCCATATAGGGGTTGTCGCGCATCACGCCACCCATGGGGTAAGGATCGAGGTCGCCATTCTCGTCATACGGAGTGGCAAACGGACTGTAGGTCACCAGGAAGGGCAGATAGGTCTCGGAACCGTCCTTGTTGACGAAAGATCCGAAAGCCTGGATGCCGGCTTTCCACCATTTGCGCGGTTGTATGTCGATGTTGGCACGTATGGTGTTGCGCTTGAAGTCGTCGTTGAGCAGCATGTTCTTCTGGTCGGTGTTGCTTACTGACAGGAGGTAAGAGCTGAACTCATTGCCGCCGGAGAGGCTGAGCTTGTTCTCGAAGATGTGACCTGTACGTGTGAAAGCGTCCCACCAGTTATAGTCATTTTCGATGAGGTTTCCGTTCTCGTCGCGCATGTAAGCGTCGGGAGCTGTGGAGGCAAGGTTGAAGGAGGGGTTGTCCTTCGTGTAACCGGACTCCTCGGTGTAGGCGCTGTTCCACTGGGTTTCCTTCATCCAGTCTATCAGTCCGGCTCTGTTCATAGGCTTCAGGTCCTTGGTCGGGCTCTGTATACTATAGGAAGAAGAGAAGGTGATTTTGGCCTTGCCTTGTTGTCCTCTCTTGGAGGTGATGAGCACCACACCGTTGGCAGCCTGTGCGCCATATACAGCGGTGGCGCTGGCATCCTTCAGCACGTCCACGCGCTCGATGTCGGCGGGGTTGATGGACGAGATGTCGCCCGTGTAGATGATTCCGTCGAGCACGATGAGCACGTCGGTGCTACCGGAGATGGTGTTCTTGCCACGAATCTGGATGGAAGGCGACTGTCCGGCGGTGGACACCTGACCGATGTTCAGACCAGGGACGGTGCCCTGCAGGGTCTGCATCAGGTTGGTGTTGGGGGCTTTCTCGAAGTCCTTCAGATTGGCGCTCATCACGGCACCCGTGAGGTCGCTCTTCTTGGCGGTACCGTAGCCGATTACCACCAACTGTTCCAGGAGTTGATTGTCTTCCTTCAACTCCACGTCAATCATCGTCTTACCTTTCGCGGCGATGGTCTGCGTCTGGTATCCGATGCACGAGATACTGATAGTGGCGTTTGCCCCTACCTTGATAGTGAACTGTCCGTCGAGGTCGGTGACGCAACCGTTGGTTGTTCCCTTTTCAACGACCGAGGCACCGATAATCGGTTCGCCGTCGGTAGCCGAGACCACCCGTCCTTTTACTTGGTTGCTCTGTCCCCATGCCGTGAGGCTGAAGACAAGCATCAGCAGAAATAAAAGCTTACTTTTCATACTTATATGTTTTAAAGTTAATTTGGTTCCATGAAAACCCGTGTGTGGATACAGTGTTTTTCATTCCCATAATTGATTTGATTTGCGTCGGTAAAGGTAGAGGTTGAGGTGCGTAACAGGCCGAAAAAACATTTCATAAGGCTTGAAAATCATTTCATAGCACGCCGGATGGTGTTACAAAAAGTCCATCAAAAATAACATGGAAGCATTCTTGATGGACGTAAATTGTTAGGTGTCAGCTTATTCGTTGTATTCCGACGGCGACTTTCCGAAGTATTGTCTGAAGACGGTGGAGAAGTAGGTTTGGTCGTTGAATCCTACCTTGTAAGCCACCTGTGCGATGTTGAGTTTGCCTTCCTCGATGAGCCGTTTGGCTTGTTCCATGCGGATGTTGCGTATAAACTTGCCGGTGGAGATGCCTGTCATCTCCTTCATCTTGCGGTGGAGCTGCACACGGCTCAGTCCCACCTCCGAGGCGAGGGTGTCAACATTGAAGTCGCCGTCGCTCAGGTGTGCGTTGATGGATTTCATCACGTTGGCCATCAGTCGCTCGTCGTTCCCGTCGACCTCCACCTTCTCCACTTTGTCGGCTTGCTGTTGTGCTCCGGTGTATTTCCCCCTTAAGCGGCGTATGGAATCTATGAGGTTGTCGATGCGCGCATGTAGCTCATCGATGTTGAACGGCTTTACCAAGTAGGCGTCGGCACCGCTCTTGAAGCCTGCCAGACGGTCGGCAACTTCCGATTTGGAGGTGAGCAGCAGCACCGGGATGTGGTTGGTATTGGGGTTTTGCTTAATCTTCTTTAGCAGCGTGATTCCGTCCATGCCGGACATCATCACATCGCTCACCACCAGTTCGTATGGTTGTGAGAGCAAAGCCTGCAAGGCGTCTAACCCGTTGGAGAAACTGTCGATGTTGTACCATGGCTTCAGCTCACGCACGACGTAGGCCGATAGTTCACAATCATCGTCCACAACCATGATGCGGCCTTTCTTATAGATGGTCTTCGGGTTGGTTGACGTCTGTTCGGGCTCTGTCGAGATGTTCTCCGGACTGAGATGGCTGTGGCCTAGCGGCAGACGGATGGTGAAGCAGGTGCCTCGCATCCCGTCCGTGCGGTTGGAGGCGGAGATGGTTCCGCCATGCAACCGGACGATGTTCATGGCCAGATTGAGTCCGATGCCTGTGCCCACAACACCCTCACGCTGTTGCTTGCCTTGGTAGAACCGTTCGAACAGACGGGAGGCCTTCTCGTTGGCCAGACCGATGCCGCTGTCAATCACCTCAATTGTTAGCGAGGTGTTGTCCGAGTGAATCCGCACGGTGACTTCCCCACCGTCGAGCGTGTATTTGAATGCATTGGAGAGGATGTTGGTGAGTACTTTGTCGAAGTTGCCACGGTCTATCCACACCTTGCCGACCTCATTGTCGGCCTCGATGCTGAGGTCGATGTTCTTCTGCTCGGCTACGAACTCAAAGGAGTGGCACACTTGTCGGACGAATTCCACAATATCTGTCTCGCGGCACTGCAGTTTCAGCTGGTGTTTGTCTATCCTACGCATGTCCAGTATCTGGTTTACCAACAGTAGCAGGCGGTCGGCATTGCGGTCTATCACGTCCACATATTGGTCGAGCACTTGTCGGGTCTCCTCGTCGCAATTCTTCTTCACCAGGTCTTTCAGCTTCTCTATCGGTCCCAGTATCAGCGTCAGCGGTGAACGGATGTCGTGTGTGGCGTTTATCAGCAGCTTCATCTTCTCCTCTTCGAAGTTGGCCTTTTGCCGACGGTAGAAGTAGGCGGCGATGGCGACAAGTGCCAGCAGTGCTGCCAGCGCGTAGAGGATGAATGCCGTGTTGGAAGCGTACCACGGAGATTCCACTCTGAGGATGATGCTCTTGGTGTCGGAGACGCAGTTCTCTCCGCTCATGGCTCTAACCTCTATCCGGTACTTCCCTGGCTCCAACTTGGTGAAGGAGAGTTGGTTGTCTCCGCTCTCGAACATAGTCCACTTGCCTGCGTTGATGCGATACTCGAACGTGACGTTGGCGTTCTCATAGTCGAACAACGAGAATTCCAAGGTGAAATGGGTGTCGTACCAAGGCATGGAGAACTCTTGGCTAAAGGGGTTGTAGGTTTGCGACAGGGTAGAGGCGCGGGTGATGTGGACGTGCTCTGTCACCGCGTTGTCGCTCTCTTTCAGTTCTTGTGGGTAGAAGGTGGTCACGTTGCCGTTGGAGCCGAAGCACATTAGGTTGTCAGCCGCGTGGCAAGAGGCTCCTTCGGCGAATTCCTCTTCCACGATGCCGCTACGGCCCACGTAGCTTATGAGCCTTTGGTTCTGACAGATGTATTGCCAAATACCCTTGGGCGTGCTTATCCAGAGATTGCCCTCGTCGTCGCGCTCCAGGCTGGAGATGACCATGTCCTGCAGCGCTTCGCATCCGGGCAGCTCGGCCACGGTGTTGTCGGCCCGATGGTAGACGTAGAGTCCGCTCTGGGTACCCAACGCCATGTCGTGACTGTTCATCTCGCAGATGGCGGAGATGTGGGTCTCGCGCATGATGCCGTCGCCCTTGTTGAGGTCCACAAAGTAATCCTCCTCGGGGTCGTAACACCAAACGCCGCTTGTGGTCGCTATCCACATCCGGCCCTGATGGTCGCGGAGTATCTTCGAAATCCAATTGTTGCCAAACTTGGCTCCCCGCTTACGTGGAAGCTTCTGGGTGTTGTAGTGTCGTAGTTGCTTGCCGCTCCGGTCGAGGATGATAAATCCGTCGCCCATGGTGCTGACGTAGAGCCGCCCCTGCAGGTCTTCCTCCATATGGGTGGCGCCTTTGCCGTCCATCGTGCTTAGCAGCGAGAAGGTGCCGTCTTGTGGATTGAACAGGTAGAGTGAGTTCCACGTGCCCAGATAGTAGCGGCCATCTTGGCTATGGTAAAGCGAGACGCTGCCTTGGGGATTGTCCTCGTATTTGGTTGTGTTGCCGTCCTTGTCCACGCGGAAGATGCCTACGTTTTTCATGAGGCACAAGGCTCCGCCGTCGGCCAAAGGTACGACGGACGAAATGGCGGCATTGAGCTTCTCGCCTTTGTCGGAGAAGCGCCACGAGGAGAATTTCTGCCTAGCGGTGGAGCAGAAGCACAAGCCGTGGTAGGAACTCGTCATCCATAGGTCGCCGTCTCGGTCGAGTAACAGACTGTTGATGGTAAGGTCGGGCAACAGGTAGTGACTGTCGTAGATGGGCTCTTTGCGCACTGTCGACTCGCCGCTCGGTACCACGTAGAGTCCCTTGTTGGTTATTCCCAGATAGATGGTTCCGTCGGGAACCTTCAGCACCGATGAGATGCCGAAGTCCTTGGGTAACAGAATGTCGCTGTCGGTCAACTCTCCGCTTCGGGCGTCGAAGCACAGTATCTTCGATGAGAAGAACAGTAGCAACCGTCCTCCCTCTATTTCCGTCATGTAGATTGGGACAAGCCCATCGGTGGGGATGTCGGCTATGGATTCCGGCACTTCGCCCCTGAACTTGCACCGGACGACGCGCCCAGAGTTGGTGGAGACCCACGTGGTTCCGTCGCGTTCGGTGTAGAGGAACGAGAGGTAGCGGTTGTTCATCCGCTCTTCGATAGCTTTCACGTGGCGCAACGTCCGGCTCCCTTTGTCGATGGCGAACACTCCATGGCCGGATGTGGAGACGAGCAGCTTTCCGTCCGTCAGCTCCGTGATGGAGGTGACACGGGGTTGTATGCTGTCTGGAAACTGGAATCTGTAGAAGTTGTCGGTGGTGTAGTCGTACCGCATCAGTCCTCGGCTACAGCCTACGAAGAGTGTGCCGTCTGAGGTGCAGACCAGTTTGGTAATGAGGTTGCTCGAGATGGAGTTGTCGTCCTTGCTGCTGTGGTAGTAGTTGGCGAAGTGGTAACCATCGAATCGGCTTAGCCCGAAGTTCGTGGCCACCCAGATGAATCCATACTTGTCCTGGCAAGACTGTGTCAGTGTGCTGCTTGCCAATCGGGTGTACTCATAGAGGATGCCTGTCATTCCCAACATGGGAACGGCCGCAACCCACATTGCCAGGATTGGAACAATGAGTCTCTTCAATAGTATTGCCGATGTCCGTACAGTTGTCTTCATCCCTTTTTCGTTGAACCTAGCGGATTTCTTGTTGTCCCTTGCCGATTTTGCGGGAGTCCGTGTAGGACTCCCGCTCCTGAGTTTATGCCTCTTCGCGGATAATCCAGTCGCTGATGGTGCGCTGCTCGCTGTCGTAGTTCAC
>CAYZVH010000068.1:0-14886 GCA_964481755.1 uncultured Bacteroides sp. | reverse complement strand
AGTCAACAGTTATAACGTAAAACCTAACACATAAAACAGTCAACAGTTATAACGTTCAACTGTCAACATTTATAACGTTCAACGTTATAAACCCGTTGTGATGATGCGGTCGCCGGTGAGTTTGCCTACTTGTTGGAGTATCTTCTGCCACTCCTTGATTTGTTGCAGGGCGGCGGCTAGGCGGGTGGGGTCGTTACAGATCTCGGGGTTCTGCAGTTGGCGCTTCATCTGGTCGCACGATTCTTTGATGACGGCGTATTTGTATTCACAGAGGAGTTGGGGAACCAGCTCATGTAGACGCTCCTCGTCGGTGTAGACCTTCTTCAGCTTCGAGTGTACCTTGCTCAGCTGGTAACGGTCTATCGTCAGGTCGGCGGCTAGGCGACTGATGTTGGGGTCGGGGTGCGACGAGAAGTATCCGTGGGCGGTGAAGCCTTCGTCGTGCAGATGCTCCATGGCCTCTTCCAGTATCTGGCGGAACAAGGGGTTCTCCAGCTGCAGCTCGTCGTTCTTCAGGCTGTAGTAGACGTACTCTATGGCCGTCACGGGTTGGTTGTTCTCCTCGTCCTGCACGATCACCTCCTCGCCGTAGCGCACAATGGCGCTGACGATGTCCTTCTCCAGGGCGTAGAACTTCTGCGTGCCACCTAGCACGGGGGGCACCACTGTCACCGCCTCACCACCCGCTGCGGGTGGGGTAGGGAGCTCTCCGCCAGAAGCGTCCGGTGCGGCGGGCTGTTCGGCGGTGGGTGCATCCTTCGGGGCGTTCTCACCCTTCTCGTTCTTCTCCACCTTCTGCAGCCGTTTCTTCTTTATCTCGTTCACCAGCAGACTCTCCTCCACCTGCAGCAGTTGGCTACACTCGTGGGTGTAGACCGACCGCACGATGCCGTCCGGTATCACGGCGATACTCTTCACGATGTCCGCTATCAGCCCTGCCCGCTTGATGGGGTCGGTGCCGGCATCGCTCAGCAACAGGTTCGTCTTGAAGCGGATGAAGTCCACCTCGTGGGCGTTGATGTAGTTCTGGTAGTCCGTGGCGTTGTGCTTGCGGGCGAAGCTGTCGGGGTCGTCGCCGTCGGGCAACAGCACCACCTTGATGTTCATCCCCTCCTCCAGCAACATGTCGATGCCGCGGATGGAGGCCTTGATGCCGGCCATGTCGCCGTCGTAGAGCACCGTGATGTTGTTCGTGAAGCGGTGTATCAGTCGTATCTGCCCCTGTGTCAGTGAGGTGCCCGACGAGGCCACCACGTTCTCCACGCCGGACTGGTGCATGCTTATCACGTCCGTGTAGCCCTCCACCAGGAAGCAGCGGTCCTGCTTCACGATGGCCTGCTTGGCGAAGTAGATGCCGTAGAGCTCGTTGCTCTTGTGGTAGATCTCCGACTCGGGCGAGTTCACATACTTCGCCGTCTTCGAGTCGGTCTTCAGCACACGGCCGCCGAAGGCCACTATCTTGCCGGACAGGGTGTGCACGGGGAATATCACGCGTCCCCAGAATCGGTCGCGCAACGCTCCGTTCTCCCGCTCGTAGCAGAGTCCGGTCTTTATCAGGTACTCCTTGTTATATCCTTTGCTGGTAGCCTCCCGGGCGAAGGCGTCGGGTTGGTTCAGACAATATCCCAGTTGGAACTTCTTGATGATGTCGTCGCGGAAGCCTCGTTGCCGGAAATAGGTCATGCCGATGGTCACCCCCTCGGGGTGGTTGTAGAGGATGTCCTGGAAGTAGTTGCGGGCGAACTCGTTGGCCACGAACATGCTCTCGCGCACGCTCTGCGCCATCTTCTCCTCCGAGGTCAGCTCCCGCTCCTTTATCTCTATGCCGTACTTCTTCGCCAGGTACTTCAGGGCCTCGTAGTACGACATCTGCTCGTGCTCCATGATGAAGTGCACCACGTTGCCGCCCTTGCCGCACGAGAAGCATTTGCACAGTCCCTTCGAGGGCGACACGCTGAACGACGGTGTCTTCTCGTTGTGGAACGGACACAGACCGATGTAGTTCACCCCGCGCTTGCGAAGGGTCACAAACTCCGACACCACGTCCACTATCTGCGCGGCGTCCAGTATCCGGTCTATCGTCGCCTGGTCTATCATCGTCCTCCCTGGCTCCTGACTTTATGCTTGTTGTCGGTCCTGTCGGATGAGCTCCAGCAGTCGGTCCACCGCCTCCTCGGCGGGAATGTTCTTCAGTATGCACTCCTTGCGTCGGTACAGGCTCACCCGTCCGCGTCCGGCGCCCACGTATCCGTAGTCGGCGTCCGCCATCTCGCCCGGTCCGTTCACGATGCATCCCATCACGCCTATCTTCAGTCCCTTCAGGTCCGCCGTCGCCGCCTTGATGCGTGCCAGCGTGTCCTGCAGGTCGAACAGGGTGCGGCCGCAGCTGGGGCACGAGATGTACTCCGTCTTGCTCACGCGCATGCGTGTGGCTTGCAGTATGCCGAAGGCCGTCGCCTCTACGGTGGTGGAGGCCACCTTGCCGTTGTTGAACAGGAAGATGCCGTCGCACAGTCCGTCGAACAGCAACGCACCCATGTCCACGCCTGCCTTCAGTTGCAGGTCTTCGGCCTCGTCCTCCTGGTAGTGTTGGAACATCACCACCGGGTTGCTCAGTTTCTCGTTCATCAGCTGGTGCACCAGAGCGCGCAGCTCGCCCGTGCGGTTGGGGTGGTTGCTCTGGGCTATGATCACCACCTCGGGGTGGTGGCGCAGCAGGGCCACTATCTCGTCCGTGCAGGCCAGGTAGGTGAGGAACAGGAACTTCAGCGGACTCTTGTTCAGGTTCACTTGCATGAACAGGGGCATGCGTGTCTCGTCTGTCGATGGCATGAATGCGGGGTAGGTACCCTCCTCGCCGGTCCATGCGTCAGCGTCCACTATGTAGCCGCACTGTTCCCGCTCGGCGGGCAGCTTGTGGCCCACGTAGATGTAGTCGGGTCTGAACTGCGGGTTGGTGGCCATGCGTGTGTGGTATCCGTCGGCTATCACCACCGGCACGTTGTTCCCGCCGATGTTCGCCACCGCCACCGTCTCCCGTCTTTGGGGCGACAGGTAGTCAAACTCCGGTGCCTTCTCGCCCGGCACCAGCGGATGTCCTTCGCGCTGGGTCACATAGGCCACCAGTTTCTTCGCCACGGGAATCTCCGCCTCCGGGTCCTCGCTCAGCGACACACGTATCGTGTCGCCCAGTCCGTCCGTCAGCAGGGCGCCTATGCCCACGGCGGATTTGATGCGTCCGTCCTCGCCGTCGCCTGCCTCGGTCACACCCAGGTGCAGGGGGAATGCCATTCCCTCTTGCTCCATCGTCGCCGCCAGCAGGCGCACCGTCTTCACCATCACCACCGGGTTGCTCGCCTTGATGGATATCACCACGTCGGTGAAGTGCTCGTCCACGCAGATGCGCAGGAACTCCATGCACGACTCCACCATGCCGCGTGGTGTGTCGCCGTAGCGCGACATGATGCGGTCCGACAGCGATCCGTGGTTCACGCCGATGCGTATGGCCGTATGGTTCTCCTTACAGATGTTGAGGAAGGGCACGAAGCGGTCGCGTATCTTCTGCAGCTCCTGCCTGTACTCCTCGTCGGTATACTCCAGATGCTTGAATGTGCGGGCGGCGTCCACGTAGTTGCCCGGGTTGATGCGCACCTTCTCGGCATAGCGTGCCGCCACGTCCGCCACGTTGGGGTTGAAGTGCACGTCGGCCACCAGTGGTGTCATGTACCCCTGGCTGCGCAGCGCGGCGTTGATGTTCTTCAGGTTCTCCGCCTCCAGGGTGCCTTGTGTGGTCAGTCTCACGTACTCGCCCCCGGCGTCGATGATGCGCTTCGCCTGTTCCACGCACGCCTCTGTGTCGCGTGTCGGTGTGTTGGTCATCGACTGTACCCGGATGGGGTTGTCGCCGCCTAGCGGTGTTCCGCCGATGTGCACCTCCGTGGAGGGCCGTCGGTCATAGTTGAACAAATCAATCATAGTCGTATACTATATATAAAGGTATAGCGGGCGCCTTGCGTGCTATATATAATAAGGTATATATAAGGTATCTCCGCCCGCCGTCCCTGTTAGTTCGTCTTGTAGGTGTACTTCACCTCCCTTAGTTCCTTGTTGGCCTTCTCTATCTTCTCCTTCAGTCCGTTCTTGTAGGCTGCGAAGGCCTCGGCCAGCTTCTCGTCGCTCAGTGCCAACATCTGCACCGCCAGTATGGCCGCGTTCATCGCCCCGTTGATGGCTACCGTGGCCACGGGAATGCCGGGAGGCATCTGGATGATGGAGTAGAGTGCGTCCACGCCGTCGAGCACCGAGCCCTTCACCGGCACGCCTATCACCGGCAGTGTGGTGTTGGCGGCTATCACGCCCGGCAGTGCCGCTGCCATGCCCGCTGCGGCTATGATCACTTTGATGCCCCGCTCCTTCGCACCTTTGGCGAAGGCCTCCACGGCTTCCGGCGTGCGGTGAGCCGACAGGGCGTTCATCTCAAACGGCACCTGCATCTCGTCCAGCAGTTTGGCCGCTTTCTCCATGACGGGAAGGTCCGATGTGCTTCCCATGATGATACTCACAATTGGTTTCATTGTTATCGTTCGTTTATTTTTAGTTGTTGTCTATAGGAACAGTATCCCCGTGACGCTGCACACCACTCCCACCAGGAATCCCGCCAGCACCTCGGCCAGCGTGTGTTGTCGCAGCACCATGCGCGAGGTCCCCAGCATCCCCGCCAGCAGCAGGAATGCGCAGAGCCACTTCACCGGGTTATAGAAGAAGAGGAAGCTCAGTGCCAGCAGTCCTCCCACCAGTTCGCCCACCGCCGTCATGTGCGCGCTTATCTTCCACCAGATGTTCACCACGGCGCATATCATCAGCGCCATCAGCGAGGCCACGATGATGCCGGACAGGTAGTGCGGTATGCGCATTCGGTACATCAGCAGCAGGCAGGCGGCGTAGGCGGCTATCGTCATCGCGTAGGGCACCACGCGCTTCTCCTTGTGTCCCAGGTGGCGCAGGCTCCATCCGTTTATCTTCCGGTAGAGGTAGATGCCCACCATCGGTATCAGCACCGTGAAGGCATACACCGTCCCCAGCAACGTCAGCTGGAAGCTGGCCGGCAGCAGCTTCAGGTAGGTAAACATCAGCAGGGCCAGGAATCCTACCGTGGGGAAATAGAACGGGGTGAACACCGCCGAGAGCACCCGTGCGGTCATTCGCAGATATTTTTCTTCTTTCATACAAGTCATTTTCTTAGTCGGGCCACCGGTATGCCAAGCTGCTCGCGGTATTTGGCCACGGTGCGGCGGGCTATGGCGAACCCTTTCTCCTTCAGTATCTTCGCCAGCTCCTCGTCCGTCAACGGATTGCCTTTGTCTTCCTTGTCCACGCACTCCTTCAGGGTGCGGCGTATCTCTCTCACCGACAGCTCCTCGCCCTCCTCGGTGGTGTATCCGTCGCTGAAGAAGAACTTCAGCGGGTAGATGCCGTAGTTGGTCTGCACATATTTGCTGTTGCTCACCCTCGAGATGGTGGAGATGTCCAGCCCCGTGCGCTCGGCCACGTCCTTCAGTATCATCGGCTTCAGCAGGGCCTCGTCGCCCTCCTCGAAGAAGGGTCGCTGCAGGTCAATGATGGCCTGCATGGTCTTGCACATGGTCTGTTGCCGTTGCTTCACCGCGTCGATGAAGCTCTGTGCGGCGTCCATCTTCTGTTTCAGGAACAGCATGGCGTTCTTCGACTCCTTGCTCTGGTTCTTCTTGTTCTTCGTGTGCTCCTCCAGCATCTCCGTGAAGGTGCGGCTCACGCGCAGCTCGGGCACGCCGCGGTCGTTCAGGCTCAGCACGATGGTGCCGTCGTCCAGCGTGTCCACCAGGAAGTCGGGTATTATCTGTTGGAAGCTGCGTCCCACCGCCTCGCCCAGCGAGCTGCCCGGCCGTGGGTTCAGGTGTGTCAGCTCGCGCTTCGCCGCGTCGAACTGCTCCTGCGTCAGTCCCAGCCGCTGCACTATCTTGTCCCAGTGCTTGCGGGTGAACTCCTCGTAGCATTTCGTGATGATGTCTATGCAGGTGCCCTTCACCGGCGAGTTCTCCTTGCGTTGCAGCTGCAGCAGCAGACACTCCTGCAGTGTGCGTGCGCCTATGCCGGCGGGGTCGAAGTCCTGCAAGGTCTTCAGTGCCTCCTCCAGCTCGCTGGCCGTCACCTCCATGTTATAGTTGAAGCAGAGCTCGTCGGCAATGGCCGTCAGGTCCTTGCGCAGCAGTCCGTCGTCGTCCAGCGAGCCGATGATGTACTCTATCAGCGTGCGTTGCCGTTCGGTCAGGTCGCGTTCGCCCATCTGCTCCTTCAGCTGTTCGTAGAACGAGGTGGCGTCGGAGAAGGGTATCTCCTCCGCCTGTGTCTCGGGCGAGCTGTTGTTCTGCTTCAGTTTGTAGTCGGGTATGTCGTCCTCGGTGCGGTAGTCGCCCAGCGAGAGGTCCTCGTTGCTGTCGCCGCTGCCGCCTTCCTCTCCATCGTAGCCGTTCTCGTCGTTGCCATCCCCTTCGCTGCCCTCGTACGTCTCCTCGCCCCCGCCTTCCTCGGGCTGGGGCGTGCCTTCCTCCAGGGCAGGGTTGTCCAACAACTCCGCCTTCACCCGCTCCTCCAGCTCCACGGTGGGTAGCTCCAGCATTTTCACCACCATCACCTGTTGTGGCGAGAGCGTCTGCGTTTGTTGTTGTTTCTGTGTCTGATAGTTCCCTTGTTGCATACTCTTGTCTTTTTAAGATAGGGTGCGCAAAGGTAGCAATTTTCTCAATAGCTGAAACTGCTTCCTCCTAAAAACTCTCTCAGGAGCGATGTGGGTGGCAGGTCGCGGTCCTGCACCGGCACGAAGTACTGTATGAACTTCCTCAGTCGGTAGGCCTCCGAGTGAGCCTCCGAGTCCTGCGGCACGCGGTTCAGTATGGGCTCCACATACTCCTTCAGCACCGACAGCTCAAACAGCAGGGCCGAGTTGAACACCGCGTCGGCCTCCTCCTGGTAGGGGAATATCCACTTGTCCTCGCCCGCCCTCACGCTGGGCCAGCGCAGTATGGTCTGCTCGGCGGAGTAGTTGCGGTATTTGTAGTCGCGAATGATGCGGCGCAGCAGGCGGTTGTCCGTGGTGGGTATGTAGTTGTGGTTGTCCAGCTTGATGCAGGTCAGGGCGGACACGTATACCTTATATTTATTCTCCGCCGGAATCTGGGGTGTCAGCTCGGGGTTCAGCGCGTGAATGCCTTCCAGTATCAGCACCATGTTCTTGTCTATCCTCAGGTAGTCGCCCTTGAACTCGCGCTCGCCCGTGGTGAAGTTGTAGCGTGGCAGCTCCACCTCCTCGCCCCTGAGCAGTGCGCTCAGCTGCTTGTTGAAGAAGTCCAGGTCCAGCGCGTAGAGCGACTCGTAGTCGTAGTCGCCCTTCTCGTCGAGCGGTGTGTGTGCGCGGTCCACGAAGTAGTTGTCCAGCGAGATGGGGTAGGGGCGTATGCCGTTCGTCATCAGCTGTATGGAGAGTCGCTTGCTGAATGTCGTCTTCCCCGACGATGAGGGTCCTGAGATGAGCACCACCTTCACGCCCCCTCGCTTGGCTATGTCGTCGGCTATCTGTCCGATGCGTTTCTCCTGCAGCGCCTCCGCCACGTGTATCAGGTCGTTGGCGTGTCCCGCCTGTATCGACTCGTTGATGTCGCCCACCGTGCTCACGCCCATTATCTCGTGCCACATCTGGTGCTCCTTGAACACGTCCATCATCTTCTCCTGCTTCACGATGTCCTCCAGCGTGTCCGGCTTCTCGCGGTTGGGAATGCGCAGCAGGATGCCGTCGTAGTACTTCACGATGTCGAACTTCCGGATGCACCCCGTGTTGGGCAGCAGGCTGCCGTAGTAGTAGTCCACCGTGTCGCCCAGCATATAATAAAAGGTATAGAGCTGCCCGGTCGTCTTCAGCAGCTTCGCCTTGTCGTACATTCCCTTCCGGTTAAACAGCTTCACCGCCTCCTCCGTGCGGCACTCCTTCCGGCGGAAGGGGATGTTCTCCGCCACTATCTCCTTCATCCGTTGCCGTATGGCGGCCACGTCCTCCAGGGTGATCTCCCGTCCTATGCGCAGGGTGAAGAAGTATCCCTTCGAGATGGGGTGCTGAATCTGTATCTCCCCTTTGGGGAACAACTCGTCCACCGCTTTTGCCAGCACGAAGCAGAGCGAGCGCACATAGGTGCGCATGCCCGACGACGAGCGTATGTCCAGGAACTCTACGTCCTTGTTATTGAAGCACTTGAAGGTAAGTCCCTCCACCTTGTTGTTCACTTTGGCGCTCACCGGCCCATAGGGCATCTCCAGTCCGAAGCCCTTGTAAATGTCCATCAGCGAACTTCCTTCGGGAAATTCTTTTGATAGATTGATATTTTTGCAATATATTTGTAGCATTTTTGAAATAAGTGTTTCTAGCGGCTGAGTTACCGCCCTCTTTCGAGCGGTTAAGTTAGTCGATAAAACAATAAGTACATAGTATAACGAATAAGATTTAAGAGATGGATTACTCTTTTTACGATTTTTTAAAGCTGTTAGGGTCGTTGGCTTTGTTCCTCTACGGAATGAAGATCATGAGTGAGGGGTTACAGAAGTTCGCCGGCGACCGGCTTCGTAAAATCCTGACGGCTATGACCACCAATCGAGTCACCGGCGTGCTGACCGGTGTGTTGATAACCGCCCTCATCCAGTCCTCCTCCGCCACCACGGTCATGGTGGTCAGTTTCGTCAACGCCGGTCTGCTCACCCTGGCCCAGTCCATCGGAGTCATCATGGGTGCCAACATCGGCACCACCGTCACCGCGTGGATCATCTCCGCCCTGGGCTTCCAGGTGGACATCGCCTCGCTGGCCCTCCCGCTGCTGGCTTTCGGCATACCGCTCCTCTTCTCGCAGAAGAGCTCGCGCAAGTCCATCGGTGAGTTCATCTTCGGCTTCTCGTTCCTCTTCATGGGTCTCTCCATGCTCAACGCCAATGCGCCGGACCTCGGCAAGAACCCCGAGATGCTGGCCTTCGTGCAGAACTACACCGACATGGGCTTCTTCTCCATCATCCTCTTCGTGGTCATCGGCACCGTCCTCACCATGATCGTGCAGGCGTCGTCGGCCACCATGGCCATCACCCTCATCATGTGTGCCAACGGATGGATCAGCTTCCAGCTGGGAGCCGCCCTGGTGCTGGGCGAGAACATCGGCACCACCATCACCGCCAACCTGGCCGCCCTCACGGGCAACACCCAGGCCAAGCGCGCCGCCCTGGCCCACCTCGTGTTCAACGTCTTCGGTGTCATCTGGGTGCTCTGCGCCTTCAAGCCCTTCACCGGTGCCGTGCAGTGGTTTGTGGAGACGGTGATGAACCCCGGCAGTGCCACCGTGGCTGTGCCCTACATGCTCTCGGCCTTCCACACTGCCTTCAACGTCTGCAACGTGCTCATCCTCATCTGGTTCGTGCCCTTCATCGAGCGCACCGTCTGCACCATCATCCCGCAGCGTGAGCAGGACGAGGAGTACCGCCTGCGCTTCATCTCCGGAGGTCTGCTCTCCACCGCCGAGCTCTCCATCGTGCAGGCCCGCAAGGAGATCAACCTCTTCGCCCAGCGTTGCCAGCGCATGTTCCACATGGTGGACACGCTGCTCCACACCAAGAACGAGAACGACTTCACCAAGCTCTTCAGCCGCATCGAGAAGTACGAGAACATCAGCGACAACATGGAGGTGGAGATAGCCAACTACCTCAACCGCGTGTCCGACGGTCGCCTCAGTTCCGAGAGTAAGCTCCAGATACGCTCCATGTTGCGCGAGGTCACCGAGCTCGAGAGCATCGGCGACAGCTGCTACAACCTGGCCCGCACCGTCAACCGCAAGTATCGCGACAACATCGACTTCACCCCCAAGCAGTACGAGCACATCCGTCAGATGTTCCAGTTCACCGACGACGCCCTCTCCCAGATGATCAAGATCCTGGGCGACGACAACCGCAGTGTGGATGTCAACCAGACGTTCAACATCGAGAACGAGATCAACAACTACCGCAACCAGCTGAAGACGCAGAACGTCGTCGACGTCAACAACAAGGAGTACAGCTACCAGATGGGTGTCCACTACATGGACCTCATCGGCGAGTGCGAGAAGCTGGGCGACTACGTGGTGAACGTCGTCGAGGCCTGCACCGACATCAAGGAGAAGAAGGCGTAACACACACCCGGTGACTCCCATTCCCGAAACGTGTCGCCTCTGACGCTTTTCGGGAATGGGAGTCTTCAGTAGGACGTGGTACCTATCCATTGTGGCTCGCTGGTTACCCGTCCCTTCGCCCCGTCTTAGAACCCATAAGGACTATTATTCCCCATCCATCATAATTTTGCACCCACCTGGTGCAAAATTATAGCGCATTGATTCTCAGCCTCTTGTAATTTTGCACCTAGCTGGTGCAAAATTAGAGTGTGTCCGACTATCGCCATGTCTACTCCGCCTCTTCCTGGCTTTTCAATTCCTTTTCCAAGGAGTCCAAGCGCTGGCGCAGGTCTTCTTCCGAAGGCAGTGTATCTTTGATTTTTATTCCTTCATAAGTAGCCACACCTAAGGGATTCTGAATGCTGTCGAAAGCCCATTCCACCTTTGTCTGGTCTTTGGATTTACATAGAAGAAGGCCAATGGTTGGGTTGTCTCCCGGTTGACGCAGCAACTTATTACATGCCGAGACGTAGAAGTTCAGCTTTCCGGCGAATTCAGGTTTGAAGTCCACCACCTTCAGTTCTATCACGATGTAGCAACGCAGTCGGATGTGATAGAACAGCAGATCCGGGAAATAGCTGTCGGCCCCGACGACGAGCTCAGGTTGCCTTCCGGCATACGTGAATCCCTTCCCCAGTTCCAGTAAGAATCGTGTTATGTCATGAGCGATGGCGTCCTCCAGATCCCGTTCATTATATCCCCGCTTCAGGGTGAGGAAATCCAGCTTGTATGGGTCCTTCAGCACTTGCGTTGCAAGCACACTCTGTTCCAATGGCAAGTGGCGATCAAAATTGGTCAACGCCTTTCCCCTCCTAGTGTATTCATCGCTATCCAGCACGTCCTCCAGTTCTCGTCTACTCATGCCTTCCTCTATTGTACGTTGCAGATAGTAAAGAGCCTCTTGCACTGATTTGCATTTTGAGATAATCAACAGATGATGTTTCCATGGCACTATTCCGAAGAAGGGGAGCATACCGCCAGAGTCTATAATGTCCGGTATTTTACTGCTTGCCACAAATTCTGCACCTAGCTGGTGCAATTTTATAGGGTTCTGATTTTCAACCTCTTGTATTTTTGCACCAACTAGGTGCAAAATTGCGCGGTCGTCATCGTTGTCCATATAAAACTCATACCATTGCTTCATGTAATAGAGGTTGCGGGCAGAGAAACCTTTCACGTCCGGATATGCCGCGCGCAAGTCGAGGCTCAGTTGATTGACTACGCCCTCGCCCCAACGAGACTCCGCTTTCTTCTGCACGATGTCGCGTCCCAGCAGCCAGTTAAACTCCAGAGCGCCATAGTTTGCTTGCAGGGCGACTCTGTTACGCACACTTTGGTATCTACACTTTATCTCTTGTAGCCATTCAGTGTATTCTTGGTCTATTCGACAGTTCTGGGAGTTAACGAATCCCGTTTTGGCATCACCTGACATACCGTTCTATATTATGTTTGTTTGTAAATCTGTCGCAAATATATAGATTATCCCCCAATAGAGCAAACAACCCCATTCTCGAAAGGTACCATTTCATAGCCTCGGCCCATTGTCCCGTCTCTAGCTGACTATGGGGATTTGGCTGTAGGTATCCCATGGTCACCTTGTTGACTTTATTCGTTGTTACTTTCTCCCCCCGAGCAGCTCCTCACGCAGCGTGGCCATACCTTGGGAGGCGGTCTGTCGGATGGTGTGGATGGGGTGGCTCACGTGGGTGTCCACCGGCTTGGGGTCTATCAGGTAGACGGGGACCTCGGGGCGCACGTAGTGGATGAGGCCGGCGGCGGGGTACACCACCATCGAGGTGCCTATCACCACGAAGATGTCCGCCTGCTCCACGTAACCCACGGCGGTCTCTATCATCGGCACCGCCTCGCCGAACCACACGATGAAGGGGCGCAGCTGCGAACCGTCGGCGGCCAGGTCGCCCATCTTCACCTCATACTCCTCGGGCTTCAGCTCGCGTATGTACTTCGGGTTGTTGGGTTGGTAGCTCGATGTCACTTTCGTCAGCTCGCCGTGCAGGTGTATCACGCGCGTGCTGCCGGCCCGCTCGTGCAGGTTGTCCACGTTCTGTGTGATGACGGTCACGTCGTAGTCCCGCTCCAGCTCCGCTATGATGCGGTGTCCGTCGTTGGGCTCCACGCTGAGGAGCTTCTGTCGCAGGCCGTTGTAGAACCGTGTCACCAGCGCCGGGTCGCGCTCATACCCCTCCGGTGTGGCCACCTGCTCCACGGGATACTCGTCCCACAGTCCGCCCGCGTCGCGGAATGTGCTGATACCACTCTCGGCGCTTATGCCCGCGCCGGACAATACTACTAACTTCTTCTTCATAGTGTGCGTCTCTTTGAGCCCGCCTTCCAGCCTTGCTGTCAGCCGAATAGCGAAGCGTGATTATTTACTGCGAAGATAACGAAATGCGTTCGATACGTAGCAAATAGCGGCTCGTGTTAACACGAATTAAGAGGAAGCGTACATCAAACGCAGCGTTCTCTGTACATGGCTCTTGTAATTTTGCACCCATCTGGTGCAAAATTATAAGCAGCTGTTAGTCAGCGTACTGTCTCACGCCTTCACTTCCTGCCAGTCTCGAGGTCTGTTTTAGCTGTTACCTACCTCCCAGCAGTCTATCCGTTTGCCACCAATAGAAGAATGCTTCTTGGTATGCCTTCTTCAGCTTATTGAGTTTGTTCGGAAGCGATTGTCCGATTACAGCATTCTGCCATTCTTCTATTGGGGTCGTCGCGTAGCGATGCGGTTCCGTACTGTGAGTCAGAATGAGCGCTGCCACATAAGCCGCCTTGGCGGAATCCCGTATGGCCGGGTCCAGATGGTAACGCTCACTCAGTATCAGACCGCCTATGCGTTTGATGCCGCCTTGCAGCAGTTTGAATTCCTCCTCGTTCTCGAAACCTCTCAACGAAATGCACAATGCTGTCCGGATGGTGTCTTCGAGAATGTCATCCGTCGTGGCATCCTCAAATCCCCGGTAGCCAAGTTCGGTCATGCCGAACCTGCGGAAAGTGTCGTGCGTTAGTCTGAAGTCTTCACACACATCGAAGAGTGCCGCCACGTCAAACATCTGCTTGATGATTTCCAGTGAGCAGTTCCGCTCTTTCTTGAAAAATGGAATGCCGGATGTATGTGGAGCGAAGGCTGTCAGTTTGTCTCCGAGTATGTCTTCTGCCGACGGGACGTTCACCATGACGTTCTCGCCTTCCATCTTAAGGAAAGGACTGGCTATCGGCAGTCGTACCACCTTCTCGTAGTGAAGTTCCTCGAAGAGAACATCCAACAGGATGGCTTCCTCGTCCTTACTGGTGACATAGGACACTTTGTAGAAACATTTGGCATGCGACTTCGGCACGTTGTGCGAGCTTAGCCGTTCCACCAATTGAATGTCCGTGAATCCATATTGGCCGCTATACTTCCTGACGTACTGTGATATGTCTGTGCCGGGAGGACATATTATGTCGATGTCGATGGAAAGTCGCCGGCTACTGCCAAGGTGCAGCATACATGCCGTACCGCCCTTGAATGTGAACGGACAACCCGATAGGGCCAACGATTCTAATAAGGAGAACGCACGGATGGTCTTTTCTATCAATGTCTTGTCCAATGACGGATTTGCGGCCGCCACGCTGTTTATCCATTCCATGGAGCGGCTGTCCGGATGTATCATATCAGTCTAGCATTTCGTTTTGTTGGGCTGTGTCAAATAGGCTCTTGATTCTCGCTCTGCATCCGCGCCGTGCGGCGTAGCGGAGCAGTTTCGTCTCGTTCACTATGCTGGTGTCCATCGCATTCCGATAGAAGCGGAGCGACTCATAGTCGTGCAGAGGCATGAAGTCCTTGTCGATGGTAATGTCCACCAACAGCTTCTCCAACGACAACCTGTTGGAGCCGCCCGAATAGGCTATCAAGGGAGCTTCGCTAATCAGAGGTCGCACGACAATGGTTGGTTTGCCATAGATGTAATAGGTATAGTCGTCGCTCGAGGGATTCAGATAGACTTGTCGTTCTAGTCCCGCATTGAGCAGATAGGTGAACATGGGTTCCATCGCCTCTCGTTCCACGTCCACATAGATTACATCCAGGTTGACTACGTAGTGTGAAAACCGTTTCAGGTCCGAGCTGCTCCACACACAGAACCGGGCGAAGCGGAAACTATCGTGAATCTCTGATTCCAACGCCTGCATCTCCTCGTCATAATAAGGGACGAAGGATTGCTTACGCGTCTCTGCGAGAGCATACACCCCTCTCTTCAGTTTCCGGATGATGCCGGCGTCGACAAGGGTAAGCAGACAGGAGGTCACGGTGGCGGGCGAGAAGTCGATATTGTGCTCCCTGAAGGTACAGAACATCTCACGGCGCGAGAACTCCGGCCGTGTCTGTGCGTATGCTATTATGTCTGCTTGTCTTATCATTCTACCCCAGCATCTTTACCAATTATGGTGCAAAAGTAATGAAATATCGGCAACCTAGCAACCTTATTGCCGAATTTTCATTATTTATAGGTAGGTGGTAGTGTCACTTCCTGCCAGTCGAGCAATCCTTTGCCTAGGTCGTCCAGTTCGATGGCCAGGCAGATGGGTGTACGGTGGTCCGCTTTGAAGGGCTCGGCGTAGC
>CAYZVH010000067.1:0-14969 GCA_964481755.1 uncultured Bacteroides sp. | reverse complement strand
ACCACGTGGACTGTTTCACCACGGTGAGCGAGATTACCGACAACGAGTGCAAGGAACTGCTCGACAAGCCCGCGGATGTCATCTTGACCAACGGATTCGAGGACGACTTCGTGCCCAAAGGCGCGGCCTACACCGCCAAGCGCAAGGAGGCCCGCCGCCGGATGCTCAACGTGGCCAACGCTCTGCTCGGTACGTCGCTGGGCGATGACACGCTGATAGTGGCCACCAGCGGACGCTACGAGTTCAAGAACAAAGGCATCGACGTATACCTGGAGGCGATGAACCGCCTGTTGCGCGACCGCGACCTGAAGAAGAACGTGCTGGCCTTCGTCAACGTACCCGGTTGGGTAGGGGACCCGCGCGAGGACCTGAAGGAGCGCCTCGCCAGCGGAAAGAGCTACGACACCGCGCTGACCTGCCCGCTCATCACCCACTGGCTCCACAACATGACGCACGACCAGGTGCTGGACATGCTTAAGTACAACGGAATGTCCAACGCCAAGGACGACCGCGTGAAGGTCATCTTCGTACCCTGCTACCTCGATGGCAAGGACGGCATCTTCAACCTCCACTACTACGACCTCGTGGTGGGCAACGACCTCAGCATCTATCCCTCGTACTACGAGCCTTGGGGTTACACCCCGCTGGAGAGCGTGGCCTTTAGTGTGCCCACCATCACCACCGACCTGGCGGGCTTCGGCCTGTGGGTGAACTCCTTGAAGGGCGGATACAGCCGGTTGGAAGATGGCGTGAAGGTGATACACCGCACAGACTACAACTACTCCGAGGTGGCGGACATCATCAAGGACACCGTCTCCGAGATGTCGGGCTTCACGCCCCGCGAGGTGACGCTCATCCGTCAGCGTGCCAAGGAGATATCCGACAATGCCCTGTGGAAACACTTTATTGTCAACTACTACAAAGCTTACGACTTTGCACTGCGCAAGGCCGCCGAGCGTAACGCTAAATCGAAATAATAAAAATAGATACTAATAATAATAGGTTAGTTTTATGAAAATCAAAGTAAGTAATGCGAATACACCGAATTGGAAGGGAATCACGGTACGTTCCAGAATCCCTGAAGAGTTAAAGGTATTGGATGAATTGGCGCATAACATTTGGTGGTCCTGGAACACGGAGGCCAAACTGTTGTTTAAGAGTCTCGACCCAGAGATGTGGGCCGTTGCTGGAGGAAACCCTGTACGTTTGCTGGAGCTGTTGAGCTACGACAAACTGGAGGCGTTGGCTAAGGATAAGGCATTGATTCAGAGAATCAACTCAGTATACCGCGACTTCCGCGAATATATGGACGTGAAGCCCGATGCGAACAGACCGTCAGTGGCATACTTCTGCATGGAGTATGGACTGAACCACGTGCTGAAGATCTACTCCGGTGGTCTTGGCGTGTTGGCCGGCGACTATTTGAAAGAGGCCAGCGACAGCAACGTCGACATGTGCGCCATCGGATTCCTCTATCGCTACGGATACTTCACACAGACCCTCTCTATGGATGGTCAGCAGATTGCCAACTACGAGCCACAGGACTTCAACAGCCTGCCTTTGGAGCGTGTGATGGATGCCAACGGCAAACCTTTGGTGGTGGACGTTCCCTACATGAACTTCCAGGTACATGCTTACATTTGGCGCGTCAACGTTGGCCGTATCTCTCTCTACTTGATGGATACCGACAACGATATGAACAGCGAGTTCGACCGTCCTATCACTTACCAGCTCTATGGTGGTGACTGGGAGAACCGTCTGAAGCAAGAGATTCTGTTGGGTATCGGCGGTATGCTCACCCTGAAGGCTCTGGGCATCAAGAAGGACATCTACCACTGCAACGAGGGACATGCAGCACTCTGCAACCTCCAGCGTCTTTGTGACTACGTGAAAGAGGGACTCACCTTCAACCAGGCTTTGGAACTGGTTCGCGCCTCTTCACTCTATACCGTACACACTCCGGTTCCTGCCGGCCACGACTACTTCGACGAAAGCCTCTTCGGCAAATACATGGGCGGCTATCCTCAGATGCTCGGCATCACTTGGGCCGACCTGATGGACATGGGCCGTATGAACCCCGGTGACTCTTCCGAGCGCTTCTGCATGTCCACCTTCGCTTGCAACACCTGCCAGGAGGTGAACGGTGTGAGCCGCCTGCACGGAACAGTCTCTCAGAATATGTTCTCCGGCATCTGGAAAGGCTACTTCCCCGAGGAGAACCACGTGGGCTACGTCACCAACGGTGTGCACTTCCCCACATGGAGCGCATCTGAGTGGCAGACACTTTACAACAAATATTTCGACTCCACCTTCATGTACGATCAGTCGAACGAGAAGATTTGGGAGGCTATCTATAATGTACCCGATGAGGAGATTTGGGCAACCCGTCAGGGCCTGAAGAACAAACTGGTGGACTTCATCCGCAAGTCGTTCCGCGAGACGTGGCTCAAGCAACAGGGCGACCCCGCACGCATCGTCTCACTGATGGAGAAAATCAACTCCAACGCTCTGCTCATCGGATTCGGTCGCCGTTTCGCTACCTACAAACGCGCGCACCTGCTCTTCACCGACCTCGAGCGTCTGTCGAAGATCGTGAACAACCCCGAGCGCCCCGTACAGTTCCTGTTCACCGGTAAGGCTCACCCGCACGATGGTGCTGGCCAGGGATTGATCAAGCAGATTATTGAAATCTCCCGTCGTCCGGAGTTCCTGGGTAAGATTATCTTCCTCGAGAACTACGACATGAAGTTGGCCCGCCGACTCGTTTCCGGTGTGGACATCTGGTTGAACACCCCGACACGTCCTCTCGAGGCATCCGGTACATCCGGCGAGAAGGCCTTGATGAACGGTGTCATCAACTTCTCCGTGCTCGACGGTTGGTGGTTGGAAGGTTATCGCGAAGGTGCCGGTTGGGCGCTGACCGAGAAGCGTACCTACCAGAACCAGGGACAGCAAGACCAGTTGGATGCTGCCACCATCTACAACCTGCTCGAGAACGAGATTGTTCCTTTGTACTATGCCCGCGAGGCTGGTAAGGACTTCTCCGAGGGTTGGGTGAAGACCATCAAGAACTCCATCGCCCGCATCGCTCCTCACTACACGATGAAGCGTCAGCTCGACGATTACTATAGCAAGTTCTACTGCAAGGAGGCTGCCCGCTTCAAGATGCTGTCGGCCAACGACAACGCCAAGGCTAAGGAACTCGCTCACTGGAAAGAGACCGTTGCCGAGCGTTGGGATTCCATCGAGGTGGTTTCTTGCCAGAAGGAAGAGGATGTGCAGAAGGGCGACCTGAAGAGCGGTCAGCAGTACACCACTACCTACGTGATCGACGAGAAGGGTCTGGACGATGCCATCGGCATCGAGCTGGTTACCATCTACACCGATGGCGACGGTAAGGACCACATCTACTCTGTGGAGCCGATGAACGTGGTGAAGAAGGAGGGCAACCTCTACACCTTCAAGGTCAACTACGCTGTGGACAACGCTGGTAGCTTCAAGGTGATGTACCGTATGTTCCCGAAGCATCCCGACCTTCCTCATCGTCAGGACTTCTGCTACGTACGTTGGTTCATCTAATCGGCGCTAGCATAAGATAAAAAGTCAAGCCCCGGGATACGCTACTAGTAGTATTCCGGGGCTTGCTGTGTTTATATGTCTTAATAGATTGAAGTATACTTCGATGGCTGTTGACGTATACTTCATTGGTACTTGAAGTATACGTCATCGGCACATGACCCCATAGGTCATGTAAAATGGGCTGTAGGTAAGCTGACGACTATCGGTAGATGTGGTCGGAAATGTATGTGGTCGGGATACCCATAACACCCTTTTCAGAGAGCCTAGGCTCAACGGTCCGAGACCCTATGCTCATTTTTAGGGTATGTGTGGGTTATCCAATCTTGCTTATCTTCTTCAGCTTTTCCTCGTCGATTAGCTTTATCTTTCGACCGTCGATGGCGATGAGTTTCTCCGAGGCGAAGTTGGACAACGTGCGTATGGCGTTGGAGGTGGTCATGTTGGAGAGGCTCGCCAAGTCCTCGCGCGAGAGGTAGATGCTCAGCGTGAATCCGTCCTCCTCCAGACCGTAGCTGTCTTTCAAGAAGAGGAGCGCCTCGGCCAACCGACCGCGTATGTGCTTCTGGGTGAGGTTCACAGTCCGCTCGTCGGAGATTCCGAGGTCGATGGAGAGCTGCTTGATGAAGAACATCGCCAACTGGTTGTTCTGCTCCACCATCTCCTCGATGGCTTTCATCGGAATCATGCAGATGGTCGATGGCTCGAAGGCTGCCGCCGCTGTCACATAGTTGCCGCCGGCAAAGTAGGCCCGGTAGCCGAAGTACTCCACGGGCTTGATGACGCGCACTATCTGGCTGCGGCCACCTACGCCGTCCTTGTAAATCTTCACCTTTCCATTGATGAGGCAGAGCAGGTGAGTAGGTGTTTCACCCTCACAATAGATCGTCTCGTTCTTCTTGTAATGTTGTATAGTGAACTGTTTCTCCAAGAACGTACGCTGTTCTTCCTTCAGCCATTGCCACATCTCGGCAAGGCTCTCAATGATTTCCGCTTCTGATATTTCTTTCTTTAGCATAAGACCTCTGTTCAAGAACTGTGTTATACAGCACAAAATTACAAATAAATAGATTACGCAAGCACTATTTTGGCGAAAATGTGCACTTTCTGAGTAAAATGAAGTTAATATTGGGGCGATAATGGGAACCGATTGTCATATTTGCATACATTTGCCTACAGAAAAAGTGCAGATTATACGCAGTGAAACGAACGGTCAGCTTACTGTTGATGATGCTTGTTGTAGTGGGGGCGGCTATGGCCTCCGACAATCGGCCGACGCCCGATCCGGACTACGGAGAGGATGCCGACAGCATCGTCAGCCGCGTGATAGAAGCCTCCGGACGGTACGCCCACATCGTGGACGAGTACTACGGTAACATCTACCTGAAAGGCCGCTTCAAGGTGCACCGAAGCAATCGCCTCATCAAGGTGGTGCCCGCCATGTTTCGCCTGGAGAAGGGAGTGAAGGACTATCTGGTGGAGTCCGACAACGAGGTGCACTACACCGCGCCGGACATCTACGACCTCAAGGTGAAGGCGGTGGCCGGCACCTTGCGCCGCAACAAAGGGTCGGTGGGCAACATCATGGAGTACCTCTGCATGAACATCTACTCGCCCTACCTGCTGCCCGAGCAACTGCTGTCGCCCCTGTCGCGCGTCGGCATGAAGTGGTACCGCTACCTCTGCGAGTCCGTCACCGGGGCGGGCGACTCCCTACAGTACAAGATTCTCATCCTGCCGCGCAACAAGAGCAACCAACTCGTCTCCGGCTACATGATAGTGAACCACGGCTCGTGGACCATCGATGAACTCAGCATCACTGGACGGGTGGAACATGTGCGCTTCTCGGCCAAGGTGCTGATGGGCAAGGGCGGCAACGCCCTCTATCTGCCCCGCCAGTTCGAGGCCAACATGCTCTTCAACTTCGTGGGCAACAAGGTGGAGGCCGACTACACGGCGGTGTTCGACTACGACACCGTCTTCCTGGCCGACGAGCAGCGACGGAAAATCCCGAAGCGCAACCGTTACAACCTCTCCGAGGCATTCAACCTGCGCACCGACCCCGCGGTCGCCATCGCCGATACCATTTACATGAACCGCCACCGCCCGTTGCCGCTCACCGCCCACGAGCAGACCGTCTACTCCGACTACCGCCTGCGCGTCGACACCACGCTCCATTCGAAATACAAGAAATCCAAAGGCTCCGTCTTCTTCGGTACACTGGGCGATGCCCTCATCAGTAACTACACCATCGACATGGCCGACTTCGGGAGCGTGAAGTGCTCGCCCATCATCAACCCCCTGCTGTTCGGCTACAGCCACAGCAACGGATACTCCTACGTGCAGAAGTTCAAGTACAACCACATGTTCGCCGGGCAGAAGCTGCTGCGCGTCACGCCCCGCATCGGCTACAACTTCACCGACAAGGAGTTCTATTGGCGGGTGGAGGCCGACTACGTCTATTGGCCCGAGCGCATCGGACAGGTGATGGTGCGTGTGGGTAACGGTAACCGCATCTACAGTAGCGACGTGCTCGACGACCTGAAGAACCTGCCGGACACGGCTGTCAACTTCGACCGCATGAAGCTCGACTACTTCAAGGATGACTTCCTCACCCTGGGTCACAAGATAGAGGTGGCCAACGGGCTCTCCGTTGAGGTCGGCGTGGCCTACCACCGCCGTACGCTCATCGACAAGCGCAACCTCAACAACCCCGCCATACAATCGCAACTATCGGGCCGCCTGCGCAACCTCTACATCAGTTTCGCCCCGCGCGTTCGTGTGGAGTGGACACCTTGTCTATATTATTATATGAATGGACGGCGCAAGATGAACCTCCGCTCACACTATCCCACCTTCTCGTTCGACTGGGAGCGTGGCGTGCGTGGCATCCTCGGCAGCAAGGGCCGCTACGAGCGCTTCGAGTTCGACATGCAGCAGGAGTCGAAGTTCAGCGGCACCCACAACCTGTTCTACCGCCTGGGCTGCGGCGCCTTCACCGACCAGGAGAACATGTACTTCGTGGACTTCGTCAACTTCGCCCGCAATAACCTTCCCTCCGGATGGAACGACGAGATAGGAGGGGCCTTCCACCTGCTCGACCGCCGCTGGTACAACTCCTCCAACAAATATGTCCGGGGCCACATCACCTACGAGTCGCCCTTCCTGCTGCTGCGTCATCTGGTGAAGTTCACCAGCATCATCCAGTACGAGCGCCTCTACGGAAGCGCCCTCTACGTGCCCCACCTCCTGCCTTACCTCGAGCTGGGCTACGGTATCGGCACCCACATCTTCGACGTCGGCATCTTCGCCAGTTCCGTCAAGGGACGCTTCCAGTCCGTGGGCTGCAAGTTCGCCTTCGAGCTCTTCAACCATTAGCGATTTCCCTCCCTGCGGGGTGCGGACCGGTTCCCGTCTGTTCCATACGTGGCGGAAAGTAAGTGTTATGTATTTTCTGCTCTACAACATGTTTTGTCACGCTATGTTCATATCTACGCGTGCGAGGGAAGAAAAACAACAGAAAAATTAAAAATATTTTCCCGATTTGTGTTGTCGTTTCAGTAAAATATGTACATTTGGAACTGTAAAACAAGAGGGCTCCGTAAGCGCCGCGGATTGTGGCGCTTGCTGACCCTTGTCGGGTTACAATGAGAACGTTTTATGTAAGTTTGTTTATTTGAAAACCTTAAAATATCAACTATGAGTTATTTGCGATTTGACAAGACTCTTATGACCAATCTTGAGGAATCCCTCCCGAGAGAGATTCTTCGGACCAACCGTTCGGGAGCCTACCATTGCACAACTATTGTGGATTGCAACACGCGGAAGTACCATGGTTTGCTGGTGATTCCCGTACCCGAGCTCGACGACGAGAACCACGTGCTCCTGTCGTCGCTGGACGAGACTGTGATACAGCACGGCGCCGAGTTTAATTTGGGACTGCACAAGTACCAGGGCAACAACTTCAGTCCGCGCGGACACAAGTATATCCGTGAATTCAACTGCGAGAAAGTGCCCACCACCATCTATCGCGTAGGTGGCGTGGTGTTGCAGAAAGAGAAAGTGTTTGTGCATCACGAGAACCGTATCCTTATCCGTTACACCCTGTTGGAGGCCCATTCGCCCACGACACTGCGCTTCCATCCCTTCCTCGCTTTCCGCAGCGTGCGCCAGTACACCCACGAGAACGCACAGGCGCGCCGCGACTATCAGGAAGTGGAGAACGGCATAAAGACCTGTATGTACCCCGGTTACCCGGAACTCTACATGCAGTTCAACAAGAAGAACGAATTCCACTTCGAGCCCGACTGGTACCGCAACTTCGAGTACCCCAAGGAGTTGGAACGCGGCTACGACAGCAACGAGGACCTCTACGTGCCCGGCTACTTCGAGATGGAGATTAAGAAAGGCGAGAGCATCGTCTTCTCCGGCGGTATCTCGCCCGTCTCCACCCGCACACTGAAGCGCACCTTCGAACAGGAGGTGGAGAACCGCATCCCCCGCGACAGCTTCCTCCACTGTCTCTACAACTCAGCCCACCAGTTCCACAACAAGCAAGGCGACAAGCACTACATCATCGCCGGCTACCCGTGGTTCAAGTGCCGTGCCCGCGACATGCTCATCGCTCTGCCGGGCCTCACACTCGCCATCGACGAACAGGAGGCCTTCGAGTCGGCCATGGCCACCATGCAGGAGGCTCTCTACGCTTGGATGGAAGGCCGACAGACGGACCTGAAGATCTATGAGATAGACCACCCCGACATCTTGCTGTGGGCCACATGGACCCTGCAACAGTATGCCAAGCTCGTCTCCAAGGATCAGTGCCGCGCCAAGTACGGAAAACTCCTCGAGGACATTGTCGAGTTCATCCGCACTGGCAAGCACCCCAACCTCTTCCTCCATCAGAACGGACTGGTCTACGCCAACGGCATCAACAAGGCCATCACGTGGATGAACTCCACCGCCAACGGCCGACCCGTGGTGCCTCGCTCGGGCTACATCGTAGAGTTCAATGCCCTGTGGTACAACGCCCTGCGCTTCGTGGCCGACCTCGTGCGCGGTGGTGGCAACGATGGTCTGGCCGATGAGTTAGAGAAGGAAGCCAAGACGACTGGCGACTCCTTCGTGGAGACCTTCCTCAATGAATATGGCTACCTGCTCGACTATGTCGACGGCGTGATGATGGACTGGAGCGTACGCCCCAACATGATATTCACCGTGGCCTTCGACTACTCTCCGCTGGACATGGCCCAGAAGAAGAAAGTGCTCGACATCGTCACCAAGGAACTGCTCACGCCCAAGGGACTCCGCTCCCTCAGTCCGAAGAGCGGCGGCTACAACCCCAACTACGTCGGTCCGCAGACTCAGCGCGACTACGCCTATCATCAGGGTACGGCGTGGCCATGGCTCTCGGGCTTCTACATGGAGGCCTACCTGCGCATCTACAAGATGAGCGGCGTGTCGTTCGTGGAGCGCCAGATGATCGGCTTCGAAGAAGAGATGACCTCGCACTGCATAGGCTCCATCCCCGAACTGTTCGATGGTAACCCGCCCTTCAAGGGACGCGGGGCCGTGTCGTTCGCTATGAACGTGGCCGAGATACTGCGTGTGTTGAAACTCTTGAGCAAATATAATCTCTAACCTATAAGGAGGATTTTGAAGATGAAAGTGTTAATGTTTGGCTGGGAATTTCCTCCTCATATCCTGGGAGGACTGGGCACCGCAAGCTACGGCTTGACCAAAGGTATGTCTCAGCAAGAAGATATGCAAATCACATTCTGCATTCCGAAACCGTGGGGCGACGAAGACCAGAGCTTCCTGCGCATCATCGGAATGAACAGTGTCCCCATCGTGTGGCGCGATGTGCAGTGGGACTACGTGAAGAACCGCGTCGGCAGCTACATGGACCCGCAACTCTACTACGACTTGCGCGACCATATCTACGCCGACTTCAACTATATGAATACCAACGACCTGGGCTGCATGGAGTTCTCCGGTCGCTATCCCGACAACCTGCACGAGGAGATCAACAACTACTCCATCGTGGCAGGCGTGGTGGCGCGGCAGCAGGAGTTCGACATCATCCACTCACACGACTGGCTCACCTATCCCGCCGGTATCCATGCCAAGCAGGTGAGCGGCAAACCGCTGGTCATCCACGTCCACGCCACCGACTTCGACCGTAGCCGTGGCAATGTGAACCCCACGGTGTACGCCATCGAGAAGAACGGTATGGACCATGCCGACCACATCATGTGCGTGAGCGAGCTCACCCGACAGACCGTCATCAACAAGTATTTCCAGGACCCGCGCAAGGTGTCCACGGTGCACAACGCCGTGTCGCCCCTGTCGCAGGAAATTCAGGACATTGTGCCCCACCGCATCCCCAACGAGAAAGTGGTGACCTTCCTGGGCCGCATCACCATGCAGAAGGGACCGGAATATTTCGTGGAGGCCGCCGCTCTGGTGCTGCAGCGCACCCGCAACATACGGTTCGTGATGGCCGGAAACGGCGACATGATGAACGCCATGATTACCCTGGCAGCGCAGCGCGGCATCGCCGACCGCTTCCACTTCCCCGGATTCATGAAAGGCAAGCAGGTGTATGAGTGCCTCAAGGCCAGCGACGTCTACATCATGCCCTCCGTCTCCGAGCCCTTCGGCATCTCGCCCCTGGAGGCCATGCAGTGCAGCGTGCCTACCATCATCTCCAAGCAGTCCGGCTGTGCGGAGATTCTCAGCAAGTGCATCAAGACGGACTATTGGGACATCCATGCCATGGCCGACGCCATCTACTCCATCTGCACCAACCCCTCGCTCTACGAGTACCTCAAGGAAGAGGGCAAGAAGGAGGTCGACGGCATCCAGTGGGAGAAGGTTGGACTGAAGGTCCGCAAGATCTATGATCAGGTAATCAGCAGTTATAGAAAATAATAAAAACGAATATAGATTATGAAAACAATCTGCCTTTATTTTGAGATACATCAAATCATACATCTGAAACGGTATCGTTTCTTCAATATCGGAACCGATCATTACTACTATGACGATTACGAGAACGAGCGTACCATCAACGAAGTGGCGGAACGTTCGTACATCCCCGCCCTGAAGACGTTGATAGCTATGGCGAAGGACAACGGCAAGTACTTCAAGGTGGCCCTCTCCATCTCCGGTGTGGCACTGGAACAGTTGGAGATTCACGCCCCCACGGTCATCGAGCTCCTGCATGAGCTGAACGACACCGGTTGCTGCGAGTTCCTGGCCGAGCCATATTCCCACGGCCTCTCATCGCTGGCCAACGAGGACTGCTTCCGCGAGGAGGTGATGCGCATGAGCGATAAGATAAAGCAACTCTTCGGACAGAAGCCGAAGGTGTTCCGCAACTCCAGCCTCATCTATTCCGACGAGATTGGTGCACAGGTGGCCGAGATGGGATTCAAGGGAATGCTCACCGAAGGTGCCAAGCACATCCTCGGTTGGAAGAGCCCGCACTACCTCTACCATTGCAACATGAATCCCAACCTGAAGATTCTGTTGCGCGACTTCAAGTTGTCCGACGACATCTGCTTGCGCTTCTCCAACTCGGAGTGGGACGCTTACCCCTTGTTCGCCGACACCTACATGGACTGGATTGCCCAGTTGCCCGAAGAGGAGCAGGTCATCAACATCTTCATGGAGCTCTGTGCCTTGGGTATGTCGCAACCGCTCTCGTCCAACATCCTCGACTTCCTCTATGCCCTGCCGGCTGTGGCCAAGGAGCGCGGCATCACCTTCTCCACTCCGTCGGAGATCTGCACCAAGATGAAGTCCGTGGCACCGATAGACGTTCCGTACCCCATGTCGTGGGTCGACGAGGAGCGCGACATCAGCTGCTGGCTGGGTAATGTGATGCAGCGTGAGGCCTTCAACAAACTCTACAGCGTGGCTGAGCGTGTGCACCTCTGCACCGACCGCCGCATCAAGCAGGACTGGGACTACCTGCAGGCCAGCAACAACTTCCGTTTCATGACCACCAAGCAGAGCAACGTGGGCCTGAACCGTGGCATCTACGACTCGCCCTACGATGCCTTCACCAACTACATGAACATCCTGGGCGACTTTATCAGCCGCGTCAACTCTCTCTATCCCGTGGATATGGACAACGAGGAGCTCAACTCCCTGCTCACCACCATCCGCAACCAGGACGGTGAGATCAGCGCCCTCAACAAAGAGGTGGAGAAGCTGCAGACTAAGCTGGCGAAGTACGAGGCTAAGGCCGAGAAAGCTCCCGCCAAGGCTGAGAAGGCTGCTGCGAAGAAAGAGCCTGCTGCTAAGAAGGCTGCTCCGGCAAAGAAGACTGCGGCTGAGAAGAAGTAGTCTGCCCTCTGCGGATTGATAAATGTTAGTTCGGTTCCTCCCTCGTGAAAGGGGAGTGGACCTATATAAATAAAGGTATGTCGCGTAGCTGCGGCATACCTTTATTTATTGGGTATAACTGCGCGCTAAAGTGTCAACCTTTCTTAGTTAAGGTCACAAGGCATAGCCTAACCTTGGAAAAGCGGCAGAAAGTACCTATATTTGTCATAGAAAAGCGGCAGAATTATGCGATAATACCTTGGAAAAGCGGCAAAAAGGACCTATATTTGCCTTGGAAAAGCGGCAAGCATGACTTGATGGCTTGTGTAACATGATAAATCACAGATGGTTATGTTGAAAAGAAAGATTGATAGTTTCCTGCGGCAATATTACGAGTCTACCCGTAATGCTTTGCTGGTTACCGGAGCACGGCAGACCGGCAAGACTTACTCCATCCGGGAGTTCGGTAAGGAATTCAAAAGCTTTGTGGAAATCAACTTCATTGATACGCCCATGGCAGCGGAACTGTTCAAAGACGCGAAAAGCAGCAACGACATACTGATGCGCCTTTCGGCCATCACCTCCGTGCCGCTCATCAAAGGTGAAACACTCATCTTCTTCGATGAGGTGCAGCAATGCCCCGATATCGTCACAGCCATCAAGTTCCTGGTGGACGAAGGCTCTTACCGCTACATCCTTAGCGGGTCGCTGCTGGGCGTGGAGCCGAAAAACCTCCGCTCGGAACCTGTGGGGTATATGGGTGTGAAGGAGATGTTCCCGCTCGACTTTGAGGAGTTCATATCCTGCATCGGAATCAACCAGACGGTGATTGCCGCTTTGCGCGAAGCATGGAACAACCATACGCCTGTCGACGGTTTCATTCATGACAAGATGATGGAGCTGTTTCGCCTATACCTGGTGGTTGGAGGCATGCCTGCCGCGGTGAGCAAATACATCGAAAGCAATAACCTGCAAGAGGTGATGGCGGTGCAGCAAGACATCATTCGGCTCTATAAGCGGGACATTGCCAAGTATGACCCGCAGAACAAACTCTACATCGAGGAAATCTTCAACCTAATACCTCCTGAACTGAATGCCAAGAACAAACGTTTCATCCTGAAACGACTGAATGAGCATGCGAAGTTCGACCGTGTGGAGAACAGCTTTCTGTGGCTGACGCATGCCGGTGTCGCCATACCGGTCTATAATGTGGAAGAACCCAAAGTCCCGCTTTTGTTGGCTCGCTCGCGCAACCTGTTCAAACTCTTCCAAAGCGACGTAGGCCTGTTGGCCTGTCAATATGCGGAGGGCATTCAGATGCGGATTATCATGGGTGACAAGGATATCAACTTCGGGTCGGTGTACGAGAATGTTGTTGCGCAAGAACTGGTGGCTCATGGCATCGCGCCTTACTACTACAACAACAAACGGCGTGGGGAGTTGGATTTCATCATAGAATTAGGAGGCAAGGTATTACCCATTGAGGTGAAGTCGGGCAAAGCCTATGAAACCCATCATGCCCTCACTAACCTCTTGGGGTGTAAAGAGTACGACTTACCCGAGGCCATAGTCCTCAACAACGACAACCTCCACGTGGAGGGGCGTATCCTCTATTGCCCCATCTATATGGTGATGTTCCTTCAGAAGGACAACAGCGCGCCTACCTATTATAAGATAGATTTGATGGGATTGATATAGCCTTCACGCTCTGCAGAAACTTCAGTACCGCTTGGTTCTTCGTTACTTCACACTCTGTAGGAATGTCAGCACCGCCGGGTTCATTCATTGTTTCACGCTCTGCAGGAATGTCAGCACCGTTTGGTTGAAGGCTTCGGGTTGTTCCATGTTCATCATGTGGCCGCTGTCGGGCACCACCTGCAGTTGGCTGTTGGGCAGATAATCCATCATCCATGAGCGGCTGGGCTCTTTGCCTTTCAGCTCCGCGCCACCCACGAGGAACAGTGTAGGCACTTGTGGGCGGTTCTGCTTGAAACGCTCCAGCCCGTCCTTCGCCACTATCACCCGCGGCTCCAGGTGCAGCGGCTGCCAGGCAGTCCACTTGTCTATCATCCGCTTCAGCGGCTTGCGCATCGACTCCCGGTTGGAACCGCCGGAGGCTATCAACCCTTCCAGCCACTCCGCCTTCATCTTGTCCACACCCTTGGCCTTCAGTGCCTCTATCTCCTTGTGACGTTTCGCCTTCTCGGCGTCGTCCATCGGCTCGCTCGGCCCCTTGTAGGTCTTCATCCCTCCGCTGGCCAGCACGCAACTGAGCATCCGTTCGGGTGCCACGGCCAGCATGTCCGATGCCACGAAGGCTCCCATGGAGAGGCCCACGATGTGCGCGCGGTCTATGTGGAGCGAGTCCATCACCGTCAGCAGGTCGCCCAGATGGGTGAACTGGAACTCCTCCCGCTGCTCTGACGAGCGTCCGTAACCGCGGAAGTCGAACCGCACCACGCGGTACTTCTTGGCGAACGCCCGGAACTGTTTGTCCCACATCCGTGTGTCGAGCGAGTGTCCGTGGAGCAGGATGAGCGGTTCGCCCTCGCCCCGCTCCTCGTAGTAGATTTGTGCTCCGTCCGAAGCGGCAATATAACCTTTGTGTGTGGCGGCCGTCAGCGTCGATGCACCTAACAGGCACGCGCCCAATAATAGATTCCGTAGTTTCATGGTATACATTATTATTTATGTGCAAATGTAGATATAAATCACGAGTTACGTGTCGGCGCGGCAAAGGAAAATCAAAATCGATACTGTCATTGTGGTCCCGTTTCTTTGCATCCCTATGAAATCTATTGACTTTTGCCGCCGGAAAACACGATGCTTTGTTTGGACTAAAACAATGTAATTGTTTTGGCTTATACAATGTAATTGTTTTGGCTTATACAATCGATTGTTTTGGCCAATACAATCGATTGTCTTGACCAAAACAACCGGTTGTCTTCGCTCATACGAACCATTGTCTCGGGACGGGCGTCCCGTCGCTTCCTGCCGGCGGTTCGGATCGGTGAAATCATTTATCCCATCATTGGAATACTTTGCACGGATAGATGTCA
>CAYZVH010000066.1:0-15468 GCA_964481755.1 uncultured Bacteroides sp. | reverse complement strand
ATTGGTTGACACGTGACGCACAACCCTCTTGACAGCTGTCGTGAACCCAAACACCCCCTCTTGTACGCCCCTATCGATACTGCTCTCGCACGATAGCGACTAGTGCTTATCGAGGAAATAATAGTCGGCTTTCGCACCCGCTCCACTAATCGGCAGCGCGCTGAAGCCCCGTCGTGAAGCCATTTTCCGGGGCATGGATAAAACTTATACGCTTTCGGTTAAATTCTGCACGAGAGGCTGTGCGGACTCCTCTACTTTTGCGACACTAATAATAAGGTATTCATTAAAACGAAGGTGTACATGAACAAGAAATGAACGTGAAACTAAACTCGTCAGAGGTTGCCGCTAGGGCGACGCTGACAAACAATGCTATTAAAGTATGTATAAAATAAACAATTTGTTAAACCAATTTATGCTATTATGAGAAACAAAACTTGGAGCGCATTCCTCATAGGAATAGCCTTATTTATGCTTTCAGCAAGTGGCTTCGCTCAGAGCATTACCATTCAGGGTAATGTTACCGACACGAACGGAGAAGCGATTATCGGAGCCTCCGTCGTGGTGAAGGGTACTCAAAACGGAACCGTCACCGACATCGACGGAAACTTCCAACTGACAAAGGTGGACGGAAAGAAACTGGTCATCTCCTACATCGGTATGCGTACGAAAGAGGTCAACATCGTGGCCGGACGCACGCTGAACGTCACCCTGGAGGAGGACTCGCAGATGATGGAGGAGGTGGTGGCCATCGGTTACGCCAGCGCCAAACGTAAGGACTTGACCGGTGCCGTATCCTCCGTCGGTGAGAAGACGTTGCGTCACATCACCACAACGAACGCCGCTTCGGCCTTGACCGGACGATTGGCCGGTGTGAACGTGGTCACCACACAGGGTTCGCCCGATGCCGATGTCAGCATCCTGGTGCGTGGCGGTGGTTCCATCACTCAGAGCAACGAGCCGTTGTTCATCGTCGACGGATTCCAGGTGAGCTCAATCAGCGACATTCCTCCCACGGACATCGAGAGCATCGACGTGCTGAAGGATGCCTCCTCTACCGCCATCTATGGTGCCAAAGGTGCCAACGGCGTTATCCTGATCACCACCAAGAGTGGTCACGAGGGCAAGACGGAGATTAAGTTCAACGCCTCGGTGGGTTTCAACAACTTCTACAACGAGACCGAGGTGCTCTCGCCGTACGAGTATGTCTACCTGCAACGTGAACTCGACCCGGGCGACAACGCCACCTTCTTCAGCCGCTATGGTCAGTGGGACGACATCGACATCTACAAGTCCATGGAAGGCACCGACTGGCAGAAGAAACTGTTTGAGCGCACCGGCGTGAAGCAGAACTACAACCTCAGCATCAGTGGTGGCAGCAAGGACCTGGTCTACAGCATCAGCTACACACGCGACGACGAGGCTTACATCCTGCGCACATCCAACTATCGCCGCGATAACCTCAACGTGAAGATTACCAAGAACCTGACGAAGACCTTGAAGCTGGACTTCAACCCGAAGATGAGCTATACGGTGATTGACGGACCGAGCATCTCCAGCGGCAACAAACTGCGCGACTGCGTGATGTATCCGCCTGTGAAGACCTTGACAGACCTGTCGAGCGAGGATGTGTCCGGCGATACGGACATGATAGGCGAGAACATCAGCGACCTGCACGACCCGTTCTACAACACCGCCAACGAATATAAGAAACAGACGAAGCTCTCCAACTCCTACAACGTGGGACTCACCTGGGAGATCATCAAAGACCTGACCCTCCGCGGCGAGGGTACCTACGCCTTCCAGCGCGACCGCACGGACAACATCTGGCTGACCAAGACCGGCGAGGCCAATGGCTTGGGTGGTCACCCGGTGGCCAAGCGTACCTACGCCGAAGGCAAGCGTTGGACCGCCAGAGCGTTCCTTACTTATAAGAAGACCCTCGGCGACCACCGCTTCGACGTGATGGCCGGTGTGGAGGCCAACAACAACGAGACGGAGAGCATGCTCATCAACTCGGACTACTATCCCGACGAATACACCGTGAGCGACATCCTCGCCTTGTGGAACAACGGTACCTCCGAACCTACCTACACCACCATCAACGAACCTAGCCGCACATCCTCTTTCTATGGCCGTTTGAACTACGTGTACAAAGGACGCTACTTCGCCACGTTCACGTTCCGTGCCGATGGTACCAACGTGTTCGCTCCGGGCAAGCAGTGGGGTAACTTCCCTGCCGGTGCCTTGGCTTGGCGCTTCAGCGACGAGGAGTTCATGGAGGACACAAAGGACTGGTTCAGCAACGGTAAGCTGCGTGTCAGCTATGGTAAGACGGGTAATGCCCGCGTGGGCTCCTACTGGCGTCAGACCTATGCGCCTATCACAGCCGTGAAGAACCTCTACTTCTGGAACGAGACGGCTCAGAGCTCTATGAAACCCTCTACCGTGCTGCGTAACGAGAACCTCACCTGGGAGACCAAGACCGCCTTCAACGTCGGACTCGACCTGGGATTCTTCAACAACAAGCTGAACCTGAACCTCGACTACTACAACGACGTGACCAAGAACCTGATCATGTCCGTCGACCTGCCCTACACCTCGGGTTACAACACCCAGTACCAGAACCTTGGCCAGACCACCACACGTGGTTTCGAGGCTACGTTGAACGCCAACCTGGTGAGCCAGAAAGACTTCTACCTCGACTTCAACTTCAACATCGGCTTCAACAAGTGCGTGGTGGACAAACTCTACGGCACGGACAGCAACGTGATGATTGTGAAGGGTGGCAACAACTTCCCCGAGATTGGTTCGGATAACTACCGCGTATTCGTCGGCCAAGAGGTCGGCCTGATGTATGGCTACGTGTCCGATGGCATGTACGGATTCGACGAGTTCACCTACGACACCGTCACCCAGCGTTGGGTGGCCAACGAAGGTACGGTCGACTGTACGGGTGTGCTCTCCCGCTCAGGCGCATGGTATGGCCCGGGCCACATGAAACTGAAGGACCTCAACGGCGACAGCAAGATAGACGCCGACAACGACCGCCGCGTCATCGGTCACGCACGTCCGAAACACACCGGTGGCTTCGGATTCCAGGCCGGCTACAAAGGCTTCGACCTGACCGCCCTCTTCAGCTGGTCCTATGGCAACGATGTGCTCAATGCCAGCAAGGTGGACTACACCTCGTATGCCTTGAGCCGCAAGTATCAGAACATGAGCACAGAGATGTGCCTGGCCAACCGCTTCACGGTGATTGACCCGGAGACAGGCTACAACATCTACTATGGCGAGCACGCCAACCCCGAGCGCCTGCAGCAACTGAACCAAGGCAAGACCATGTGGCACCGGATGAACAACTCTACCGTGAACACCGACTGGATGATTGAGGACGGCTCGTACCTCCGCCTCGGTACACTCTCCATCGGCTACACCATCCCCGAGTCCATCACCCGCAAGGTGGGCATCAAGAACGCCCGTTTCTACGTGACCGGCAACAACGTGTTCTGCATCACCGGTTACAGCGGACAGGATCCTGAGGTGAACACCAGCTCGAACATCATGGTGCAGGGATACGACCGCTCGGCCTATCCGAAGTCACGCGCTTGGATCATCGGTACTAACATCACATTCTAACATTGGAGGAAATCACGTATGAAAAAGATTATCACAACTATATTGGCGGGGGCTCTCGTGCTGAGTGGCTGTAGCGACTTCCTGGAGACTGCCTCCCCCTCACAACAGAGTAGCCAGAACGTCTATGCCAACGAGGGCATGACCAAATCGGCTATCATGGGTGTGTATGCACAAATGATGGATACATACATCTATGGTCAGAAAATCTCCGGCAACTGGCAGGGAGTGTCCGACATCGAGCAAGCCTCGGGATTCGTGGACACAGCCCTGGACCAGGAGAAGACGAGCGACACCGGTGCCGCCAACTACTGGTGCGACTGGTACAACCAGACCATCCAGTGGCGATACCTCTTTAATATGGCCGAGCTGGCCAGCACCGCCGTCGAGGGCATACAGAACTCTCCCATACTGAAGTCGAGCAAGGCCATGCAACGCTACTTGGGCGAGGCCATGACCCTGCGCGCGCTGGCCTATTTCGAGTTGGTGAGCCGCTACGGCGACATCCCCTTCAAGACCGGCACCTCCAGCTCGGACCTCTCCAACATCTACATGGGCAAGATTGACCGCGACTCCATCTACTCGTGCCTGGTGCATGAGTTGGAGGAAGCCATCGACTACCTCCCCTGGGCTGGCGAGGGCGAATACAATGTGGAGCGCGTGACGAAGGGCTACGCCAAAGGTCTGTTGGCACGTGTGGCTCTGTTCGCAGGCGGCTGGTCCGTGCGCGACGGCAACCAATTCTCCGACGAGAATGTAGAGCACTATCCCAACACCGAGGCCAGCCCGGGCATGACGGAGCTGAACAACTACTACGTGGGCCGTCCCAAGAACTGGAAGGACTACTACGAGATAGCCGAGCAACAGTGTGCCGACATGATAGGGTCGACCGACTGTCCCCACCGCCTCGACCCCGACTACGGTCACATTTGGAAGGCCGTGTGCGGACTGGAGTTCAACGAATATGGCGAGAACCTCTTCGAGGTGGCCATGGGTATGGGCTACACCGGTAACGTAGGCGCCATCTTCGGACGTGGCCAGGACGGCAACATCGGCTATGGCGTGCGTGGCTTCGGCAGCACCTATGCTAGCACCAACGCCTACTACTTCTACTCATTCGACCCCGAGGACACCCGTCGCGACTATGGTTGCTACTGGGCTACCTACAAGAAGACCAAGGACAAAGCCAACAAGGACCGCATCGGCGAGACGCTCAACATGAACATCCTGCAACTCTACCTCGGTAAGTGGAGCTTCTGGTGGACACCGGACAGCTATCGCTCCTACGTGACCGCCATGACCGACGGTTGGCCTCAGACCGGTATCAACTGGATTCTGATGCGCTACTCCGACGTGTTGTTGATGTATGCCGAGGCCCGCTATCAATTGGGCAAAGGTACCGACACGGTGAACCCCACGGCAGGCATCTCCGCCCGTCAGGCTCTGGAGCAGGTGCGTGCGCGTGCCTTCGGCCAAGGTTCCGAGAAGGTGACCCAATACGACTCGGACTTCTTCGAGGCCATTGTCAACGAGCGCGCCTGGGAATTCGGTGGCGAGAGTGTGCGTAAGCTCGACCTCGTACGTTGGGGATTGCTCGACAAGAAGATAGAGGACATGAAGAAGGGTCTGTGCGACATGATGGACGGAAACAAGACCGTGACCTGCATGGACAAGACCTACTCTCCCTCGCAACTGCCCAGCAAACTTTACTATAAACTCGACGGCGACTTCATCGACTGGAGCAGCGTGAACTTCTACCGCGACCTGGACGCCAACCCCAACAAGGACCTCTACTACGAGCAGACCATGTTGGGTAGCTACCGCGACCAGACGGTGACCGACACCAACCACCGCTGCGTGAAAGACCCGTCGCGTGTGCTCCGCTGTGCCAGCGGCCTGCGCGCCAGCTACGACTATGGCGACTACCTCAGCACCCTGACCTACGGTGACCTGATTGGCCAGCGCAACGCCACCTTCAAGATGGGCAACGGTGTGTGCAACTACCGCCACCTCTACTCCATCTACTACGAGGACATCTATCGCTCACAGGGCTATCTGAAGAATTCTTACGGATTTGACAACAACTAATTGATTGAATGAATATGAAGAAAATCTATACTATAGCATTGGGTCTGCTTGCACTGGCCTTTACGGGATGCAAGGAAGACGCCAACGAGTGGCCGGTGGATCAGCAGTACAACCGTCCGTTCCGCTCAACGACCTTCGAGGTGGGTGAGGCATTGCCTACATCGCTGAAGATTACCTACACCGGCGTGGCGAACACGTCCACCTACGTGTTCGAGTTTGCCGAGGTGAAGATTGATGGCTCCGACAAGTATGGCGGAGGCGAGATAACGAACTACACCGGCGACACGTCGCACTTCTTCGACGAGATCAGCAAGACGGTGAACATCCTGGCCGACACGCTGACGACCGAGAGCACGGCGACGGCTGAGGCCGCAAAGGAGTATGAGACATGGTTCGAGGACCTGAAGGGTCTGACCGTTTACGCTGTCCGCATGAAGGCGGTGACGAAGGACGGACGGGAGTCGAAGTACAACACCCTGCTGATGAAGACTCCGCCCGAGCAAATCTTCACCAGCATCATCGGCGGACTGGAGAAGGCCACCATCTATTGGGAGTCCGACAAAGAGGTAACCCACCTGATGTATGGCGAGATAGAGGCCACCAAGGACGCTGAGGGTAACGTCACAAAGCGCGACACCACCTGGATGCCGCAGGTGGACCTGACCACAGCCATGAAGTCCGAGGGTGAGCTGGTTGTGACGGGCCTGACCACCGGTTCGTCCTACGTGGCCGAGATCTACAACAGCGACAACAAACGCGGTACCTTGGCATTCAGCACACTGGGTGTGAAACCGAGCGCCACACTGGGAATGCTGAATGTGACCGCCGACATGGATGTCAACACCGAGATGGAGAACCTCGTAGCTGCCGGACAGACCGACTTGATGATGGTCTTCAAGGGTGGCGAGATGTTCGACTTCGGCGGAGGCATTAAGGTACCTGCCGGAGCCACATCGGCTTACTTCATCGGCGACATCGAGGCCGGTGGCGAGCTGCCCGAGGTGCGTGCCACCAGTCTGTCACTGGGCTCCACACTGACCACACTGGGCTTTCAGTATGTCGATGTGAACGGCAACAAGGACGCTGGCTTCTTCATGAACTTCGGCAACATCAACCCCTTCGAGTATTTCGTGAGCGAAGGCTGCACGTTCCGCAACATGAACAACTGTCTGCTGCGCCTGTGCAACAGCCTGGAGGGTGCCGTCATCAAGAGCGTGAGTCTGAACAACTGCAACCTGATAGAACTGAGTACCAGCGGCTGGGGTGTGTTCAACTTCAACTTCAGCAATGGTACGGTGGAGAAACTCTCTATCACCAACTGCAACATCCGCGACATCAGCGACCAGTTGATGGATATCCGCGTGAAGATTCCGGTGATTACGATAGACCGCAACATCCTCTGCCAGTTCAAGAACGCGTTGCCTAAGGTATTCCTGTTGGGTACACAGCCGGGCGAGATTGCCGTGACGAACAACATCTTCTGTGGCGACAACAAGGGCACGAAGATCAATGCCGGCTATGGCAACTACACCTACTTCGACTACCTGAGCAACTATAAGACCTCCGACTTTGTGGAGAACACCCGCAAGTTCACCAATGCCACGACATTGGACCTGACCACGGAGCAGCTCTTCGTAGACCCGAAGAACGGTGACTTCCACATCAAAGAGGGCGTGAAGTTCGCCGGCGACGGCACTGCCGGACCGTCCAAGTGGTGGACACAGAAATAGGATTGCGTTTTTCTTTTATTTGAAAGGTAACTTTTGATTTCACGACCGACCCGCAGGGCTCCATAGGGAGTCTCCTGCGGGCCGGTTCTTTTCTTTATATATCTTGCCTTTCCTTTCACCGATTTGCCTTACCTTTGTAACAGAATAATCTGACGGACATGAAACACATTCAACTGCTAACTATACTTCTCTCACTCTGTTGTTGGACACTGAACAGCCAGGCACAGGGCGAAATAGAACTGCGGCACTACTCCACCGAGGACGGACTGTCACAGAAACTGATACAGGACATCGTGCAGGACAGCGACGGCTACATCTGGATGGCGAGTCGCAACGGACTGGAGATGTTCGACGGATACCAGTTCAAGAACTACAAGTCGTACCCCAAGGACGAGGTGAAACTGAGGTACAACCGCATCGTGCAACTGGCGCCTGGTTACCGTCACTCCATCTGGTGCCAGACCCACGACAACCACGTGTACCTGTTCGATACCCAACGCAAGAAGTTCGTCAACGTCGCCAGCTTCCATCCCCAAGTGAGGGAGTGCGACGAGGTGACGCAAATGATAGTGTTGCCCAACCACGTCCTGTGGGTCGTGGGCCACAATGGCAACCTTTGGCGATTCGACGAGGACCACTATCAAGAGGCGGAGGGGTTCGTCTTCCTAGGCCAACCCTCGAACCCCTACCATGGCGATAAGATTAACAGCATCGTGCTCGATGCCAATGGTGCCGAGTGGATATTCACCAACAACGGATACTTTGTCTATGGAAACGAGAAACTGCGGGGCAGCACCAACTACGCCCATACGGCACTGGTAGGCGACCGACTCTACATGGCATCCGCCCGCAACGAACAGGCCTGCTACACTGCCAAGGACGGACTGCAACAGGTGACCATACCTCACGACGGGACAACCGACATCACCGCGATGACGGCTGCCAGCGACCACGAGCTGATAGTGACGGACTTGCATTCCGTTACCCTCTACGACGTGAACACGCATAAGCAAAGCCACCTCACCATCCACGATGTGGAGCTCCGTGTCGACCGCATTCACCGGGCATCGGACGGGGTGCTGTGGATACTCACCACCGGGACCGATGTGGTGCGTTGTGACTTTCAAAGTCAGCACATCTCCTATTACACCTACCCAGTGTTTGAACACAAAAACCAATCGTTCATCCACGAGGACGAGTATGGACAAATCTGGGTGTTGCCAAGTTCCGGCGAACTGATGTGCTACAATCCCCGGGCGGACCGCTTCGAACATGCCTACAGCTACAACAATGGGAAGAAGGTGCTCTACGACTACTCGCAATACCGACTGGGCGTGCTGCGCTACATGTTCGACAAACGGAAGAACCTGTGGCAATGCCGCGACAACGGGTTCAACAAGGTGGTCTTCCTCAATGCCAACTACCACTTCGAACCTACGGCCGACAACACCGAAGTGCGTGCACTGTTCATCGACTCCAAGCGGCGCACCTGGGTAGCCAACAAAGGCGGACGGATAGAAATCTATGACCACGACCATCGCTACGTGGGAAACCTCGATGCCACGGGACGCGTCGTAGCCAACCGCAACGCTGCCATCGGAAGCAACATCTACTGCATCTACGAGGACCGCCACCACCGGATGTGGTTGGGCAGCCGCGAGACGGGACTCTACGTGGCCTCGCCCGAAGGCGACCACTTCCGGATGGCGCGCTTCACACACCAGGGCGACCGCCCGGAGAGCATCTCCGCCAACTCCATCTACGATGTGCAGGAGGACGTCCACGGCAATGTGTGGATAGCCACCTACAGCGGGGGACTGAACCTTGTAAGGGGCGAGTTCCCCAGCTACAGCTTCCTCACACCCCAGAACGGACTGAGCAATTACCCCAAAGCCATACACCAGAAGACCCGTACGCTCCACTGCTCCGCCAAAGGCGTGATGATGCTGGGCACTACAGACGGACTCATCACCTTCGAGCCCAACGACGCACACCCCGAGCAGACCACTTTCTTCTTCAACAAATGCGAGGAGGACCGCCTCTCGAGCCTGGCCAACAACGATATCCTCTACATCTTCGAGAGCCGCGACGGCGAACTGTTTGTCATCAGTTTCAGTGGAGGCTTCAGTAGGGTAGAGTCGAAGGACTTGCTCACCGACCACATCGACTTCAGCCACTTCAACAAGGAGAACGGACTGCCGTCGGACATCGCCTATGCCATGACGGAGAGCAAGGACGGCAACATCTGGATCACCTTCGAGACCTGTATCTGCTGCTACGACCGCAAACGGGGTCACTTCGAGACCTACTATCAGTTCAACGGCAACACCAACCAATACATCAGCGAAGGCGCTCCGGTGATAGACCGCGACCAGAACCTGTTGGTTGGCACCACGCAGGGACTCATCACCATCAACTTGTCGCGACTGCGTAAGAGTGACTTCCAACCACCCATCGTGTTCACACAGGTGAGTGTGGAGAGCGCTGACAATGAGTTGCGCCACACCCTGCCGGTCATCGACAACAAGCTGTCGCTCGGCCGGAAGGAGCGCAACATGACCATCTCGTTCGCAGCCCTGGACTATACCAACACCGCTAACCTGCAGTATGCCTACCGGCTCAAGGGGGTGAACGAGGACTGGATCTACATAGACCACAACCACTCTGCCAGCTTCGTGAACCTGCCCGCCGGCGACCTCACGCTGGAGGTGAAGTCGACCAATGGCGACGGGGTGTGGGCCGACAATGTCACGGCTCTGCAGCTACACGTGCGCCCCACCTTCTGGGAGACGGGCTGGGCGTGGATCATCTACGGACTGGCGGCGCTACTGATTATCTTCATCGTCGCCGGCATACTGGCCTACATCTTCAACCTGCAGCGCAAGGTGGACTTCGAGCAGCAGCTCACCAACCTGAAGCTGCGCTTCTTCACCGACATCTCCCACGAACTGCGTACCCCGCTCACGCTGATAACCGCTCCGGTAGAGGAGGTGCTCAACCACGAGCAACTCTCGCCACAAGGCCACGAGAACATGGTCATTGCCAAGCGGAACGTGGACCGCATGCTGAGGCTCATCAACCAACTGCTGGACTTCCGCAAGATACAGAACAACAAGATGAAGCTCTACATCGAGCAGACCGACGTAGTGGCTCTGGCCCAACACACGTTCGACAACTTCGTGGCCCTGGCCCAACAACGGAACATCGACTTCCAGTTCGTCTCCCCATCGGAGAGCCTGACGCTCTACACCGACACCGATAAGCTGGAGAAGATACTCTTCAACCTGCTCTCCAACGCCTTCAAGTATACGCTGGACAACAAACGCATCCAACTGAGTGTGGAAACCATCGGCGAGAGTTTGGTGGTGAAGGTCAGGGACGAGGGACGTGGCATAGAGATGCATAAGATAGGCACCCTGTTCGACCGCTTCGAGACCGTGGACAGAGGCAACCGAAGGAACTCCACAGGCATTGGCCTCTCACTGGTGCACGAGCTGGTGACCTTGCTCCATGGCACCATCGATGTGAAGAGCGTGTTGGGACAAGGCAGCACCTTCACGGTGACGCTCCCCACCACGCACACTGCCTACGAAGGGGACGCGGCCGTGGAGTTTATCCTGAAGGACGGACAGAAGGAACCACAACCCTCTGCGACCAAGCCGACCGAAGAGGCCAACCCGAACGAAGTGTCCATACTGATAGTGGAGGACAACGAGGAGCTGCGGTGGTTCATCGTCAACATCTTGCAGCCCCACTATCGGGTGTTGCAGGCTGCAGATGGGGTGGAGGGCTTGAACCAGATAAAGACAGAGTTGCCCGACCTGGTCATCAGCGACATCATGATGCCCAACATGGATGGCATAGAGCTGATAGAACGCACACGGGCGGACCACGATGTCTGCCACATTCCCTTCATCTTCCTCTCGGCAAAGACCACCATCGAGGACCGCATCCACGGACTGGAATACGGGGCGGACGACTACATCACCAAGCCCTTCAGCGCCAGTTACCTGTCGGCCCGCATCGCCGCCCTGCTGAAGAGACGCGGTGCCCTGCGCGACTACTTTATGCAGCGGTCCATGGGAGGTGAAGCCGCGGTGGACGATACTACAGAGGAGACCCCGGCTGAGGAGAATCCGCCCGTGACCATGACCGAATATGACAAGGCCTTCATCGAGCGGGTGACCCAATGTGTGGAGGAGCGGTTGCAGGACTCCGAATTCAAGATAGACGACCTGGCCGACGAGATGAAGTTGAGCCGTACGGTGTTCTATCGCAAGTTTCGCACCATCACGGGCATCCCTCCCAAGGACTTTGTGCGCGACATCCGTGTGAAGTATGCCCTCCGGCTGATGAAGGACGACCGCCTCACCGTGAGCGAGATAGCCTACCAGTGCGGATTCAGCTCGCCCCAGTACTTCAGCCGCATCTTCAAGGAGGTGATGCACTGCACCCCGTCGGAGTACAAGGAAATGTCCCGATGATGCCTATATATAATAAGGTATAGCATCGGGGGCAAAAACATAGCCCGCTGCGGTGGGGGAGGTTGCGTGTATCCCTTGGCCGCGGCGGGCTGTTACCCAATGAATAGGTTGCTTTGGTGGTGAATCTCTGATGGGAACGATCCTTTTACCTAATATAATAATATGTGTTAATCAATTCCTTTGAAGGGTTGGCCGTTGACGGTCACGTCCTCGAACTGGATGTTCTCCACACCGGTCACCTTGTTAATCTCAGGTTCGGTCACTCCGTTGAACTGGCAGTTCTTCAGGTAGATGTCGCGGGCCTGCACCTTGTCCTCGAAGCCGTCGAGCATCAGCACGTACTGGCTCTTCTGCGAGGTGATGTTCTCCAAGTGGATGTTGTGGAAGTAGGGTGGATAGGGCCCGTCGTCAACGTGCCAGTACTTCTGTTCGAAGCCCAGTATGGCACGGCGGCACTCGCCCACGGTGAGGTTGCGCACGTAGACGTTCTTCACCTCGCCCCCGCGGATGGCGTTGGACTTGATGCGGATGATGCGGTCCAAGGCCGGGCTGTCCATCTGGCAACCCTCCACCCACACGTTGTAGCATCCGCCGGTTATCTCGCTGCCGATGGCTACGCCGGCGTGGCCGTCCTTCATGCTGCAGTTGCGCACGATGATGTTCTGGCTCGGCAGGTTCCAGTAGCGGCCGTCCTCGTCGCGGCCGGACTTGATGGCGATGCAATCGTCGCCCGTGTTGAAGTTACACTCCTCTATCCGTACGTTGGTGCACGACTCCGGGTCGCAGCCGTCGTTGTTGTTGCCGTGGCTGTCCATCGTCACCCGGCGCACGGTCACGTTTTCCGACATCAGCGGGTGGATGAGCCAGAAGGGCGAGCGGTGGAGCGTGAACCCTTCGAGCAACACATTCTTGCACTTATAGAGGTTGATGAACTGCGGACGTATGCCCTCCTCGCCCTCGAACACCCGCAGGCGCAGGGCCACGGAGTCCTCCTTCATCTGGTAGAGGCGCGTCTTCTCGTTCACCTCGGTGCCGTCGGGCAACTTCACCTTGCCGATGCGTCGCTGTGAGAACCAGTTGGTGGTGTCCGCCTGGCCGTCGAGTGTGCCCGTGCCGGTGATGGCCACGTTGGTCTCGTCGTAGGCATAGATGAGGGGTGAGATGTTGTAGCAGTCGATGCCCTCGATGCGTGTCAGCACCGTGGGGAACAGCTTCGGGTCGGTGACGAAGCGCACCATGGCTCCCTGGCTGACGTGCAGGTTCACGTTCGACTTAAGTTGGATGGGCCCCGTGAGGTAATCGCCCGCGGGAATCACCACCCGGCCGCCGCCGTTGTTGGCGCAGGCCTCTATGGCCCGGCGTATGGCCTCGGTGTAGAGCGTGTCTCCGTCGGTGTGGTAGTCGGTGATGAGATACTCCTTGTCGGGGAATGTGGGGGCCACTATCTGTTGGTCGATGGTCTTCATCACGTTCCAGGGCTGCTGGCTTTGCGATGCGCACGATGCCAGCAGCAGGGTCGCTGTGAGCAGCGTGGCGAGTTTATTCGTTGTTGTACCTTTCATAATATGATTTTTGTTTTCGATGGCAAAGTTAGGCTCCCTCGCGCAACGGGTAGTGTATTTTTTGAGCAAATGCGTGTAGTTTTCTGCTTCCGGTCAATAATTACAGCCGTTTTATGCGCCTTGTGCCCCGGTAGACAGCAAAGCCGCTCCCTTCTGCGCTTGTGGGGGCAGAGGGGAGCGGCTCTTCGGTCGGATTGGCCCGTGGTAGGGGCTTGTCCGGTTTATGGGTTCGCGGCCTCTATCTTCAGCAGACCTCCGGTGGTGGGGTCGAAGGTCACCTTGGTGGTGGTCTTCTTGTTGAAGAGGCTACCTACGAGCACCTCGGTGTTGCCGAATTGTGCAATGTTCATCTCCCCCGTATAATAGGTCTTGTTGCCGTCGGTTACCGTCACGTCAGCCTTGGAAGGCACGTTGTAGATCACTCCCGTGGGCTTCTTCTTTCCCTTCTCGGTCGTGGCCGGTTGCTGCGGCACACTCTTCTGGTTGGTCACCGTCAGGTAGAGGGGCGCACCGGCCAGGTCGTCGGCGTCCACGAATCCGAGTTTCTTCGAGAAGCGGAGCATCACTTGCTTGCTGATGTTGCCCGTGGGTACCACCCGCAGGGTTGTGCTCTTCGTCTCCCGCTTCGTCACTCCGACGAAGAGTTGCATCAGGGCGCGCTCTTGCTCGTCGAGGCTCTGCAGCATGATCTTCAGCATCTCCCCGTCCTTGGGCATGCTGTCCGCCTGGCCGCGGGTGATGGTGTTCTTGCTCTCGCGAATGTTGTAGATCTCCTTGGCCGTCAGCTCCGCCATCTTCGCGGTGGAGCCTGCCATCAGTATCTCCTCGTTCATGTAGTCGCGCGGGTTGAGCTCCTTCTCAGGCTCGGCGGCTTGTTCCTTCGGTTCGGACGTAGCGGCCAGTGTGGTGTTGATGGCCTTGATGATGCCCTCCTCGGTGAGGTCCATCAGCGGAGCTACGGTCTTCTCCTTCAGCTTCACGGTATAGACCTTAGTGGTGTCCGGCAATCCCTTCGGACGCACGGTCACGCTCTTTATCTCCCACGCCTCGCTGGCGGTGGTGGCTACGTCGGTCAGTCGCAGGTACTTCTCGGCGTATTGGCAGAAGTCGCCGGGTGTGTAGGTGGTGTGTTCCGCGTTCACGGTGATGTCGATAGCCGTCTGGGGCAGGAAGTAGGTTACCCCCTCGTTCATCTTACCCGGTTGGTAGGTGAGGACGTCCGTCTGTGCGAAGCCGAGGCTCGCCGTGGCCAGCAGTCCTGTCAGTATCCATGCTTTTTTCATATCTTTTCCGTTTATGATGTCTGTTAGCTTATGGGGCAAAGATAGGACAACTTCCGCAATCGTTGTCCTCCTTTAACCCTATTTGTTCATTCTTTACGTTACATTACTGGTTTTGCGAGCCCGACGGGCGGAGGTCGGGTCGGCTCATCAGCCGCATCCATGCCTTGGGCAATGCGTCCACGAGGTCGCTAGCCGTCATGCTCACCTCTCCGATGCGCGCCGCGGCTATGTCGCCCGCCAGTCCGTGGAGGTAGACACCAAGTCGGCACGCGTCCTCCTGCGTGTAGCCCTGCGCCACCAGTGCCAGCAACACGCCAGTCAGCACGTCGCCGCTGCCGGCTGTGGCCATGCCCGGGTTGCCGGTGGGGTTGAAGTAGACCTTCCCCTCGGGGGTAACCACCGCCGTCCACGCCCCCTTCAGGATGATGTAGATGCGCTGTTGGGCGGCCAGCTCCTTGGCTTTGGCCAGCCGTTCGAAGGAGTCGTTGCACGAGCCCACCAGCCGCTCGAACTCCTTGGGGTGCGGGGTGAGGATGGCTTGCTTGGGCAGTTGCTGCAGCCAGCCTTTGTACACCCCGAGGATGTTCAGCGCGTCGGCATCCAACACCAGAGGCACGTGGGTCTGCTTGATCTGGTCACTCATGGCCAAGGCGGTGTCGGGCATCTGTCCGATGCCGGGACCTATGGC
>CAYZVH010000065.1:0-15474 GCA_964481755.1 uncultured Bacteroides sp. | reverse complement strand
TCAAACTTTTCCTCTTTGGCCTTGTCGTAATAAAGAGTAACCATATAAAATATATCTCCTTTTTTGACATAATTGGGTATCGTTTCCGAGATATTTTTATAATAGCTTGCATCATATTCGTAAACACCCTCATCAATACGTGGGGTTATGCCTTTCTCTCTATAACATTTTGGATATTTTTCTTTCAGTACCTTTTGGACTATCTCTACTAATATACTATCTCTCTTAGGAATTGACATCTGAGAAAGCCTTTCTTGCGCCCTAGCTACAGAATCAATAAAAGAAAACAAAACAATAAAAAGAAAAAGATGTTTCATAATACTATATTTTAAAAAGGTTGTACTTGTTTCACACCAGTTTTGTCAAAGACGTAGATAGCTTTGGAATCATCTTGTTTATGGCCTGATTTAAGAAAATATTTGCCATCCTCAGGATTCTTGATACCTATATAATCAATGACATATCCTACTTCTCCTTCCTTAACAGAACTAAGATCCGCTGACGAAGGACCAACAATTTTTGTCGATGTGCCCTCGGCTTCATCAGCTAAGGATGTGTGCGTATGGAAGAAGCCTATTGCAACAGAGCCCTTTTTAACCCCATTTTGAGAGCAACCAGGCTGCGACATATCTATGCTTCCATGCTCCGTAGGGTCAGTTACCCATGTCCCATAGCGTAGATTTCCCATACAATATTCGTGATCTATCACATTGTAATATATCCAACCGCCAACTTCTCTCCTCTTTTGGGCAGTCGTTTCTTTCAACATTATGCTCCATGCATTACTCATTTGTCCCAGAACTACAGAATCTTTCAGCACCTTGGCATATGGCTTATGTTCTTCCAGGTCTTTTGCAATCTCTTCTGATGTAGGGTTCGACTTCTCTTGGTCGCAATTGCCATCACATCCTACGATACCACACTTGGAGCAGGCATCACAAGTTCCCGTGCAACCAAGTTTTCCACATTTGCTACACTGCTTCGGACAGATGCAAGAGCTCAACTCCTTATGACAAAGATCACAAGTTTGTACCGGGGATGTGTGACAAACGCACGGATTCTGGAAACACTCTCCACACACGGCCGAGGACAAATAACATATGCATTCATCCTCGGGTAAGTAACAACTTCGGCAGTATTTCACACCGTTGACAACGTACTCATATTGGCATCCTTCTTCAAAAGGATGCCAGTAGTCGCACGTCGCACAATAAAATTCCGTATCGACATTGTAGGCGGGAGCTATCGTACTGGAGACCTCCTCATAACTATATTGCATAAGCAAGTCAGACTCCTCACTCGCTTGTTTAACAGAAGTGTCCTGCAAGAATAGACGATGCGTCATTTCCCCGTTCACCAAACGGTACCCGTTGATGAACTGTCCATCCGTCATCGTATAAATCACAATTCCTGAGAACTTCTTCCAGTCATCGTAACGAAGTTCTGTTATGTACTTGTCCATGCCTGAAAAGCGTTTGTCCGCAATAAACGTGACTATATGCGAGACCGTTACATGCTCCTGCTTGAAATAACGGATTAGCAGTTTGTTGTAGACCTTCAAGGTTTCTGTCTTCGTTTTCCCATCCAGCCACATCCGACGAATCACCTTACTGCCGTTACTCACATAAAGGGGTATTTCCACTGCCACTACATTACCATTTCTCTCGGTCCAGCGTTCCGCCTTGGTCCATACGGGAGTGATAAGACGAGGCAGCTCCAATGTTTGCGATTTTGTCTCCTTTCCATGTTCATGCGATAACCTCAACTCCACCGACAGTTCGTCCGTGTTGGTCTCGAAGAACTTTCTAGCATCCTCCAAGGAGAATGTATCATCTTTAGGAGAAGCGATTCCGATATCGTCCTGACAACAGACCGCAAGGATTGCCAACAGGAATGTTCCAAGCAGAGTAATGAAGAGAGATGTTTTTTTCATATAGTACTTTTGAAATGTTTAGCCCGCAAACAGGCTGTCATCCAGATTTGCAAGAGCAATGGTTAACTTTTATGCAAAAGAAACGATTCTAATTTTATATAGCAAAGGAGTGAAGGCGAATAATATCATCTAGTCATCAGCTTTGCATGAGCTGATGCCCAACACTACACTATTCACAACTTTGGGACGCATTGATAAGATTGACTTGGCGATACGCATCGCTTTGGGACTTCCGGATTTTAGAGTGACTACTATATATATTAAGGTATAGAAATAACTGAGGCGTGAAGTATTTCAGGAAAGCAACGGAACGGGTGTGAAGTAAGTAAGGATTTGGTCATCGTCAACAGCCCTTAGTAAACGTACGTCCAGCCAAACGACGTACGTCCAGCCGGCGGTGTATGCGTGCTCCAACCCCACCAGCTGATAAACGTTCGGCCGTCATTCGAATGACGTTTCAACTGAAGCTACGGCAATTTTTGTGTAACTTTGCCACATCAATAAAATGTATAATACGATAAGCATGGAAAAAGGGATATTCAGTCGGACAGAACGGTTGCTGGGCCACGACTTCATGGAGGCGATGCGACAGAAGCGGGTCATCATCTTCGGGGTGGGAGGCGTAGGCAGCTGGTGCGCCGAGAGTCTGATACGCACCGGGATACAACACCTCACCATGGTCGACTCCGACCGGGTGAGCCTCAGCAACGTGAACCGCCAACTGATGGCCACCCTACAGACGGTGGGCCAAGTGAAGGTGGAGGCGCTGAAGACACGACTGCTCTCCATCGATCCCGATGCCGACATCCAGGCACTGCAACAAATCTATTCCGCAGAGACGGCAGCGAACTTCCACCTGGAGGAGTACGACTACATCATCGACGCCATAGATAGTTTGGAAAACAAGGCCGCACTGATGCGCCACGCCTGCGAGACGGATGCCGTCTTCTTCTCCTCCATGGGAGCGGCACTGAAACTGGACCCTACACGCATCGCCGTGGCAGAGTTCTGGAAGGTGAAAGGTTGCCCGCTGGGAGCCGCACTACGCCGCAAGTTCAAGAAGGCGCACCTCTTCCCCAAGAAGAAGTTCAAGTGCGTCTACAGCGAAGAGCTGCTACAGAACAAAGGTACCGGAGAGGTAAGGGAACCAAATACCGACCGTCAGCACCAAAGCACCGAAGGTCCGGGCGACCCAGCCCTGGTGAACCACGACTGGAGCGACACGAAAGCCCAAATCAATGGCTCGCTGGCACACATCACCGCCATATTCGGCTTCACCCTTGCAGGCTTGGTCATAGAGGACATACAAAAGAAACTAGAAACCACACAACGATGAACAAAGAGAACACACCATACGCCCCCGTCGCCCTCTTCGTCTACAACCGGATGGACACCGTGCGGCAGACGCTGGACTGCCTGAAGAAGAATCTGCTGGCCGAGGAGACCGAGCTCTACATCTTCTCCGACGGAGGGAAGGACGAGAAGAGCAACCGGCAAGTGGCACGCCTGCGGGAGTTCCTGCGCCAAGTGGACGGATTCAAGCAGGTGACGTTGGTGGAACGTCCGTGCAACTTCTATCTGGAGCGAAACATACTGGAGGGTATCGCAGAGGTGTTCCAGCGTCACGACCGCATCATCGTGGTGGAGGACGACATCTGCACCTCACCCTATTTCCTTACCTACATGAACGAGGCGCTGACGCGGTATGAAATGTCCGAGAAAGTGATGCACGTGTCCGCCTTCACCAGCCTCTCGGTCGACGGCAAAGGGGATACCTACTTCACACCCCACATGTTCGGCTGGGGATGGGCCACCTGGCGTGGCAAGTGGAACCGGCACTTCCACCACTACGCCACCCGCAGCGAAGCCTTGCAAGGGATGACCGAGGCGGACTGCCAGCGCATACAATACGGCGGGGCTTTCCCCTGTCTGAAGCTACTCGACAAGGACCCCATCCCGTGGGACATCTGCTGGGAGATAGCCATCTACCGGGCTCAAGGGCTGTGCCTCACCCCCACCCATACCCTGGTGCGCAACGTCGGCATCTACAACGGCACACACTTCCGCTTCTCCAAGCTCATCGGGCGCTACGAGTATGACCGCCCCGTCAGCAGACGACACATAGAGTTGCCGCCCGCCGACGCTCCCATAGAGGCCGATGCCGACATAGAGTCCCTCTACCCGGCGGCCTTCAAGGACTGGGGCATACGCTACACCCTACTGGGCAAGATATTGCGCTATTTCTACCTCAGATGGATAAAGAAATGACGAAATGATAACCGCCAAATAGAAAAAAGCGTACTTTTGCAGAAAATTTACTGAAGGGGAGTTATGAGGGTACTTATCGTCAATACATCTGAGAGGACAGGCGGGGCCGCCATCGCCGCATGGCGACTGATGGCCGCGCTCAACAACAACGGGATAAAGGCCAAGATGCTGGTGCGTGACAAGGAGACCGACCAACTGACCGTGGTGGAGCTGAAGAAATCGCTCCTCAACCTGTGGAAGTTCGTGTGGGAACGCGCCGTCATCTGGAAAGCCAATCACTTCAAACAGCACAAGCTGTTCTGGGTGGACATTGCCAACACAGGCATCGACATCACCTCGCTCCCAGAGTTCAAACAGGCGGACGTCATCCACCTGCATTGGATCAACCAAGGAATGCTCTCGCTGCACAACATACAAAAGATACTGGAATCCGGCAAGCCGGTGGTGTGGACCATGCACGACATGTGGCCCTTCACGGGCATCTGCCACCACGCGGACACCTGCGACCGCTACATGACCGAGTGCCACGACTGCCAGTACCTCTATGGAGGAGGCAGCAAGAAGGACATCTCGTACCGGACCTTCCAGAAGAAAAAGAAACTCTTCGCCCAATCGCACATCACGTTTGTGGCCTGCAGCCAATGGCTGGAGGGACTGGCCAAGAAGAGCGCCCTGCTGCAGGGACAGACCGTGACGAACATACCCAACGCCATCAACATCAACCTCTTCAAACCCCGCGACAAACAGGAGGCACGCCACAAGTGCGGACTGCCCGAGGACAAGAAGCTGCTGCTGTTCGGCTCGCTGAAGATAACCGACAAGCGCAAGGGCGTGGACTACCTGATAGAGGCCTGCGAGCTGTTGCACGAGAAATACCCCGAGATGAACGACCAGCTGGGTGTGGTCATCGTGGGGAAAGAAGCTGAGCAGGTGACACAGTTACTGCCATTCCCGGTCTACAACATGGACTATGTGAACGACGAGAAGAAGCTGGTGGACATCTACAACGCCGTGGACCTCTACGTCACCCCATCGCTGCAGGAGAACCTGCCCAACACCATCGTGGAGGCAATGGCCTGCGGCACCCCGTGCATCGGTTTCAACGTGGGTGGCATACCACAGATGATAGACCATTTGCACAACGGCTACGTGGCCGAGAACAAGTCGGCGGACGACTTCGCCAACGGCATCCACTGGGCACTGAGCCAAGGCAACTACCAAGAGCTGAGTGAGGAGGCTTACCGCAAGGCCATCACCTGCTACTCGGAGCATACGATAGCGAAAAAGTATATCGACATATATAATAAGGTAACACACCATGGTGCATGATCGTTTCTTCCACCCAAAATTCTCCTTCATCACCGTAACCTACAACGCTGCGAAGGTGTTGGAGGATACCATACAGAGCATCGTGACGCAGACCTACAAGAATGTGGAGTACATCATCATCGACGGAGCGTCCACCGATGGCACCATGAGCATCGTCAACCGCTACCGCAACCTGATACACACCATCGTGAGCGAGCCTGACAACGGACTCTACGACGCGATGAACAAAGGGCTGCAGCTGGCCACGGGCGACTACGTCTGTTTCCTCAACGCCGGCGACTGTCTGCACGAGGACGACACGCTGCACCTAATGGTACGCGCCATCAACGAGGCACAGACCGAGCACGCCGACATGGAGCTGCCCGATGTCATCTATGGCGAGACGGACATTGTGGACACCGAGGGACACTTCATACAGATGCGCCGCCTCTCCGCCCCCGAACATCTCACGTGGAAGAGTTTCCAACAAGGCATGCTGGTGTGCCACCAAGCGTTCTTCGCCAAGCGCTCGCTGGCGGAACCTTACGACCTCAGCTACCGGTTCTCGGCCGACTTCGACTGGTGCGTACGCATCATGAAGAAGTCGCACCTGCTGTTCAACACCCACTTGACGCTGATAGATTACCTACAGGAGGGGCTAACCACACAGAACCACCGCGCCTCACTGGTGGAACGGTTTCGCATCATGTGCCACTACTATGGGGTGGTGCCCACCGTGATTCACCACTTCGGCTTCGCCCTGCGGATAGTCATTTACAAGCTAAAGAAACATTAAGAGGTGCGCTTACCTGATAGTCCTCACCACAAAGTCGGTGCGCAAGCGTAAGATGGCGAGACCGACCGAGACGAACGCCATCAGCGACAACCAGTCGAAGAGTATGGCATACTCCGCACTGGGAATCACCAGATCGGCAATGGCAAACACGAAATAGACACAGAAGAGAAACACCGACATCGACAGACTGCGCACATCCGCAATGCCCGTTCCCTGAATACCGCTCCGGCTGAAGGCATGCAGTTCCGTGAAGAGCCAATAGAGACAGATGGGCAACTCCACAAGCATCACTACGTACAGAGCGATGGAGAAGAGCTTAGTCAGTTCCATTTTCGTATAGAAGAAGTAAGAAGCCATGGAGAAACCATTGGTGGAGCAGAACTCGCCAAAGCACCCTACGTAGAGGATTACCACCAACAAGAGTGGCACCGACAGCGCCGCCATACTCCCGAACGATGCTTTGGAGGAGCGCATCAAGTAGAGTATGGAGCCTGTCAGCAGGTAGGCCTGGCAGATGTAGGCCACCGGGACCATAAATCTATCGCACAGGCCACAGTCATAGCCCCAGGTAACCACGCCTAAGCGTATCGCATCGACAAACATAGCCATCAGGGCACAGAGCGCGAACATACGTTTCAGACAAACGTACTCCTTGCTGTAGGTGCCGTTCACAGAGAGAAAGACTATCGACAATGCCAGATACAAGAGGCCGCTGACTAGGTATGAGATAGATTCAAAGTTACACATATATAGCACTCCTTCTATATTGTTAATTGGTTAGATTCGCAATAAAGATAACAGAATTCAGCGAACGGGACCGACAGGGGTTCAGAGCTATCCGCGCAACGGAAGAAGCCAATGGACAAGTGCCGACGGACGGCTTTCACGAAGTCCACCCAGTCCCCGCGGAGACGATGTTCATGGTGAGCGTCGCACCTCGTAACTCCTCCAGTCCAAATGGTTATGCCTGTTGTTTGCCTGTTGTTCGGTTCCATTCTTTTGATTTTGTGGTAAAGATATATCCTTTTATTTACCTATACAATTACCCCCCCCCGTTTAACATCTTTTATATATTTCTTTACAAACGGGCCACCTTCCGCTCTATGTCAAGGTCGCAGGCGGCCGCATTGGGTCAAAGAGTCAAGTTATTTCGCGAGGATTCGCGGGAAAGTTCAAGGTCAACCTCCCGACTCTCGGAACCGGCAAGTCCCGTAAAGGACCGCCGGTCGCGGGTCATTCGTAGACGAAGTCTCCCTTCAGTACATCGAAGAGTCCCGTGTCGAGCAAGCGCAGTGTGGGGATGACCGGCAGAGCGGCGAACGACAAGGTAGTGAAGGGGTCGATGTGAGGGTTCACGCCCAAGTGGTGAGCATCCTCCGCCAAGCGGTGTATACCCCGGATTGCCTCGTCGGTGTCCAGTGCGGACATCAGTCCGTAGTAGGACAAGGCAAACTCATCGACCACCTTCCCTTGGGCGGCGATGACGTAGCCTCCACCTATCTCACGCAGACGGTTGCAGGCCACAGCCATGTCCTCGGCATTGTCGCCAGCGCAGATGACATTGTGCGAGTCGTGCGACACACTGGTGGCCACGGCTCCACAGTGGATGCCATACCCTACCAACGGACAGACAGCCACATTGCCGTTCTTGCCGTAACGCTCCACCGTGGCCAACAGGTTGTGCTTCTTCCACTCACCCGGTTGCAAAGATATTTTATTGGTCAGCAGCTGACCTTCCACCAGTCCAATAGCTACATCTTGATGCACTTCGGGCAGTTGGAAGTCGTCGGCCGTGAGGGTGCGGAACTTCACGGTATTCACGGGTTGGGCCGAGTGCTGTGCGGACTCGGACCGCAACAACTCCTCTGCCGGCAAGCCGTCCTTCAGCACTTGATAGATGTGCTCGCAAGCCTCATCCGTCACCACAACGTCGGCCACATAGCCTTCGCGGATGTTGCCCCGCTCGGGCAGGTGATAGAAGCGGCAGGCATTATAGGAAGCCATCTGTGCCACCTCGCCCCACGAGAAACCCATCCGCAGGGCCATACGTACGATGTAGGAGATGTGCCCCTCGTCGTGGATGGAGGAGAGGTGTTTGTCGTCGGTGCAGAACGCCAAGCGGGAGCAATCGAGGTTATATTGTCGGGCGCAAGTGAGCAGTGCCTCAGCATTGTGGGCGGCGCTACCCTCGCGGATGTAGATGTTCATGCCACGTCCGTAGCGTTGCCGCATACCTTCGGCGTCGTAGCATTCATGGTCGTTGCTGATACCGTGGGCCACGTAGGCGTCCAACAGCGAGGCGTCCATGCCAGAGGTGTGTCCGTCAATGGGACGACCCTTGAAGAGCTGCAGCTTGGCCATCATCTCGGGGTTCTCGGCCACCACATCGTTGAAGGACATCACCTCGCCCAGGCCCACCACATCGGGGCGGTCGATGAACTCACGCATCTGGTCGGCGGTGAAATGTCCCGCGCCATTGGTGTCGAAAGGTGTGGCAGGCACGCAGGAGGGAACTACGGTGAAGACACTGATGGGAGCCTGGGCAGCCTCGTCGAGGAAACTGCGCAGACCCTCGGCACCGGCCACGTTCACCACCTCGTGCGGATCGGCAATGACGGCCGTCGTGCCACAGGACAGCACCGCCTTACCGAACGTACGCGGCAGCACCATGGACGACTCTATGTGGACATGGGCATCCATGAAGCCCGCCGTCACGATGCGGTCGGTGCAGTCTATCACCCTGTCCGCTTTGGTCGGGTCTATCGAACTTGCCACACGGGCTATCTTCCCGTCGGCTATCAGCACATCGGCAGGGGTAACGGTACGGTGCTCGGCATCCACCACCCGCCCGTTCTTCAGCAACAATGTTTGGTATTTCATGTTTCTTTCTATGCTTGTACGGGTTCCCGTAGGAACCCGGATTGTTATACGTTATATCGATGCAACAAAGTTAGGAAATAATTCTGTAGGAACATAGAAGATACTGGAGAAATGTCGACTTTCCGTCGATCATCAACGAGAAGCGGCCCTATCGCCGTGATTCTGCCTCACGATGATAGAGCCGCTATATGCTGTCCGTCCCCTTACAGGAAAAGAGTAGCGTTTAGTCCAGCGGGGTGAACTTGAAGTTCTTGAAGCGGGCCTCGCCCTTGCCGCAGACGAACAGAGCGGGCAGCATGCTCTGGAACTCGTAGAGCGTGTTGTGGTTGTAGCCGGAAACTTCCATGCCCCAGGTCTCGCGTGTCCAGGTCTTGCCGTCGTAGCTGTAGGCGCCGGTCACCACTTGGTTGTTGTTGCGGATCTTCAGCCACAGGTGGTTGCCGCCTTCGTTCATGCCGCTACGGTTGGCTTTGCCTTTGCGCAGGCGGTAGCGCTTCTCACAATCGAAGCCTGTGCCCACAAAGAAATCGCTGTTGTAGTAGAGCATCACTCCGGCCATTGCCTCGGGGTCTATCTCCACTTCCACCTCCACCTCGTAGGCACGCATGCCGGCCACGAACATCATGGGGCATGACTGCGACGGGTCGTCGCCCAACGCCTTCATGGTCAGCACACCATCCTTCACCTGGATGCGCTCTGGGTCGTAAGCCTTGTAGAACTTCCACTCCAGTCCCGGACGGAACTCCTTCAGGTGCTCGCGGCGGTCCATCTGCTTATCCGAAGCGATAGGCTTAGCGATAGGTTTTTCTATGGCCGTGCCGGGCAACGATGCCTTGAACCATCCGTCCTCGGTCATCTCCACCGGCTCTATCAGGGTCTGGCGGCCCAGGCTGGTGAAGCTGTTCTCGTAAGCGTGGTACACCAGATACCAGCGGCCGTCGGAGGTGTCAATCAGCGAACCGTGGCCCTTGGACCACCAGCGCTCAGCCTTCTTCTCGGTGTGAATGATGGGGTTGTAAGGAGAGTTCTCCCAAGGGCCGTTGATGGATTTGGAGCGTGCCATCACCACCATGTGGCTGGTAGGAGGTCCGGCTGTACCACCCTCGGCATTCAGATAATAGTAGTATTCGCCAATCTTGCGGAGCTTCGGTCCCTCCAGGCAGAGGCCTTCGGTCTCCCACTCTTCGGGATACTGCCAGCCCTCGTAGACCTTCTCTTCCGTGCCCGGCACGATGGCCAGGCCGTCGTCAGTCAGTTTCACACGCTTGCCGCCGCTCATGAACATCCAGCGGGTGCCGTCCTCACCCACCACATGGCAAGGGTCTATATTACCTATCTTCAGGTCGATGGGGTCGCTCCACGGACCATAAGGTGAGTCGGCGTAGGTCACGAAGTTCATACGACCCTTGGGATGAGCCACGGTGAAGTAGATGTAGTACTTGTCGCCATACTTCGAGATGTCCGGTGCCCACACCGAGCCCAGATACTTCGTCAGGGCGAAGCTGATGGGTTCCCAGTTGACAAGGTCCTTGGAGTGGAACACCGTCAGGCCCGGCACATAGTCGAAGGCGGAGTTGGTCATGTAGTAGTCGTCGCCCTCACGCATAATGGTGGGGTCGGGGTAGTCGCCCCCGAGGATTGGGTTGATGAACGTGCCGTCGCCCAGGTCGCCCTGTCGATTGGACACGGCCACGCTGGCACTGTCGTCCGCCTGTTGCTTGGGTGCAGTGTGGCATCCTGCCAACAGCAGCGCACAAGCGGCCAGTGCCGTAAGAGTCTGTTTCTTCATGAATGTTTAAGAGTTAAAGTTGTACATATAATATATTAGAGTAATTCTCATAGATTGGAGCGAGCCCCCTATACGAGAGGAGGTAGCCGTCCACACTCCTACTGCTGCGGGTAGTGTAGATTGGCGTCGGTCATGTGCTCGAGCACCTCGTGGAGGTACTTGGCAGCCTCCCACTTGGCCATAGGCAGATCGTGGAGCAGGTAGTTGCCGCAGTCCTTGGGAGCGGCGCCCGGCACTTCACCCTCAAACTCCGCCACGAAGCGGAAGGTCTCCTTCATCAGTTCCACGATGTCGGCCGACTCCAGGTCGCCCCTCATCAGCAAGTAGTTGCCCGTGAGGCAGCCCATCGGTCCCCAGTAGACAATCTTGTCGGCCCACACGGGGTGGTTGCGCAAGTAGGTAGCCGCCAGATGCTCGATGGTGTGCAACGCACCCTGACCTAGAGCGGGTTCGCGGTTGGGTTCCTTCATGCGGATGTCGAAGGTGGTCACGGTCTCGTTGCCGACGCTGTCTTTGCGCGACACGTAGATGCCACGCAGCAGATGCAGGTGGTCGATGGTAAAGCTCGGAATTGTTTTCATTCTGATTTTCTTGTTTGGTTTATTGTTGTATGCTCCCCCGCCGTCTGCGGGGGAAATGGTTTCATTTCAAGTCAGTGGGCAAATGATCGAGGAAGGTGCGTGTCACGCGAAACGACTTCTCCGCCATGGTGTCCCAGAAGTTGGCATACTCGTCAAGGTGGTTCTCCGCCCCAGGGATGTCGCTGATGATGCGGAAACTGAGGAAGGAGACCTCGTAGAGGTAACACACCTGTGCGATGGCTCCCGACTCCATGTCCACCGCCATGCCCGCGGGGAAGCGGCGCTTGATGTCGGCCAGCTGACGCGGGTCCACTATGAACTGGTCGCCGCTGCAGATGAGTCCACCGCGGATGTTCGTGTCGGTCTGCAACGCCAAGGCGCAGTGGAACAGTTTGCGGTTGCTCTCGTAGTCGGCCGGCAGGCCCTGCACCTGACCGGCCTCGTTCTCCGGTCCGCAGTCCACGTCGTGATAGACCACGCGGTCGCCCACCACCACATCCATCACATGGAGCGAGGCGTCGATGCCGCCGGCCACGCCAGTGTTGATGAGGCAGTCTGGCTGGAAGTAGTTGATCAGTTCCAAGGCGCCTACCGCCGCGTTTACTTTGCCGATGCCCGACTGCGCCAGCACGATGGTGTTGCCGTGGAGCGTTCCCTTCACAAAGGAGTGGCGTCCCTTGGTGACCGTCTCCCTGTCGCCGAGGAGCGACTGTATCTGCACATGCTCTTTCTGCATGGCATTGATGATTCCTATAATCATAGTACTACTGAATGTTTTTTTGATGTTTGCTTGCAAAGATAAAGGAAATAGAGCGCAGAATGCCATGCTTGCCCCAATATTTTGTCCGATGGGCCTCATCTTCTCCAAAGATGTTAGGTGTGGCAACAGAAATGCGCTATCTTTGTGCGCAATTAACAACGAACAGCTTATGAACTTACAGAAAAGAATTCTGCCCGACGTGGTAGCGATTATACTCTTCGCCCTCCTGTCGGTGGCCTACTTTGCCCCGGCGGTGTTCGAGGGCCGCATCCTCGCACAGCACGACTCCGTGGCAGGCATCGGCGCCGGCAAGGAGTCGACCGACTATCTGGAGAAGACGGGCGAACGCACCCGCTGGACCAACGCTTTGTTTGGCGGTATGCCCACCTATCAGATGTCGCCCAGCTACACCTCCACCGACTCGTTGCGCAGCGTGGAGAAGTGCTACAAGCTCTTCCTTCCCGACGTGGCGGCGCTGGTATTCATCATGTTGCTAGGCTTCTACATCCTGCTGCGCGCCTTCAACTTCAAGGTGTGGCTGGCAGCACTAGGTGCCATCGTGTGGGCCTTCTCGTCCTACTTCTTCATCATCATCTCCGCAGGCCACCTCTGGAAGTTCTACACGCTGGCCTACGTGCCGCCCACGATAGCGGGCATGGTGCTCATCTACCGCGGACGCTACCTGTGTGGCAGCATCGTCACGGCCCTGTTCCTGGCCCTGCAGATTCTCTCCAACCACATACAGATGAGCTACTACTTCTGCTTCGTGATGTTCTTCATGGTCATCGGCTTCGGCGTGGACGCCTGGCAGAAGAAGGAGCAGCCGCGCTTCCTCAAGTCCACCGGCGTGCTGGTGCTGGCGGCGCTCGTGGGTGTGGCGGTGAATCTGAGCAACCTCTACCATACCTATCAGTATAGTAAGGAGACGATGCGCGGCAAGAGCGAACTGGTGAAGCCCGACACCGGCAACCAGACCAAGAGCGGACTGGAGCGCGACTACATCACCCAGTGGAGCTACGGCATCGGCGAGACGTTCTCGCTGCTTGTGCCGAACGTGAAGGGCGGCGCCTCCAGCCAAGGGGATAAGCCCCTGCTGATGTCCGACAGCCAGACTGCCATGAAGAAAGCCGACACACGGTTCATGGCCATCTATAGCCAACTCACCCAATACTGGGGCGAGCAGCCCGGCACATCCGGTCCCGTCTATGTGGGGGCCTTCGTGCTGATGCTCTTCATCCTGGGCATCTTCATCGTGAAAGGTCCTCTGAAATGGGCTTTGGTAGCGGCCACGGTGCTCTCCATCCTCCTCTCGTGGGGAAAGAACTTCATGGGCTTCACCGACTTTTTCCTCGACTATGTGCCTATGTACGACAAGTTCCGGGCTGTATCGTCCATACTGGTGATTGCCGAGTTCACCATTCCGTTGCTGGCCATGCTGGCACTGAAAGAGATTATCGAGCAACCGAAACTGCTGCGCGAGCGCATCCGTCCGTTTTTCATCGCCTTCGGGCTGACAGGCGGACTGGCACTGCTCTTTGCCATCGCGCCCCGTCTGTTCTTCCACTCCTACATCTCCTCAATGGAGATGAGCGCGCTGCAAGGCAGCAACTTAGGCGAGTTCCTCGACCCCATCCTCACCAACCTCGAGGAGATGCGTGTAGCCATCTTCACCGCCGACGCTTGGCGCAGTTTCTTCATCGTGTTGATAGGAGCCCTGTTGCTGCTGTTCTACAGCCGTGGCACACTGAAGAGCCGTTGGCTGGTGGCTGCGATGACGGTGCTCTGCTTGGTGGACATGTGGCAGGTGAACAAACGTTACCTCAACGACAGCATGTTCGTGGAGAAGTCCAAACGCGAGCAGGCCTTCAAGCCCTCGCAGACCGACAGCTACATCCTGCAGGACAAGAGCCTCGACTACCGGGTGCTCAATCTTGCATCGAATACCTTCAACGAGAATGAGACCTCCTACTGGCACAAGAGCGTGGGCGGATACCATGCCGCCAAGCTCCGCCGCTACCAGGAGTTGATAGAGGCCCACATCGCCCCCGAGATGCAGAACATCTACCAGGAGGTGGCGGACAACTTCGGCGACATGTCGAAAGTGGCTGGTGGGCAGTTTCCCGTTGTGAACATGCTCAACACCCGATGGTTCATCTTCCCGGGCAAAGGGCAGACCACCATTCCGTTGCAGAACCCCAACGCCTATGGCAACGCCTGGTTTGTGAACGAGGTGAACTACGTCAACACCGCCAACGACGAGCTCGACATGCTCCACAAAGTGGATCTGAAAGAGGTGACCGTGGTGGACACGAAGTTCCAAGGCAAGTTGGGAGACGCGGGAACTACCACTACCTCGCAGGCAGCGGCAAGCGACTCCACCAGACAGATTACGCTGACCGCCTATCTGCCCAACAAGCTGACTTACGATGTGGATTCCAAAGAGGGTGGTTACGTGGTGTTCTCCGAGGTCTACTACCCCGGATGGCAGGCCACCATTGACGGCAAGGAAGCCCCTCACGGACGGGCGGACTACGTACTGCGTACCATGTACGTACCGGCCGGCAAACACACCATCGTCTTCTCGTTCGACCCCGTCTCACTCCACGTCACCGAGACCATCGCCTTCTGTGCCTTGGGTCTATTAATCGTAGGAGTATTGGTGGGATTGTTCCTCGCATTTAGGAGAAGCCGCAAGGCGGCCTAGCGAGCCTCAAAAAATGGCTATAGGGTCAAGGGCCAGAGAGCATAGGGTCTCGTGCCTTTGAGCATAGGCTCTCGGGGCCTAGACCCTAGGGTCATCAAAACACGGCCTTCGGACCCAGTCAGATTCCTGTTTTACTTGTCAGAATACTAGGTTATGGCCCTGAAGAATTCAAACACTACCGGCACCTGGAATGGACAACGACTAAACATGAAGTATACCTCGTTGGCTGATGAAGTATACTTCATTGGCACTTGAGGTATACCTCATCGGCCATTGAGGTATACTTCATTTATTGGGGCTTACCGAATTCATTTATAGGTGGCCTCTGCATACCGCATAACTTACCAACCCTTACAAAGCTGACTACACGCCCGATGTTGCGTTTTAGTCTTCGCCAGCACCGTTCTTCTGCTGAGCCAGCTTCTCCGGCGACACCAGTTTGTAGAGTTTGTCGC
>CAYZVH010000064.1:12242-15507 GCA_964481755.1 uncultured Bacteroides sp. | reverse complement strand
AGTCTTCAGCTCCTTCTTCAAGCGCGATATCTCCGCCGCGTTGGTGGTCTTCACCTGGCGCAGTTCCTCCAGCAGGCGTTGAGTCTTCAGTTTCTCGCTCTCGAGCTTCTCGAAGAGGGAGTCGTTGTTGATCTGCACCTGCAACTCGTCGTACTGATTGGCGTAGCTGCTATATTCGTTTTCCATCTCCTCCTTCTCTATCTCGAAGAGTTGAGTCATCTCCTTATTCTCTTTCTTGGCCTCGCAGAGGAAGTAGACCACGATGCCCAAAGCCAGTGCCAATACTGCGATGGCTATGATAGTAAATAGGTTATTCTTTTTCATAATCAGTATATGCGTCTTAGCTGTTGATTAAATCGGCTGCAAAAATAATATTTTTTATGAATGTAGTCAGAAAAATATTACGGAAATTTTTCTTTAATACGAAAAAGATCGTACCTTTGCATGGTATTTAGAACTAAAGGAAAAAGATGTTTAACTAACTAATAAAAAAAGATTTATATGTCAAAAGTAACAGTTGTCGGTGCGGGCAATGTAGGCGCTACATGCGCTAACGTGCTTGCTTTTAACGAGGTGGCAGACGAAGTGGTAATGCTGGATGTGAAAGAAGGCGTTTCCGAAGGTAAGGCAATGGACATGATGCAAACTGCTCAGTTGCTCGGTTTTGACACCACAGTGGTAGGTTGTACAAATGACTATTCCAAGACAGCTAACTCGGATGTAGTGGTTATCACTTCAGGTATTCCCCGTAAGCCGGGTATGACGCGTGAGGAGCTTATCGGAGTGAACGCAGGTATCGTGAAATCTGTTGCAGGCAACATTCTGCAGTATTCTCCCAACGCTATTATCGTAGTGATCTCTAACCCGATGGATACGATGACTTATCTGTCATTGAAATCTCTGGGCTTGCCGAAGAACAGAATCATCGGTATGGGTGGTGCTTTGGATAGTTCTCGTTTCAAATATTTCTTGTCACAGGCTCTGAACTGCAACGCCAACGAGGTTGAGGGTATGGTAATCGGCGGACACGGCGACACCACGATGATTCCTTTGACACGTTTCGCTACATACAAGGGTATGCCTGTTACTAACTTCCTCTCTGAGGAGAAGTTGCAGGAGGTTGCTGCCGCTACTATGGTAGGTGGTGCCACACTGACCAAGCTCCTCGGTACATCCGCATGGTATGCTCCGGGTGCGGCAGGCGCAATGGTCGTAGAGGCTATCGTTCACAACCAGCGCAAGATGGTTCCCTGCTCAGTTTACCTCGAGGGTGAGTATGGTGAGTCAGACATCTGCTGCGGTGTTCCCGTAATCCTGGGCAAGAACGGTATCGAGAAGATCGTTGAGTTGCCTCTGAACGAGGAGGAGAAAGCTAAGTTCGCTGCCAGCGCTGCTGCCGTACGCAAGACCAACGGTGCTCTGCACGAGGTTGGCGCTCTCTAATCGAAAGAGTCTTAGACTAAATCATATAAAAATGTCGCGACCACAAGTCGCGACATTTTTGTTTAAAATAGGTAAACCTGTGCCACTGCAGGGGCACAGGCTAGAGAGAGTTTCATCTATCAGCGAAGAGGTTCAACTTGCGGAACTTGAATTACTCTTCGAATTTCCACCAGTCGAAGGTGAACAGCTTGCTACCCTTCAGACCTCTGAACACGAAGTAGATGTCGTGTTTGCCCTTCGCTTGCTGTTTGTTCACTTCGGCGGTGAAGGTGCGGAACTTCTCCCAACCGCCAGTCTTGGTCACCTTCAGGTCGGCAATCTTCTCGCCCTGGATGCTGTCCAGACGAACCTCCAGGTTGCCGCCCACGGAGGAGCATGCCGCGGAGGCGATGAACCGCTGTGCTCCCCGCGTACCGAAGTCCACCTCGCGCACTTTGATGTAATCCTCGTTGTGTATCTCGGAGATGTAAACGCCCGTGTCGTCGGTTTGCTCTGACTTCACGCCCTTGGCGTAGGCGATGGTCTCGGCCTCGGTGCGCTGGTAGGGATTGAGTGTGCCCACGGGTGATGCCCCCTGCTCGGTATGGTGGATGATGGGGAAGGTGCCGTCGGCGTTGAACTGAAACTCCTCCACCGCCACGCTGCGACCGAAGCCTCCGCCCAGCTTGCCGGTGTGGTACACGAAGTATGATTTGCCTTTGTAATCCACCACTCCGCAGTGGTTGGTGAACGATCCTGTGTCCTCCAGCGGCATCACCTCGCCCTTATACTTCCAGGGTCCCAGCGGTTTCTTGCTCATGGAGTAGGCGATGTGCTCCGGCACGCCACCCGCCGCATAGAGCAGGTAGTAGTTGCCGCCCCGCTTCATCAGCCACGGTCCTTCGGTGTAGAAGTCCTTGTACTTCTTCTCCCGGTCGCGCTTCTGCATGTCGGGGGCGCCGAAACCTTCCTCGGTCAACTCCAGTCGGCCTACCTGCCGTTTCTCATCGATAGCGTCCTTGGGGTCGACGTTGCTCTTCAGACTGATCATGTCCTCGTTCAGCTCGGCATAGTAGATGCGGGGGTTGCCCCACATCAGGTAGGCACGTCCGTCGTCGTCCACCCACACGGTCGGGTCTATGTGGTCCCAGCTGCCGTTCTCGAAGAGCGGTTTGCCGATGGCATCCTTGAACGGCCCCGTGGGTGAATCGCCTACGGCCACGCCGATGGCCATGCCGCCGCTCAGCTTGGAGTGGGCACAGACGTACCAATAGTATTTGCCGTTGCGCTCGATGGTCTGCGATGCCCAGGCGCGTTCGTCGGCCCATGTGAAGGACGTGAGGTCGAGCGGCGACCCGTGGTCGGTCCAGTTGACCATGTCGGTGGTGGAGTAGACGCGCCACTCGTTCATCCAGAAGAAGTCCGCTCCGTCCTCATCGTGTCCGGTGTAGACGTAGAGTCGATCGCCCGCCACCATTGGGGCCGGGTCTCCTGTCAGTTGGGTTTGTATGATAGGGTTCTGTGCATACGCTGCACTTTGCACGGCCAGCAGCAGGCCGATCGCTAGGGTTTGTTTTGTCTTCATAAGTATGTAATGTATCTATGTTGTTACAGTAGGCAAATGTAGGTAATGGCCCGGAAAGTGTGTTTAGCGTAGGTTTCGGTTTGTTTTATAAATGTTACACGGTTCGGTATTCTACTCACTCTTGGGTCGAAGAACACCTTCGCCGGCTCGATGGCCAAGTGAATACCTTATCATCTATTGGCAATCGCAAGGGCTCGGACAACCGTTCGTATAGGCAAAAACAATCGTTCGTATAGGCAAAGACAACCGATTGTATAA
>CAYZVH010000064.1:0-12142 GCA_964481755.1 uncultured Bacteroides sp. | reverse complement strand
CGTTCGTATAGGCAAAAACAATCGTTCGTATAGGCAAAGACAACCGATTGTATAAGCCAAAACAACCGATTGTATAAGCCAAAACAACCGATTGTATAAGCCCGAACAAAGCATTGTCTTTTGGCAGGCCAAAAGACGTTGAAAGTTTTACGCTTTGTGTTGTTTTATTCAAGTTTGGCAAGTTCTATTGCGATTGGGTCTTATGGGCGCTTTTTTATCTTTCTCACCTTTCTCGCCAGCATAGACCCCCATTTCAGAGACCCTATGCTCAACGGCCCGAGACCCTATGCTCTCGTGGCCTAGACCCTAGGGCCATTATTTAGGGTATGTGTGGGCTAGTATTCGATGCGGAACGGCATCCTGTGTTTCTTGGCATACTGGTGCCAGAAGGCGCTCCGCACTTTCAGGGCATAGGCGACGGACGCGTCCGGGTCGGCGTGGCGCAGGGTGGCGTACTCGCGGACAAGGAGTTCGATGAAACGCTTCGGTCCCCAGAGGCGGGTCAGATTAGCCAATCCTTTGTGGAGGGATACTGGGCCGAAGTACATGCGGTTGATGTCCACCAGCTCGAAGCGGTAGCCTTCGTCGGTCTTCTCCCATAAGATGTTGCCGGGCGTGAAGTCCTTGTGCATGATGTCGTTCGTGTGGATGTTGAAGGCGAAGCGGGCCAGCGATTTGGCCAAAGGCTCATACATGTCGGCCGGAGCATCCTCCTTCAACACCTTCAGTGTGTAGGGACAGGTGCTCTGTTGCGTCACCAGGTAGGAGTAACCGAGCAGGCCGAGCGCACCACGGTCCTCGATGAGGGCGATGGCTTCGGGGGTGTGGATGCCTTTGTCGTTCAGCAGAAACGTGTATGCATAAGCGCGCCGTCCCTTGGGTCGACGGATGTTCCACGAGTAGACAAAGCGGTTGACGCTCCGTGGTTGGTGAAACCGCTTCACGTTGACCTCCGTGCCGTCAGGTGCCGCTATCACCCGGATGACGTTTCGTCCGTGGTATATCTCGCGTCCCATCTGCTCGAAGACCGTGGCAATCTGTTCGATGAAGCTCCTCAGATGCTCGTACTTGGGGTTAATCTGTACCTTTATCATGTGATATAAAAAAGCGCTACGGCACGCTTCGTGGCTGTACCGTAGCGCATAGCTTTCAGTTTGGTGATGTCATTAGTCTATCATCTCGAATCCGCAGTAGGGAACCAAAGCCTTCGGCAAACGGATGCCTTCGGGTGTCTGGTTGTTCTCCAACAGGGCGGCCACGATACGCGGCAGGGCCAGGGCCGAACCGTTCAACGTGTGGCAGAGCTCTGTCTTCTTCTCTGCCGTGCGGTAACGGCATTTCAGACGGTTGGCCTGATAGCTGTCGAAGTTGGATACCGAGCTGACCTCCAGCCAACGCTTCTGGGCTGCGGAGAACACCTCGAAGTCGAAGCAGATAGAAGAGGTGAAGCTCATGTCGCCGCCGCACAGACGCAGGATGCGGTACGGCAGTTCCAGTTTGCGGAGCAGACCTTCCACATGGGCCAACATCTCTTTGTGCGACTCCTTGGAGTGTTGCGGGGTGTCGATGCGTACAATCTCCACCTTCGAGAACTCGTGCAGACGGTTCAGACCGGGCACGTCCTTACCATACGAACCAGCCTTGCGACGGAAACACTCTGTGTAGGCGCAGTTCTTGATAGGCAGGTCTTTCTCGTCGAGGATGACGTCGCGGTAGATGTTCGTCACAGGCACCTCGGCGGTAGGAATCATATAGAGGTCGTCCAGGTCGCAGTGGTACATCTGGCCCTCCTTGTCGGGCAGCTGTCCTGTGCCGTAGCCTGAAGCCTGGTTGACAACCGTAGGAGGCATCACCTCCAGGTAGCCTGCCTCGCGAGCCTCGTCGAGGAAGAAGTTGATGAGGGCTCTCTGGAGACGGGCGCCTTTGCCCTTGTATACGGGGAATCCCGCACCGGTAATCTTCACGCCAAGCTCGAAGTCGATCAGGTCGTACTTCTTCGCCAGCTCCCAGTGGGGCAGTGCGTCGGCGGGAAGTTCGGGCATTTCGCCTCCCATCTTCTCCACCACGTTGTCCTCGGCACCGAAACCTTCGGGCACCTCCTCGTAGGGAACGTTAGGTATTGTATATAAGAGAGTCTGCAGGTCAGCTGCGGCTTTGTCCATATCCTCTTGGATTGACTTGTTGGCATTCTTCAGTTCGCCCACACGTGCCTTTGCGTTCTCAGCCTCGTCCTTCTTGCCCTCTTTCATCAGCGAGCCGATGGACTTCGACAGTGCGTTCACTTCAGCCAGGTTCTTGTCCAGGGAGTTCTGTGACGTGCGGCGTTTGTTGTTCAGTTCAATAACTTGCGCAATGACTTCTTTTGCGTCTTTAAAATGCTTTTTCTCAAGACCGCGGATTACCTCGTCCGTGTTTTCTGTAATTTGTTTGATGGTAAGCATATCTTTATTTGTTTTGAATGTGTCCTATATATAATAATGTATACTCTCTATCGGGCGTCCCCCTTATTGGAACAGCGACTTGGCGATGCCCATCTCCAGTCCGCGCAACTCCGCCAGTCCGCGCAAGCGGCCCAGACACGAGTATCCGGGGTTGGTCTTCTTCTTCAGGTCGTCAATCATCTGGTGTCCGTGGTCGGGACGCATGGGAATTGACACCTTCAGTCGTTGCTGCAGGGCGAGGAATGCCTTCATCACGTTGTACATGTCCACGTTGCCCTCCAGGTGGTTGGCCTCGTAGAAGTTACCTTCGTCGTCGCGTTGGGTACTGCGCAGGTGTACAAAGTAGACGCGGTCGCCCAGACGCTCCATCATGCCGGCCAAGTCGTTGTCGGCGCGCACACCCAATGAGCCGGTGCACAAGCAGAGTCCGTTCGACTTGTTGGGCACGGCCTCCACCAAGCGGTTGAAGTCGGCCTCCGTGCTCATGATGCGCGGCAGTCCGAGGATGGTGTAGGGAGGGTCGTCCGGATGGATGGCCAGCTTCACGCCCACCTCATCGGCCACGGGAGCTATCTCTTTGAGGAAGAATATCAAGTTCTCGCGCAGCTTCTCGGCGTCGATGTCCTGGTAGCGGTTCAGTGCTTCCTGGAACTGCTCCACGGTGAAGCTCTCCTCCGAGCCTGGCAGTCCGGCAATCATATTGCGCACGAGCAGTTGTTTGTCCGCCTCGTTCATTTGGTCGTAGCGGGCTTTAGCCTTCGCCTTGTCCGCTTCGGAGTAATCCTTCTCGGCTCCGGGGCGTTTCAGTATGAACAGGTCGAAGGCGATGAATGCCGCGCGTTCGAAGCGCAAGGCCTTTGAACCGTCGGGCATCGTGAAGGCCAGGTCCGTGCGGGTCCAGTCGAGCACGGGCATGAAGTTGTAGGTGACAACCATGACGCCGCATTGCGCCAGGTTGCGTATGCTCTGTTTGTAGTTCTCGATGTAACGCATGAAGTCGCCGGTCTGCGTCTTGATGTGTTCGTGTACGGGGATACTCTCCACGACAGACCATGTGAGGCCGACCTCTTCAATCATCTGTTTGCGTTTCATAATCTCCTCCACTGTCCATACCTCTCCGTTGGGGATATGGTGCAAAGCATTGACGATACCCGTTGCTCCGGCTTGTTTGATGTCCCACAGACTCACGGGGTCATTCGGTCCATACCAGCGCCATGTTTGTTCGCATAAATACATATAGCAGTCTTCTTTAATAGATTTTGTTCTGTAGATTTGTTGCAAAATTAGAATGAATGATTCAATTAGGCAATAAATGACACCATATTTTGATGGTCGGTGCCCTTACGCGCATCCATTTTCACTCTGCTCTTACTCTCATTCGTTTGTGTTATTTGCAAAACTTCTCGATAAGGCTCTCCGCATTGGGGTCGCCCTTCTCCTTTGCCTTCAGCAGGTTGGCCTTACCCTCCGCCTTCTGTCCGGTCTGCGCCTGGCAATAGCCCAGCATGCGGTAGAAGTCGGCGTTGTTGGAATCCAGCTCGATGCCTTTCTTGGCGGTGGCGATGGCTTCGTCCAGTTGGTTGAACTTGATGTGAAGCGAGGTCAGCTCCATCAGATAGAGCGGTTCCTGAGGCTCCAACTCCACGGCCTTCTTTATGTCGTCCAGCGCCTGTTGGTTCATGCGTACCTCCAGCTCGTTCTGCTCGCGCAGGAAGTAGAATGCCGCGTTGGCGCGTCCGTTGACGAGCTTCTCGTATTCATTGTAGTCGGCAACAGCTTGTCGGTACATCTTCAGGTTTGTTTTCAGTTGTGCCCTACCCAACAGGTAAGGGGCGCCTTTGGCAGGAAGTGGAGTTCCGAAGAAATTGACGGTGCTGTCCATCAGTGCCAATGCCTCTTCCTTCTGTCCCAACTTATCCTTGCATTGGGCTGCACTGTAGAGCGACGTTTCGCTTTTCACTTCCGATTGGTTCACGGTGGTGTAGCAGGTGAAAGCCTCGTCGTACTTCTCCGTGGCAAAGAGGATGTCGCCCTGTTGCTGCACGTAGACGGGTGAGGGGTTGATGTCGATGGCCTCTTTGATGGTGGCCAGGGCCTTATCGGCGTTCCAGTCCTTGTAGGTGAATCCCGAGAAGGCTGCCTCCAGGTAGACCTTGCTGAGGTCGTAGAGCATGTTGTCCTTCTGCTTGGTCAGGCTGAGTGCTTTCTCGATGTCCTTCTCGGCAGCGGCAAAGTGCGTCTCGTCCTTGTAGAGACTGATGTTGGCCGACGCACGGCGGAAATATCCGTCGGCGCTGTTGGGAAACTCGGCGAGGAAGTCGTCGAGCCGTTGCAGATATTCTTCGGCTGTTACGGAGCCTGAGAGCATGTAGAGGTAGACCAGTGCCTGGTCTTCCTGCTCGGGGAAACCTTTCTTGATGCCTATGCTGTTGAGGGCATAGTCGTTGCAGGACAAGGCCGTCATGGCGAGGCGTGCCACGTAGGACGCTCCTAGGGCATAGCTCTTCGGCTCCTTCTCGGAACCGCCTTTCTGTATCATGCCTACCGCATTGCCTTTGTCGTTCACCACCGGGCAGTTGACCATCTTGTCGGTGGTGGCGAGTGCTAGGGTGTAGTACTTGTCGCCATTGTCGATGTCGCTCACCTCAGACACTTGCGCGCTCTGTGGCGTAGTCTGTTTCTGGGTGGAGTAGGGCAGCAGGTAGAGCGTAGCTCCCTTGGCTGCGGCGGTGGTCTCCAGTGTCAGGGCCGGCACGCTCTTCTCCGCTTTGATGCGGAACTTCACCACGTCGTACATCTCGTTGGCTCCCAGTATGCAGTCCACGGTGTGTTGTTTGCCGTCGGCATCTACCACCACCGCTTTCTTGGCTCCTTTAAATAAGGTGTAGTCGGACACGCCGTCGCCCTTAGGACTGATGAAGAATCCGTTGCCCGATCCGATAATCTTATCGTTGTTGTCGTAGGTGATGACCGAGAACACAGCCTTCTTCGCCTGCGTCACCGCCTTGGGGGCTTGAGCCACCGCTGTCGCAGCCATCGTGAGTCCTACAATGCTTAATGTCAATCTATTCATATCCGTAATTGTTATTTGTCATTCTTGTTTAAATCCGCGTTGGCGTATCGCCTCGTAGATGAGGATGCCCGCCGCTACCGACACGTTCAGCGACTCGATGTTGCCGAACATCGGTATCTTTATCCATTCGTCGCACAGGGCCAGGTGCTCGTCGGGTATGCCTGTGTCCTCGGCTCCCATGATGATGCACACGGGGTCTTTGTAGTTGGCCTGTGTGTAGTCGTAGTCACCGTCCTCTGTCGCTGCCACAATCTTGAACCCACTGTCCTTCAGAAACTTTATCGTCGTGGTGAGGTTCTGCTCGCGGCACACGGGCAGTGTGTGGAGCGCTCCGGCCGAGGTCTTGATGGCGTCGGCGTTCACGCTGACGCTGTTGCGGGCCGGGATGACGATGGCATCCACGCCCGCGCAGTTGCACGTGCGGGCTATGGCACCGAAGTTGCGCACGTCCGTCAGTCCATCGAGCATCATCAGTATGGGGCTCTTGCCTGCCTCGAACAGGGTGGGCACCAGGTCCTCGATATGCTGGTACGTGATGGCGGAGATGAACGCTACCACGCCTTGATGATTCTTGCGTGTGATGCGGTTGATGCGTTCCACGGGCACCCGCTGCACGGGTATCAGTGTCCCCTTCAGGGCTGCGAACAACTCCTTCGACAGGTCGCTCTGCATGTCCCGCTTCACCAGTATCTTATCTATCTCCTTTCCGGCTTCGATGGCCTCTATCACGGCCCTCACGCCGAATATCATTTCACTCTTTTCCGAATACATAATCTATCATTTGTTCTTTGCGTGTTCCAGCAGGGCCTTGGCATTGTTGACGGCCGCCTCCGACAGGGTGCTTCCGCTCAACATGTGTGCCAGTTCCATCACACGCTGTTCGTTGTCAAGCTGGTCGATGTGGCTCGTCGTTCCGCTCTCCTCATCGCGCTTGTATACCTTATAATGTGTGTCGCCTAGGGCGGCTATCTGTGGCAAGTGGGTGATGCTGATAATCTGGTGTCCATTGCCGCTCATCTCCTTCATGATGCAAGCCATCTTTTCGGCTATCTCGCCGGACACGCCGGTGTCTATCTCATCGAAGATGATGGTGGGCAGGTTCATCGCTCCCGCTATCATGGCTTTGAGCGACAGCATCACACGGGCTATCTCACCGCCGGAGGCAATGGAGGCCACGGGTTGCAACTTGCTGTTCTTGTTGGCCGAGAAGAGGAAGACCACGCGGTCCATGCCAGCCGCACCCGGCTCTGCCAAGGGTTCCATCTCCACCTGGAACTTCACGTTGGGCATGCCCAGCAGTGTGAGTCGGCTCATCATCTCGTCCTGTATCTTTTGTCCGCTAGCGGCACGCAGTCCGGTCAGCCCCTTCGCCAGAGCGAGGAGTTGCTTGTGCAGTTCCTCCTTCTGCCGTGTCAGCTCGGCGATGGTGTTGTCGCTGTTGGCGATGGTCTGCAGTTGTGCTCGGTAGCCGTCGGCTATGCTTATCAGTTCGTCGACGGTCTCCACATGATGTTTCTGTTGGAGCGAGTAGATGAGGTTGAGCCGCTCGTTGACCTGCTCCAACCGTTCGGGGTTGAACGAGATCTCTTCGTTGCAGCGTTCCACCTCCATCTCGATGTCCTTCATCTCGATGTAGCAACTCTCCATGCGGTTGGCCAGCTCCTCGGTAGCGGGGTAGATGTCCTGAAGTCCGCGCAGACTGTTGAGCGCTTCCTTGACGGCTTGCAACACGCCTTGCTCGTCGCCGTTGAGGATGGAGCCAACCTTATAGAACTGCTCCTTTATCTCCTCGGCATGGCTCAGCAGGTCCATCTCCTGTTCCAGCTCCTCTTGCTCGCCGGCCTGCAGCTTGGCCTCGTCCAACTGCGACAGCTGGAACTGCAGGTAGTCCTCGTCCGCCTTGTTGCGCTGACTCTCCTCGATGGTCTGTTGCAGCTTCGTGCAGCAGTCGCGGTAGTCGGCATAGAGCGCTTTGTATGTGCTCAGCTCTTTGGCGTCGGAGGCTATCAGGTCGACAATCCTCAGTTGGAAGTCCTCGTTGTTGAGCAGCAGGTTCTGGTGTTGCGAGTGGATGTCTATCAGGCGGTCGCCCAGGTCCTTCATCTGGCTCAGCGTGACGGGTGAGTCGTTGATGTAGGCGCGGCTCTTGCCCGAGGCGTGAATCTCGCGCCGCAGGATGCACACGTCGCCGTCGTATTGCAGGTCGTTCGCCTCGAAGTAGGCCTCCATCTGGTAGGCGGAGATGTTGAACTCGCCTTCCACCGTACATTTGGTCTCTCCGTTTCGGATGGCCTTGGCGTCGGCCCGTTGTCCTAAGAGAAGTCCGATGGCTCCTAGGATGATGGACTTGCCGGCTCCGGTCTCGCCCGTTATCACCGAGAAGCCCTCTTTGAACTCTATATGGAGTTGGTCTATCAGTGCGTAATGTTCAATAGATAATGATTGTAGCATAGTTGCGTTTTCTCCTTTAGTTCTTGCTCCGCAGGCACTGGCACAGTCGGTCGACGATGTCCGCCGCCACCTCGGTCTTGCTCTTCAGCGGGAAGTCCGTGTGGCTGGTGGCGTCGATGAGGGTGACCTGGTTGGTGTCGCAGCGGAATCCGGCTCCTTTGTTGTTGAGTGAGTTCAGCACAATGAAGTCGAAGTTCTTCCGCTTGAGTTTATCCTGCGCGTGCTCCATCTCTTGGTTGGTCTCCAACGCGAAGCCCACAAGCACTTGTTTGTCCGTCTTCGTCTTTCCCAGGGCGGCCGCTATGTCCTCGGTAGGCTTCAGCCGTATGACCAAGTCGTCCTTCAGTCGCTTTATCTTCTGGTCGGCCCGTTGCTCGGGGGTGAAGTCGGCCACTGCCGCGCAAAGTATGGCCGCGTCCATCGTGGGGAATGCCTCTTTCGAAGCCGCCGCCATCTCGCTGGCCGCCTCCACGTGGATGGTGCGTATGGCCGGATGCTTGGCGGTCAGCTGCACAGGGCCGCTCACCAGGGTGACGTTGGCACCGCGGTTGGCACATTCCTCGGCCAGGGCATATCCCATCTTACCTGAGGAGTAGTTGCCGATGAATCGCACGGGGTCAATCTTCTCGTAGGTCGGTCCGGCGGTGATCAGTATCTCTTTTCCTTTGAGCTCCTCGCACTGGTCGAAGTAGGCATCGAGCACGCTGACGATGTTCTCGGGTTCCTCCATACGTCCCTTGCCCACCAGATGGCTGGCCAGTTCGCCCTCCGCCGGCTCTATGATGTGGTTGCCGTAGGAACGGAGTGTCTGCAGGTTGTGCTGGGTAGAGGGGTGGCGAAACATGTCTAGGTCCATGGCGGGAGCCACGAAGACGGGCGCTTTCATGGACAGGTAGGTGGTGACCAGCATGTTGTCCGCTATGCCGTTGGCCATCTTGCCGATGGTGGAGGCGGTGGCGGGGGCTATCACCATGGCGTCGGCCCACAGGCCGAGGTCCACGTGGCTGTGCCATGTGCCGTCGCGTTGGGCGAAGAACTCGCTGATGACAGGTTTGCTGGTCAGTGCCGAGAGGGTTATCGGGGTGATGAACTCTTTACCTGCCGGGGTGATGACCACCTGCACTTCGGCTCCTCGCTTTATCAGTCCTCTGATGAGGATGGCAGCCTTGTACGCTGCGATGCTCCCGGTTATGCCCAGGACAATCTTTTTCCCTTGTAACATCTTGTCTGCTTTTGATGACTACTTGCCGAGGTCACTCAATTTGATTTTTGTCAACACTTGTTTAGTGTTCAGTGAGAAGTCTCCCTGCAACATCCAGCTGTAGTAGCCCGGGTCTCTGCGGAACACCTCTTTCACGGGCACGCCCTTGTACTTGCCGAAGTTGAACACTTCCACGCCCTTGTCGTCGTAGACGATGCGTCCGGCGAAGTCCACATTGCGTGTGAAGCTGGAGTATTCCGAGAGGAACGCGATGTCGTTCTTCAGCACGTCGGGGTATCTGTCCAACTGGGCCTTCAGCACCTCGTAGGTAGCCCTTGTGTCGGCCTCGGCCGAGTGTGCGTCCTCCAGGTTCTTGTTGCAGTAGAACTTGTAGGCGGCAGACAGGGTGCGTTGCTCCAGTTTATGGTAAATAACTTGCACATCGACGAACTTGTGTTTGCCCATGTCGATGTCCACGCCTGCCCGCAGAAACTCCTCGGCGAGCATGGGAATGTCGAAGCGGTTGGAGTTGAATCCGGCCAGGTCGCACCCCTCGATGTCGTGTGCCACGTTGGCAGCCACCTCCTTGAAGGTGGGACAGTCGGCCACGTCCTCATCGTGGATGCCGTGTACGGCCGTAGACTCTTCGGGGATGTGCATGCCAGGATTGATGCGCATTGTCTTTGCCTCCTCGTTGCCGTTGGGGTAGACCTTCAGGTAGCAAATCTCCACAATGCGGTCCGAGTTGATATTGGTGCCGGTTGTCTCCAAGTCGAAGAAGACAATCGGATTCTTCAGATTCAATTTCATAAGGTCTTTCTACTTGTATGGGGGTTAGTCATTCAACATCATAGGCATCAACAACATGAGAGCCTCCTCGTTCTCCTCTTGCTGGGTCGGCACGAAGATGCCGGCGCGTGAGGGATCGGCCAACTCGAGGTCGACGTTCTGGCCCGAGAGGTTGTTGAGCATATCTATCAGGAACGGAGCCTTGAAGCCGATGCTGAAGGGCTGTCCGTCGTAGTTGCACGATGCCGACTCCTCGGCTGAGGTGGAGAAGTCCAGGTTCTGTGCCGACACGGTCATCCGGTTGCCTTGGAAACGAAGCTTGACCAAACTATTCTCCGTGGAAGCGAACACCGACACACGCTTCATGGCGCTCAGCAGGGCAAACCGGTCGACGGTTATCCTCAGTGGGTTGTTCTTGGGGATGACGGAGTTGTAGTTGGGGTAGCGTCCCTCCAACTGACGGCAGATGAGCTTGTAGTCGATGGTGGCGAACACTACGTTGCGGTCGTCGAAGTCGATATGCACCTCGGTGTCGTCCTTCGGGAGCACGTTGCGAAGCAGGTTGGCCGGCTTCTTGGGCAGGATGAACGATGCTTTCTCCGTACCGTTGCAATCGTATCTCTTGATGCGCGACAACTTATGTCCGTCGGAGGCCACGAAGGTCACGCTGTCCGTTTGAATGTCGAAAAAGACGCCGTTCATCACGGGACGGAGCTCATCCTCTCCCGAGGCGAAGATGGAGCGTGTGATGCCGTTCGTCACGATGCTCGATTTTATGGAGATGCTCTCTGTGTTCACTCCCAGCATAGGCGGGAAGGGGTACGTGTCCGAAGACTGGCCGATAATCTTGTATTGACCGTTCATATATCTGACGATGATAGCAAAGGTGTCGAGGTCCACTTCGAAGGTCAGTCCCTGGTCGGGAATCTCTTTCAATGCGTCGAGCAGCGTCTTGGCCACCACGGCGAAGCGGCCGTTGGCGTCGCTGTCGAGTACCTCCACCTGGGTGATCATCGTGGTTTCTGTGTCTGAAGCGGTGATAGACAGCGTTCCGTCCTGCAGGTCGAAGAGGAAACAATCCATTACCGGAAGCGTATTCTTGGAGGCGATAACACGACTAATAGCCTGTAAATGATTGAATAAGTCTACACTTTTAACAACAAATTTCATAGTAATCCTATTTATGTTTTTAACTATTTGTAATTGTTTACAAAGTTACGAAAAATTGCAGACGTACCCTAAATTATCCGGTGAAAATTGGCTTATTAAATATTTTTATCGTACTTTCGCATCGTAAAAATACAAGCTTAATGGAAATATCAGGTAAGATAATAGCAGTCTTGGAGCCTCGAGGCGGGGTTTCGAGAGTAGGAAATGAGTGGAAGGCACAAGAGTACGTCATCGAAACAACACAGGATCAGTATCCTAGGAAGATGTGCTTCGAAGTGTTTGGCTCGGACAAGATTAGCCAGTTCAACATACAGGCTGGCGAGGATTTGACGGTTAGTTTCGACATCGATGCCCGTGAATGGAACGGACGTTGGTACAATCAGCTCCGCGCATGGCGAGTGGTGCGTAACGCTGCGCAGCCTGCACAGACGGCGGCACAGGATGCGAACATCCCGCCGTTCCCACCCGCACCGTTCGAGAGTGAGCCGGCCAGCGGTTCGTTCGGCAACGACGGTGCCTCGTCGGGTTTCGCTGCAGGCGACTCGGGCGACCTCCCCTTCTAACCATAGACGGATTACGGCGAGAGTCTCTCGCCATCAAATGTTTGACTAAAGAGATCAGCCCTGCTCCTCCATCGGGAAGCGGGGCTGACTTTTAAGGTAGTGTGTCGATGGCTTGACAAAAAGAAACCAGCCCTGCTCCTTCATCGGGAAGCGGGGCTGGTTCCTATTAGTACAGTATATTAATCTTATGAGTTCATGCTCATGAGAAACTCCTCGTTGTTCTTGGTCTTCTCCAGTTTGTCCTTTACGAAATCCATTGCCTCCAACGGGTTCATGTCGGACAGGTACTTGCGCAGAATCCACATGCGGTCGAGGGTCTGCTTGTCGAGCAGCAGGTCGTCGCGGCGTGTGCTGGACGCGATGATGTTGACGGCGGGGAAGATGCGCTTGTTGGACAGGTTGCGGTCGAGCTGCAACTCCATGTTACCTGTTCCCTTGAACTCCTCGAAGATTA
>CAYZVH010000063.1:4088-15751 GCA_964481755.1 uncultured Bacteroides sp. | reverse complement strand
CGAACAGACCCTTGATGGCGGTCTGCAGCTCGTAGTCGACCCAGATACCACCCATTGTGTAGTGGATAGCTGGATAGATCATCATCGGGTTGTAGTATTTCTCACCGTTGATTTCCTTGGCAAGCTCACCTGGGTTCACGTCGGTAATCTCCTCGTACATGTCGAAGAGGTTGCCGTAGCGCTGGCGAACCACGTCGAGGCCAAGGCGGTTGATAGCTTCGCTGAAGTCAAGGAACACAGCCAGACCGGTTGCGTTCACGCCGTAGCCCTTGTCGCAACGCTCTTTGGCGGCACGTGAGGCCACGTCGCGCGGCACGAGGTTACCGAAGGCCGGATATCTGCGCTCCAGGTAGTAGTCGCGGTCCTCTTCGGGGATGTCGCTACCCTTCAGTGTGCCTTCTTGCAACTTCTTGGCATCTTCGAGCTTCTTCGGGACCCAAATGCGTCCGTCGTTACGGAGCGACTCGGACATCAGTGTCAGCTTCGACTGCTTGTCGCCGTGAACGGGGATACAGGTCGGGTGAATCTGCACGTATGAGGGGTTAGCGAAGTAAGCGCCCTTGCGGTAGCACTGCATAGCTGCCGAGCAGTTGCAGGCCATGGCGTTGGTAGAGAGGAAGTAGGTGTTTCCGTAACCACCGGTAGCGATCACCACTGCGTGGGCAGCGAAACGCTCCAGCTTACCTGTCACCAGGTTCTTGGCGATGATGCCGCGTGCGCGTCCGTCGATGATGACCAGCTCCTCCATCTCGTAGCGGGTGTAGAGCTTCACGGTACCGGCGTTCACCTGACGGCTCAGTGCGGAGTATGCGCCCAACAGCAGTTGCTGTCCCGTCTGGCCTTTGGCGTAGAACGTACGGCTCACCTGTGCGCCACCGAACGAACGGTTGGCCAGTGTGCCGCCATATTCGCGGGCGAAGGGAACACCCTGTGCCACACATTGGTCGATGATGTTGTTCGATACCTCTGCCAGGCGGTACACGTTGGCCTCGCGGGCACGGTAGTCACCACCCTTCACGGTATCGTAGAACAGACGATAAACAGAGTCGCCGTCGTTCTGATAGTTCTTTGCGGCATTGATACCTCCCTGTGCGGCGATAGAGTGTGCGCGGCGCGGAGAGTCCTGAATACAGAAGTTCAACACCCGGAAGCCCATCTCGCCCAGTGAGGCGGCGGCAGAGGCACCTGCCAAGCCTGTACCTACAACGATGATGTCGAGACGGCGTTTGTTAGCGGGGTTCACCAGCTTTTGGTGAGCTTTATAATTGGTCCATTTCTCAGCCACAGGGCCTTCAGGAATTTTTGAATCTATGGTAGCCATAATATTTACAGTTTAATGTTTACATGTTAATAAATCAAGCAGCACAGCATGCACCGCAGCCGAGTGACTTCACGTAGAAGTAGATTGCTACAACGGCGAAGCCGAGGAACAGGAGGGTGGCCCATACGTTGCCGATGATGCGCCAACGCTCAAACCAGATTTTGTTGTTCCAACCAAAGGTCTGCATAGCGCTCCAGAATCCGTGTGTGAGGTGGAACCACAGAGCTGCGAACCATACCAGATAGAGCACTACGAACACAGGGCAAGAGAAGGTCTCCTTGATGTATCCGTAACCGTCGGTAGCTGCCAGACCACCCAGTGTGGGGTTGCCTATCAGTTCGGCGAACATCATGTTGTACCAGAAGTCCTTCAGGTGAAGGAGCAGGCCAAGGATGACGATGATACCCAGCACCAGCATGTTCTGCGATGCCCATTCCACTTGCTTCGGCTTGGCCTGTACAGCGTAGTGTTCGCTGCCGCGGGCCTTCCGGTTCAGCATTGTTAACCAGAAAGCGTAGATGATGTGAATCACCATCAGTGCCGCCAAAACTACCGTTCCTGCCAACGCGTACCAATTGGCTCCAAGAAACTCACAAATCATATTGTAACCTTCTGCCGAAATCAGTGCGACAAGGTTCATCGACATGTGAAATGTAAGAAACAGGATTAGGGCGATACCGGTAACGCTCATCACCACTTTCCTTCCAATAGATGAATTACTTAACCACATAAAAGAAAAATTAGTTTATTATTAATTGAATTGATTATCTCATACCTCCATGCCCGACCAACCGGGCGTGCCGATAGCCGTCTCATAGAATAGCTGCAAAATTAGATGAAATACCTTTACGGGGCAAACAATTACAGAAATATTTCTTTATTCCCTTGCTTTATCTCTTGCTCGTGCTCTGTTGGCCGCGCACGCAAGGAGTTCTGAATGAGGAAGTGAGGGTAGGGAAGTGCTTACGTTGGCAGATGGAAAAACGAGAGGAGGCTATACCTATGTTTATCGGTACAGCCTCCTCGGATATGGTTTCCGCCGCATGCCTTGTCATTTCCGCCGGATGCCTTCTCGTTTCGATGACAAGGCATCTGGTCAGCGGTCACAAAGCTTGTGGCGCTAGCTAGGTGCTCGCTTACATGGCGTAGACGTTGAATCCGCCGTCCACCACGGCCACGGTACCGGTGACGAACTTCGACGCGTCGCTAATCAGGTACTGGATGGTGCCGCACAACTCTTCGGGCTGACCGAAACGTTTGAACGGTGTCTGGCGTATCACGTCGTTGCCGCGTTGCGTGTAGCTGCCGTCGGGGTTAGTCAGCAGGGTGCGGTTCTGTTCTGTCAGGAAGAATCCCGGAGCGATGGCGTTCACACGGATGCCTTCGCCGAACTTGGAGGCTACCTCGGTGGCCATGTAAGCCGTGAAGTTGGAGATGCCTGCCTTGGCTGCGGCGTAACCGCAGACGCGTGTCATCGGACGGAAGGCCGCCATGGACGAGAAGTTGACGATGCAACCGCTCTTCTGCTCCACCATCGGTTTAAGGAACACTTGTGTGGGGATGACCGTTCCGGTAAGGTTCAGATTCAGCACGGTCTGGAAAGCTTCGGGCTTCAAGTCGAAGAAGGTGCCGTCGGGAGCAATCGTTGCACCCGTCATGTTGCCGCCTGCCGCATTCAGCAGTGCATCCACACGTCCGTAGGCTGCGAGCACGTCTTTCAGGTTCTGCTCCACAACCTCCACCTTCATCACGTCTGTGGTGAGGAACATCGCCTCGCCGCCAGCCTTACGTATGTTTTCCACTATGGCGTTGCCTGCCTCGGCGCGTCGTCCCATCACCACTACCTTGGCACCTTCTTTGCCCAGGTACTCGGCGATGCACTTGCCCAACACGCCTGTTCCGCCGGTTATCACCACCACTTTGTCTTTTACACTAAATAATTCGTTCATGATTGTATTACCTTTAATATCTTTTGTTCTTGTTCGGCAAAAATAGTGCTTTTTGCCGAACCGCTGCTTTCTTATTCTTTAAAAAGTACTCTCTGTAACGAATCCTATAGCATTTGAACGGTTTGTCGCTGTCTCCCTCAGTGGAATAATGTGCCAGCCGCTGAGGCTTCTCCACGGTCACTCCAACAAATCACTGACATCTTCTATATCACCCTTAAACACCAGGTACCCTTCTTCGTCAAACACCAAGACGCATGGATAGCCGTTTATTCTCAGGTCTTGTATCAACTCATGATTCCGGTCGATTGTCCAAACAGGGAAAGAACAGCCTTGTCCCTTGACGATTTCAGCGGCTTCCTCTCGGCTTTCATCCCGATAGATGACGAATAAACTAGTGACACTAAATACGCTCCAATGCTCAATAAGGTCCATTCCGCGAATCTATGAAGGAGCGATCCCTTAGCCGAATGAGCGTATACCATTGTTATAATCGCACAGATAATGCAAAGCGATGTCATCACCCAATTAACTGCGCCTCTGGTCATGAAAATCACCATCGGACATATGCCTATGATAACAGCTATCGCAGTAAGAATAACTCTTTTCGTACTCATTTTGTCTTCCTATTTATAAATCATTTTCCTCCCTTCACGCTGTCGCGAAGCACCAGCAGACTTTCGGGGCCCATGTTGAAGAGGAGGTCGATGATGCTTAGGTTGGGGAGGAAGCCGTAGTGTTCCTTGAAGACTTGGTAGTAGGGTTGGGGGTGGAAGGTGTCGTCCTCGTGCCAGTCGCGCTTGGGGTGGATGCGCTCGCGCCAGTCCTCCTCATCGGAAGTGAACTGTTGCTTGTAGTCGGTCGTGGGGGATATCTCGGGGTCGAGGTCTATCAAGCGACAGACTAGGCGACGCAATTCTTCGTTGAAATCGTATAAAAAAGGATATTTCTTTTCGTAGAAGGGACGGAAATCGTCTTGGTAATATTCGAAGAAGGGGCTGTTGCTGTAGGCACTCTCCAAGGCGGTCCAATGCAGATGGCGCCAGTTGCCATGGTCGGAGATGCGGATGTCCCTCATCAGGCACTTCAGCGTCTCGGGCTTCTCGGTGGGGATGCTCAGCGTGAGCGGACCGTCCGCGGTGGCTATCACACACCGGTTACGGTAGGTCTGCTTCATGTAGTGGTCGTAGCCCTCGATGAAGGCGCGACGGCAAGCGAAGAGCTTCGTGTAGTATTGTACCGGAGCCAGATAGGCGGATGTCAAGTAGCAGTCCATATCGTTTTCAGTATTCTTGTTTTACCCGAAGAAGAGGTAGCCGATGAAGATGGCGGCGATGATGCCAGCCAGGTCGGCCAACAGTCCGCAGGCCACGGCGTGGCGTGTGTATTTGATGTTCACACTGCCGAAGTAGACCGCCAGGATGTAGAAGGTGGTGTCCGTGGAGCCTTGGAACAGGCAAGCCAGACGGCCCGTGAAGGAGTCTGGCCCATAGTTGGTCATGGCGTCAATCATCAGTCCGCGTGCGCCGCCACCGCTCAAGGGTTTCATCAGGGCTGTAGGCAAGGCTCCCACAAAGTCGGTGTTGCCCCCGCACCAGCTGACTAGCTGTTCCACTGCGCCGATGATTATGTCCATCGCTCCAGAGGCTCGAAATACTCCGATGCCAACCAGTATGGCTACCAGATAGGGGATGATGCGCACGGCCGTCTGGAATCCCTCCTTGGCTCCGTCCACAAAGGCTTCGTACACGTTGATGCGTTTGCGCATGCCGGCTATGATGAAGGCGATGATGACCGTGAAGAGCAGGATGTTCGCCATGGAGGTGGAGGCCACGTCCATGGCCTCTTTCGACAGCGAGTTGAATCCCCAGATGATGCCTGCCACGGCGAGGCACATGCCGCCTAGCGTGAGCATCAAGGTGCGGTTGAAGAGGTTGATGCGTTGGTAGATGCTCACGGCCAACAGACCCACCATGGTGGAGAAGAAGGTGGCTAGCAAGATGGGGATGAACACGTCCGTAGGTTGTGAGGCCCCGAGTTGTGCGCGGTACACCATGATGCTGACCGGTATGATGGTGAGCCCAGAGGTGTTGAGCACCAGGAACATAATCATCGGATTGGTGGCGGTGTCTTTCTTGGGGTTCAGTTCCTGCATCTGTTCCATGGCCTTCAGTCCCATGGGGGTGGCGGCATTGTCCAGTCCCAGCATGTTGGCGGAGATGTTCATGAAGATGGTGCCCGTCACGGGATGTCCCTTCGGTATGTCGGGGAAGAGACGGCAGAAGACAGGGCTCAGCAGACGGGCGAAGACGTTCACCACGCCGCCCTTCTCACCGATGCGCATGATGCCCAGCCAGAGGGAGAGCACGCCGGTCAGTCCCAGCGATATCTTGAAGGCCGTCTCCGCAGAGCTGAACGTGGAGTTCATGATGGCGGGGAATATCTCCGCATCGCCCATGAAGACGAGCCGCACCAGGGCGATGGCGAAGGCCACCACGAAGAAGGTTATCCAGATGTAGTTCAGTACCATACCTCTCTTCGTCCGTTATTGCGCTTGGTTACGCATAGCCAAGGCTTTGTTCTCGGCCGCTTCCATTATCTCACGTTCGCCCGGCCCCTTGTCGTTGATGCCGCAGAGGTGCAGGATGCCGTGAATGATGACGCGGTGGAGCTCCTCGTCGTAGGTGGTGCCTACCTGCTCGGCGTTGGTACGCACGGTGTCGAGGCTGATGAAGAGGTCGCCGCTGATGGTGTTGCCCTCGCAATAGTCGAAGGTGATGATGTCCGTGTAGTAGTCGTGCTGCAGGTATTGTTGGTTCACCTCCAGTATCTTGTCGTCGGAGCAGAAGATGTAGGCTATCTCGCCCACCTTCTTGCCGTAGGATGCTGCTACGGCCTTCACCCAGGCGCTGTTTTCTTTTCGTTTGATGGCTGGCATCTTCACGCCATCGGTCTGATAACTAATCATTGTTTCTTCTTTGTCATTAAACTCTCAAAATCGTCGTATTGCAACAGCTCCAGTGCCTTCTGCACACTCTCGTTGTCGCGGTTCATCACATGGTAGTATTCGTCCATGTCCCAGATGTCGCGGGCTATCAAGGCCTTCAGCTGGTTGTGGAGCAGGGATTGTCCCTTCAGGTATCCCTCCTCGTCGTACTTCACGCCCGCCTTCTCGCCTTCGCTCTTCAGCAGCTCGATGAGCTCGGGTGTCACCGTGAACTTTTCGTCGAATTCATCGAAGGTTTTATAATGCTTCTTCAGCGTCTGCCGGTTGTTGTCCACATACTGCAGGGTGGTCTTGATGATGGCTCCTTTGGCGGACAGTTGAAGGTGGTAGTCGGAGTAGCGTGTGGTGTCCAGCGGCACGTAGTAGTCGGGCATGATGCCTCCGCCGCCATAGACGACGCGCTCCAGTCGTTTGGTCTTGAACTTGAGCGAGTCGGGGAAGTGTATGCTGTCGGCATTGCTCATCTCGCCGCTATTGTAGCGGTCTATGAGGTCGTGGTTATACTGTTCGATGCTCTCGTAGGGCTTCTGTATGCAGCGGCCCGTGGGGGTGTAGTAGCGGGCGATAGTGAGGCGTATCATCGATCCGTCGGGCAGGTCGATGGGGCGTTGCACCAGTCCCTTGCCGAAGGAGCGGCGGCCTACTACCAGTCCGCGGTCCCAGTCCTGTATGGCTCCGGTGACAATCTCCGAGGCGGAGGCGGTGTAGGAGTCGACGAGGACTATCAGGCGGCCGTCCTTGAACTTGCCTGTGCCGTGTGCGTGGAACGAGTTGCGCGGACTGCGTCGGCCCTCGGTGTAGACAATCAGCTCGTTGGCTTGCAGGAATTCGTTGGCCAGTCCCACGGCAGCGTTCAGGTATCCGCCTCCGTTGCCCTGGAGGTCGAGGATGAGGTCTTTCATCCCTTTCTTGCGGAGGCTCTTCAGTGCGTCCTCAAACTCCTCCACGGTGGTGGCTCCGAAGTTGTTGATGCGCACGTAGCCGATGCCTTTCTTCACGATGTGTGCGGCGTCCACGCTGTGTACAGGTATCTTGTCGCGGGTCACCTCAAAGTAGAGTATGTCGGCGATTCCGCGCCGTACGATGCCCAGCTTCACCTTACTCCCCTTGGGGCCGCGCAGGCGGCGGGTGATGTTGTTGGTCGTCATCTTCACACCGGCTATGGTGGTGTCGTTCACGTTCACGATGCGGTCGCCTGCCAGGATGCCGCACTTCTCCGACGGGCCGTTCACCACGGGCTGTATCACCAGCAGCGTGTCTTCTACCATATTGAATTGCACGCCGATGCCCTCGAAGTTACCTTGCAGCGGTTCGTTCAGCTTCTTCACCTCCTCGGGGTTGGCGTAGGTGGAGTGGGGGTCGAGCTGTTCCAGCATCTTCGTGATGGCAGCCTCCACCAGTTCGTTCTCATCCACGCTGTCCACATAGAGGTTGTTGATGGCGAACTCCGCTATCTGCAGCTTGCGGGCGGGGGTTACCTTCTTGGATTGTGCCACCGCCAGGTTGGCTGCGATGAACAGGCCGATGAAGAAATAAATCTTTTTCATGCTCTTTTAGTCTATACCTATTGGTTTGTTATCTCTTTTCGTCGATGATGAGCCCCTCGGGCACGAAGGGGGTGATGTCCTTGCCATAGCTGATCAGCTCCCTCACAATGCTGGAGCTGACGCTGGTCAGTTCCGGCTCGGTGAAGAGCAGTATGGTCTCTATGCCGGATAGCTTCCGGTTGATGTCGGCGATGGTCTCCTCGTACTCGAAATCCTTCACCGTGCGGATGCCTCGGATGATGAATCCTGCGTCCATCCGTTTGGCGAAGTCGCACGTCAAGTCGCTGTACGCCTCCACCTTCACGTGGGGATTGTCGGCATAGAGGCGGCTGATCATCTCCACTCGCTTCTCAGTAGAGAACCATGTGCGCTTGCCCTCGTTGATGCCGATGCCGATTACCAGCTCGTCCATGAAGGTGAGCGCCCGGCGCACTACCGAGTAGTGGCCCGTGGTGAAGGGGTCGAATGTCCCCGGGAAGATGGCTCGTTTCATTCCGTTACCTCCTCTTCATCGTTGGCGGCATCCTCCTCTATCACCAGATTGTTGATGATGAAATTCTGCCTTTCCATCGTGTTTTTACCCATATAGAATCCCAACAGCTCATTCACGGCATCGGTCTTGCGCAGGGTGACTGGCTCCAGTCGCATGTCCTTGCCTATGAAGTGTTTAAACTCATCGGGCGATATCTCTCCCAGTCCTTTGAATCGGGTGATTTCGGGGTCGGGGCTCAGCTTCTCTATGGCTGCCGTGCGTTCCTCGTCGGTGTAGCAGTAGATGGTCTCGTAGTCGTCCTTGCTGCCCTTCTCCGCCTTGGCGCCTTTGATCTTCTTCTTGCGGTTGCGCACACGGAACAGTGGGGTCTGCAGGATGTAGACGTGGCCTTTCTTAATCAGGTCGGGGAAGAACTGCAGGAAGAAGGTGATCATCAGCAGACGGATGTGCATGCCGTCCACATCGGCATCGGTGGCCACTATCACCTTGTTGTAGCGCAGCCCGTCCAGTCCGTCCTCGATGTTGAGGGCTGCCTGCAGCAGGTTGAATTCCTCGTTCTCGTAGACCACCTTCTTGGTCAGGCCGAAGGAGTTGAGCGGCTTACCACGCAGGCTGAACACCGCCTGTGTGTTCACGTCGCGGCTCTTCGTGATGGATCCGCTGGCGGAGTCGCCCTCGGTGATGAAGATGCTGCTCTCGTCCAGGTTGTCGCCTTTCGTGTCGTTGAGGTGTATGCGGCAGTCGCGCAGCTTGCGGTTGTGCAGGTTGGCCTTCTTGGCCCGTTCGCGGGCAATCTTGGTGACACCGGCTATGGCTTTGCGCTCCTTCTCGGAGTCTTGTATCTTTTGTAGCATCACGTTGGCGATGTCGGCGTTCTTGTGGAGGAAGTTGTCCACCTCGGTCTTGATGAAGTCGCCCACGAACTTGTTGAGGTTGGGTCCGTCCGGAGCCATCTTCGTGGAGCCTAGCTTCACCTTCGTCTGGCTCTCGAACACGGGCTCCTCCACATTGATGGCGATGGCTCCCACCATGCCGTTGCGGATGTCCGCATAGTCGAGGTTCTTGTTGTAGAACTCCTTGATGGCGCGGGCTATGTGTTCCTTGAAAGCGCTCTGGTGCGTGCCGCCTTGAGTGGTATGCTGGCCGTTGACGAACGAGTGGTACTCCTCGCCATACTGGTCGGTGTGGGTGAAGGCTATCTCGATGTCCTCGCCCTTCAAGTGGATGATGGGGTAGAGGCACGTTGCCGTCATGGAGTCGGTGAGCAGGTCCACCAGTCCGTTGCGCGACGCGATGCGCTGACCATTATATATAATGGAGAGTCCCGTGTTCAGGTAGGTATAGTTGCGCAGCATCGTCTCCACGAACTCTCCGTGGAAACGGTAGTTCTCGAAGAGGGTGTTGTCCGGCTCGAAGAAGATGTAGGTGCCGTTGTCCTCGTCGGTGTCCCGTGTGACATCGCTCTGCAGTATGCCTTTCTCGAAGATGGCCTCGCGCACCTTACCGTCGCGGTAGCTGCGTACCTCGAAGCGTCGGCTCAGCGCGTTCACTGCCTTCACACCCACGCCGTTGAGGCCCACGCTCTTCTTGAAGGCCTTGCTGTCGTACTTACCGCCGGTGTTGAGCATGCTCACTGCCTCGATGAGTTTGCCTTGCGGGATGCCTCGTCCGTAGTCGCGTACGCTCACCCGCAGGTTGTCCTCCACGTCTATCTCGATGCGTTTGCCGGCGTGCATCTTGAACTCGTCGATGCTGTTGTCTATCACCTCCTTCAGCAACACGTAGATACCGTCCTCGGCATAGCTTCCGTCGCCCAACTTACCGATGTACATACCGGGGCGGGTACGCACATGCTCCATGTCGCTCAGGTGGCGGATGTTGTCGTCGGTATACTCCACGAGTTGCTCTGTGGAGTTATGTTGTAATTCGTTCTCTTCTGGCATATCGTATGTTTTATTCTTTCTATGTTGTCTTTCGTCGTTATTCCGTTATGGGTTTGCGGTAGGCTCGGCGGCGCTTGTGCTGACGGGTCTCGAAGTACTCCCACTGCGCTTGCACTTTGTTGTTGGTTTCCAGCTCGGGGTTGCTCTCGGCGTCCACCAGTCCCAGCTTGTTGTAGGCGGGGATGAGGTCGGTGAACAGCAGGGCGTTCACTCCCTTGCTCTGGTATTCGGGTTTGATGCCCACCAGCAGCAGGTCGAGTGTATGCGGCTTCTTCCAGTAGAGGGCTTTCAGCAGGTGGTACCATCCGAAGGGGAGCAGTCTACCTTTGGCTTTCTGCAGTGCCACCGAGAGGGAGGGCATGGAGACTCCCACGCCTACCAGCTCGTCGTTCTCGTCCTCTATCAGGGTCACCATGCGCAGGTCGAGGATAGGCAGGTACATCTTCACGTACTGCATAATCTGTCGCTCGGTCATCTGCGAGTAGCCGTAGAGTTGGGCGTAGCATTCGTTGATGAGTTTGAAGATGCGGGGACCGTAGTTGCCGCGGTTCACCTCTTTCATGTTCTTCAGCTTCTTCACGTGCAGCTTATATTTGCGGCACACGATGTTGGCTATGCGTTGCATCTTCTCCGGCACGCTGTCCGGCACGTTGATGCGGAACTCCACCCAGTCGGCGTCCTTCTCGAAGCCCATCTGCTCGATGTGCTGGGGGTAGTAGGGGTAGTTGTAGATGGTGGCCATAGTGCTCAGTTGGTCGAAGCCTTCCACCAGCATACCTTCGGCGTCCATGTCGGTGAATCCGAGCGGACCCTGAATCTCCGTCATGCCCCGCTCTTTGCCCCATCGTTCCACAGTCTCTATCAAAGCCTTCGACACCTCCAGGTCGTCGATGAAGTCTATCCATCCGAAGCGTACGCACTGTTTGTTCCACGTCTCGTTGGCCCGCTTGTTGATGATGGCCGCCACGCGTCCCACGATTTTCCCTTCGCGGTAGGCCAGGAAGTAAGCAGCCTCGCAGAACTCCAGTGCTGCGTTCTTCTTCGGGTCGAACGTGTTGAGCATGTCGTCGTAGAGGTCGGGCACCGAGTAGGGGTTGTCTTTGTAGAGTGTGTAGTTGAAACGGATAAACGCCCGCAGCTCCTTCGCCGTGGACACTTGTTTGATAGTTACTGCCATGAGTCTTATATCTATATTAGCTTTGATTCGACATTTTCAAATTGCAAAGATAGTGATTTCTCGTAAATAGTTCGCCACAATTGCGGTTAAGAGCAAAATTCTTCTTCTAGTGCGACAGATTTCCCACATAAGTAATAAAGTGCTAGTTATAAGGCTGCTAAGAATAATATGCGCATGTCAGAACGCCTTATTTTACATATTTCGGCTTGCTTGAACGCCTTATTTTACA
>CAYZVH010000063.1:0-3988 GCA_964481755.1 uncultured Bacteroides sp. | reverse complement strand
GAACGCCTTATTTTACATAAGAAGGTGCTGCCGCTCTTATGCATAGGGACGATGGTGAGGCCACCCGGCAGCTTAGGCGTCGCTGTATGGAAGGCGTTCGCAGGAAATCATTAACTTTGCGGCATCATTCGATTATTCATTTACTACACGATACGATGAGAAATATTACACTCGCTTTTGTCCTCGGTCTCATGGGAGTCATTTCATTATCCGCACAGACCGAACCCGCATGGGACAACACTACTCGTAAGAACTGGAACGATGCGTTCCAAGAGGTGGAGATAAACTCTTCGAAGGACGGGAACATCCAAAAGGCATTCCTCTACAAGTCCAAGCGCACTACTCCGCAACCCTTGATTGTCAGTCTCCACACATGGAGCGGTAACTACACGCAATCGGACCCGCTGACCAAAGAGATCCTGGCGCGTGACTGGAACTATATACATCCCGACTTCCGTGGGCCGAACCGCACGCCATCAGCCATGGGAAGCCCGTTGGCTTTGGCGGACATAGAGGATGCCATCCGGTATGCGTTGGAACAGACCCACGCCAACCCCGAGGAGGTTCACATCGTGGGTGTCTCCGGTGGAGGCTACGCCACGCTGGCTGCTTTCATGAACGTCGATTATCCCGTCAAGTCCTTCTCCGCTTGGGTACCCATCTCCGACATCGAGGCTTGGTACTGGGAATCCGTGGGTCGAAGCGCCAAATATGCAGACGACATACTCAGTGTCGTCGCTCCCGACACGAAGGTGTTCAACAAAGAAACCGCTCTCCTTCGTTCTCCCCTGCACCAGTCTTTCCCTATGGAGAAGCGTAAGGACTCCCAACTCTACATCTACACCGGCATCCACGATGGCTACACGGGCTCCGTGCCCATCACCCATTCCCTGAAGATGTACAACCGCTTGGTGGGTGAGCTGAAATATGGTCTGTCGGACATCAATCAGATTATGGAGAAATCGTCCTCGGACCCGGACTTGATCTCTTGCAGCGAGATGCTGGAGCTTTTGGGAAAGCGCATCAATCCTGGCTATGACAATAACCAGAAGCTCTTCGACCGCAACGTGCATCTCACCCGCAGCTATGGGAACATTCACTTGACGGTCTTCGAAGGACGACACGAACAGCTTCCCCAAGCATTGGGCTTAGTCCCTTGTGCTTTGCCCGTATCCGATTTGAAATGCCGGATACTGACGATAGGCGATTCCAATGGAGCCATCAATGGCGGATGGACAGACCGGCTGAAGAAGATGATGCCGCGAACTACTATTGTAAACCTCTCACAGAGCGGACGCACCATCGGCTTCGACAACAACGGCAAAGCGAAACTCAATGCCCTCAAGAACATAGATTCTTATCTCGATTCTGCCCAGACGCAGTATAAACAATATGATTTCATCATCGTTTGCCTGGGTACCAACGATACTAAAAAGGTGTTTGATGACCGGCAGTCTGAGGTCCCTCAAAACTTGAGTGCGTTATTGGCGAAGATTAAGAAGCATAAGTTGTACCGCCGTGGTAAGACGCGTCTTGTCTACGTCACTCCGCCTCCCTTGCGGCAGGACAATGTGCTGGAGAAATATGAGAATTCCGGCAAGCGTCTCATCCGCTTAGTCCCTCAGCTGAAGGAGGTGGCGCAGCAGCAAGGCTTCGAGGTGGTGGACATCCATCAGCCCCTATTGGGCGTGCTCGACTATTATGCCGAGGATGGCGTGCACATGAAGGAACCCGGTCAGGACATTGTCGCTTCCTTGATTCTCTCCCACATCTCTCAAAAGAAGTAATCCACATTGGGCGTACTATATCTACAACATTCGATTAGTGCGCCCTTACTGTATGTAAGCTAACGCATAATTACTCCTCTGTTTTTTATCTAGAAGCTTCCTAAACGTTGGGAGTCGCATGCGCGAAACAAACAGTAAGGTTCAAGAAGATCTACCATCCGCTCAGAGAAATGATAGCCGTCGTATCGCTTTTTCAGAGTCGCTTTCATTTCATCGTATGAGCAGTTGAAACGGGAAGCCATTTGCTGGACAGACTCTGCGAAATAGTGTTCCATCTCTTCCTCGGAGATGCCGCAAAGTGTATCGAACATTGGTTCCATGCTGATGTCACGTGGTTGGTTGTATCCGCTGAACACACTCACTTGGGAGAACTTCGTCACGCCTGTGAGGAAGACGAATTGTAGGTCCGCATCAGCGACTTTGAATGTGCCGTAGAACGCCTTGAGGATATCGCGGTTCCGCTCTTCAAGGGTTATCTTCTTTCCTAGATGTACAATCTTATAGTCAGTGTCCATCACATCGAGCAGCGGCTTGTCGTATTCGTCCACAAGCACTACGGCACGACGGCCTGTCTTGGCGTGGGCCTGTGCCAAGGCTCCAACGAACCGATCGGATAGTGTGATGGCATGGGGGTCTTTCCCGTAAGTGTCTTCGGCAGAGGCCACAAATCGTTCCAAGGCTTGTTGTAGCGCATCTTTTTCCCCGAAGTTTTGGCCACTGAAGTCCAGACGCAGTATGGGGTAGGCCTTCCAATCCTTCTCGAGCTCAGCAATCTTCAGCCCTTCGAAGAGGTCCTTGCGTCCGCTGAAATAGCTGTCGAGTGTGGAGAGCAACAGACTCTTGCCGAATCTTCGGGGGCGGTTTAGGAAGTAGGCTTTGCCGCTGCTGACCATTTCGTAGACAAGGTCTGTCTTGTCCACGTAGACGTAACCGTCTGTGCGGAGTTGTTCGAAGGTCTGTATGCCTATGGGGTATTTCATTGTTGCCATATTGCGTCTGCTTTTCGATTCGACACGGCTAAGGTACAACTAATTGTTGAGAGTCCGCCTTTTTTAATCAACTTTGTTATTCTGGGAGCATTATTGTCGGATAGTTTGCAGGATTGTTCAATGAGCCTTCGGATTACCCAGATGGAGGCATTCCATCGTCCCCGAGGAAATAGGGGAGGTTTAGAGAAAAAGTGGTCCAACCACTTGTCCATCTGAACTGGTTTTAATGTGAGTCCATTTCTGTAGGTTGGGGTTGCTTTCCTTTATCCCATAAGATTTCATGAAAGCTATAGTCTTTTAAGCTATATTTTACAAGATAAAAATCTCCTGCATGACAGTCAGCTCCAGCCATTTCGTTAGAGAATCTATAGGTTACACCATCAACTATATAAAAATAATCTATCATCGTAATTCTTCTACTATTTGATTTAAATGTAATCTTACAAGTTGTCACTGCAGTTTCTTTAAATAGCATATTTTCCATTTCATATCTTCTTATTTTGGTTACTATAGTCCCAACAACTAGAATAGACATGACTATGATATAATATAAATTATTAAATTTATTCGTTTTATTTATTTTTGAGTTCTTCTTCTTTTTCATGTTCATTGAATATGATATTATACGTATCTTTTGTATTGGTTATTACAAATTCAACAAAATTCGGATCCATATTCCCGATTGTTCCATTAAGCATTATGGTCACTACTTCTTTGTTTCTAGCCTGCTGTTGAGCTTGTTTAGCTGACTCAACTGCTTTTTGAAGATTAACAGACTTAGGTTTGCTACATAGTCTTGTCTTTGCTTTTCTAAGATCCGAGTTCGCCCAAAAAGACTCTTTATGAGCTCTTTTCAGAGCCTCGTCGGAACTCTTTGATACAATACTTTGCGCACCAACGCTAGTAATAGTTCCGATAATAGTTTGCTTAACGATTTCACCCTGGTTGTCATTTACTTTCAACTTATTTTCGTTAGGAGTGTATTTAAAAGTAGATTTAGCCAATTCAATCCCGAGTGTTTTGATAGCCTTATATTTGCCAGCAATATTTACAGAACTCAAAGCTACCGAGACAAAATTTATATCTCCAACCCATGCATCATAACCACTTTTCCCTTTTTTGTAGTTGTCGTATACTTGTAACCCATAGTCCAATGCTGCTCCGACAACCGCCCAAGGCCATTCACCGTCCACATCAATGTTCTTGACAGGG
>CAYZVH010000062.1:0-15790 GCA_964481755.1 uncultured Bacteroides sp. | reverse complement strand
CGGCAGAGTACCGCAACAGCAAGCACCACGGTGTGGCACCCTGGTTGGTGCTGAGGAAGAGGTAGGGCCCCTGGCTACTCCTTGCTATTGCGGAGGCTCATGGGCGACTTGCCCGTGTGGCGCTTGAAGTAGCGGCAGAAGAAGGATACGTCGCTGAAGTTATACTCCCAGGCTATCTCTTTCACGCTCTGTCGGCCCATGGCCAGCTGCATCTTCAGCTGCAGGATGGTGTAGTGGTCTATCAGGTGCTTCGGAGTCTCGTTGGTCACCTGTCGCACGATGAGCGTGAGATATTTGGCGGTGACGTTCATCTTGGCGGCGTAGAAACTAACGTCGCGCGACTCCTTGTAGTGCTTCTCCATCAGGTCCATAAACTGGTTAAAGAGCTCGCGCACCCGCCGCGAGTTTATCTGGTCCTGCTTCATCAGCGGATTGCGCAGCAGGTACTCGTGGAAACCCACGAAGAAAGCCTTCAGTTGCAGCAACGTCAGCTGAGGGATGCAGGTGCACTCCTGCTGGTCGAAGTAGACGTGCAACAGGGCGAACATCTTGTTGATGATGTCCGTCACCACGGGAGAGTCCTGCCGACAGCGGTCCTCGCGCAAGGCCGAGTAGACTGTCTGCTCCATCTGCAGGCTGGCCTCGCGCAGCATGGAGGCATCGTAGCGCAACACCTCCACCCGGAAGTCGGCGAGCACCGCCGCGGCCTCATCACGCTCTATCTCATCGCCCGAAGGGCCGAACAGCCGCACCACATCGTTGGGAAACAGGGTGAGCACGGCACCCTCGTAGAGCTGCCAGCGGGTGAAGTTCACCTGTATGATGGCCTTGCCCGACCGGCAAATCATGATGACACCATAGTTGATGACGTGGGGTTCGTCCGTCCACCCAGTGAGGGACGTCTCATACAGGAGCGGCTTCGTCTGTATGGAAAAGTTTACATCGTTCTGCATATGCTTATAATCTGTTAAGGGAGAACTGCTTTATGCACAGTATTCGCCTTTTGGGTGCAAAAGTCATAAAAAGATATGATATAAGCGAACAATTATTCCCGAATAGTCCATACCCCTAGTGAAATCTCAAGCAAGTCAACAACGGGAAACATCTAATTTTGCACCCGAAAAAATCATAAAACCATTTCAAGTGATTAAGAACATCATTCTATCAGGATTATTCATCCTGTTGGCCTCCGGCACTACGGTGGCACAACAACCCGTGGACACGGTTTCCCATGCAATGCCGCTGACAGTGGACGGGCTGTTCGATTGCATAGAGACCGGTAGCCGCAGCATCCGCACCGCAAAGACGGCAGTGGACGTTTCACAGTACGACATCGAGACCTCACGGGCACAACGGTTGCCCGACATCAACCTGTCCCTCTCGGCCAGTTACAACGGCAACGCCGTGTTGATGGACCGGGACTTCACCAACACCCACGGCATGTCGTCGCCCCACTTCGGCAACAGCCTGGCGTTGGAAGCCCAACAAGTGGTCTACTCCGGTGGAGCTCTCACCGCAGGCATCCGCTTGGCGGAGTACGGCAAGAAGCAGGCTGAGACGGGACTGCAACTGACCCGCCAGCAGATGCGCTTCATCGCCTTGGGACAGTACCTCGACCTCTACAAGACGGACAACTGCATACGGGTGTATGAGCAGAACATCGCCCTCACCCGACAGCTGGTTGACAACATCAAGTCGCAGCAACAACAGGGCATGGCGCTGAAGAACGACATCACCCGCTACGAGCTGCAGCTGGAGCAGTTACAACTGCAGCTAAAGAAGCTGCACGACACCCGTGGCATACTCAACCACCAACTGTGCAACACACTGGACCTGCCCGTGAGCACCACCATCATGCCCGACACCACCATCTCGGCCAGGAGTTGTCCGCAGGAGGGCGAGGCCTATTGGCAGACACAGGCTACGGCCAACTCGCCCCTGCTGGAGCAGAGCGAGCTCAACATCAACATCTCCAAGCAGAAGGAGAAGATTGCCAAGAGCGACATGCTGCCCAAGGTGGCCGTGGTGGCCGCCAACAACTTCAACGGCCCCATCACCTTCGAGTTGCCTCCCATCGACAAGAACCTGAACATCTGGTACGTGGGACTGGGCGTGACGTACAACATCGGCTCGCTCTACAAGAGCAACAAGCGGGTGCGACAGGCTTCGGTGGAGACTCAGAAGGCACAGCAGAGCTACGCCCTGGCACAGGAAGAGCTGGACAACCGCGTCAACCAAGCCTATGTGGAGTACCTGCAGTCGTACACCGAGCTGGAGACACAGATCAAGAGCGTGCAGCTGGCCAAGCAGAACTACGAGGTGGTGAACGCCCGCTACCTGGGCCAACTGGCCTTGGTGACCGACATGATTGACGCGTCGAACATCCACCTCAACGCCGAGCTGCAGGAGGTGGCAGCGCGCATCAACATCGTCTATGCCTACTACCGCGTGAAGTACATGGCAGGAGATATTTAAAAGACAGAACACAAATCGATATACATTATATAAGATATAAGAAGATGAACAAGAAAACTATCAAACGACTGTATGATATTGTAGTGATTGTAATTGTAGCGGGTGCCGCCGTGTGGGCATTCCTCAACTTCGCCCACTTCGGACGCAACGAGTTTACCGACGACGCTCAGGTGACCCGCCACATCACTCCCATCAACACACGTGTGCAGGGATTCATCCGCGAGATACGGTTCACCGATTTCCAACACGTGAAGTGCGGCGACACACTGGTCATCCTGGAGGATGCCGAGTATCGCCTGCAACTGGCACAGGCCGAGGCCGCTCTGACGGGCAAGAAGTCCGGCTCCTCAGTGGTGACGGCCAACATGACGACCACCCAGAGCAACATCCTCACGCAGTCAGCCGGCATCGACGAAGCTTACGTGGACATGCGCAATGCCAAGGCCGACCTCGACCGCTTCACCGTGTTGCTGGCCAAGGAGGCTGTCACACAGCAGCAGTACGACAATGCCAACACCCGCTACCTGGCCGCCAAGGCCCGCTACGAGCAGGCACAGAGCCGCAAGCAGTCGGCCGTGTCGGTGAAGGACGTGCAGGCACACGAGCTGGACGGTAGCCGTGCCGCCGAGAGTGTGGCCGAGGCACAGCTGAACCTGGCCCGCCTGAACCTCTCCTACACCGTCATCATCGCCACCTGCGACGGAGTGACGGGACGTAAGGATATTCACGAGGGCCAGCTGGTGCAGCCGGGACAGACCCTGGCACGCATCGTGGACGACGACGACGTGAAGGTGGTGGCCAACTACCGCGAGACCCAGATGAAACATATCGCCGTGGGCAACAAGGTGACCTTCGTGGCCGACGCGCTGCCCGACATCGAGTTCAAGGGCGAGGTAGCCTCCATCTCCGGTGCTACGGGTTCGGCCTTCTCGCTGGTGCCGGTGGACAATGCCACGGGTAACTTCGTGAAGGTGGAGCAGCGGGTGCCCGTACGCATCAAACTGACGGCGGACAACGACCCGAAGGACGTGGCACTGCTGCGCGCCGGACTGAACGTGGAAGTGGAAGTAGCCTATAAATAAGGTTAGTAGGTAACAGAATAAACTGAGTTAACTATATGCCTGGACCTTCTATGCCACAGGGACCCTTCCGGGTTCCCTCGTTCAATGCGTACATTCCGCGGCGACTGCAGCCCTGGATCTACCTCGTCTTTGCCTTCTGCTTCCAGCTGACGGGCGGCATCTATGGCGGTGCCCTGCAGCAAGTGATGGGCGAGATGAGTCTGATGCGCGAGGACGTGCTGATGATTGTGATGTGCAACGTGGTGGGCGTGAACATGCCGTTCCCCTTCCTGTTCCGTCTGAAGTTCCGCTACACCAACCGCAACCTGCTGATTACGGCGGCGCTAGTGATAGCGGCGTGCAACATCTGCATCCTCCACACGCAGTCGTTCGTGCTGCTCTGCATCCTGGCCTACATATCGGGATTCTTCAAGCTGTGCGGCACGTTCGAGTGTATGTCCACCATCCAGTTGTGGATGACCCCCAAGCGCGACTTCGCCATCTTCTTCCCGTTGCTCTATAGCATCGTCCTTGGCAACATGTCGTTCACGCCGTGGGTTACTGAGAAACTGATCTACTTCTATCAAGACTGGACGGTGATGAACTGGCTGATGATAGGGGTGATGCTCTGCATCGCGCTGTTCCTCTACATCAACACACACAACTTCCACTTCATGAAGCCACTGCCTTTCATCAGCGTCGACTACCTAGGCTGCATACTGTGGTCGCTGTTCCTGATTGAGTTCATCTTTTTCTTCAACTACGGCGAGCACTACAACTGGCTCGACTCCAACGTGATGCGGGGCGACCTGTTGCTCATCATCATCACGTTCCTCATCAGCGTGGGGCGAATGCTCAACATCCGTCACCCATACCTGGCTCCGGGAGCCTGGCACTACAAGCGGCTCGTCCCGCTGCTCATCCTCTTCGCCTTCGTGGAGTTCATGGGCAGCACGCCCAAGGTGTTGCAGACTGCCTTCACGGGTAGCATCCTCCACTTCGGCAGCGTCACCACCAACGTGTTCAACCTGATAGAGTGGATAGCCTCCATCGTGGGTTGCCTCTCGTGCATGGTGTGGATAAAAGTCATCAAGCAGAAGTATACGCGTCTGCTGACCATCGGTGTGATGGCCATGGCCACCTATCCGGTGATGATGTACTTCCTCATCGACCCGGGACTGAACATCGATGCGCTCTACACGCCCATCTTCCTGCGGGCATTTGGCAACGCCATCTTCTTCACCACGCTGACCCTCTACCTGGAGGAGTTGATGCCTTTCCAACACTTCTTCATGGGACTGACCATTGCCGGCATCATCCGCAACGGTGCAGTCAGCACGATGTGTTCGGGCATCTACAGCTATGGATTGCGTCACCAGATTGCCGAGAACCTGTCGCGCGGCCTGCCCTACGACATGTCGGGCATCCTGTGCATCAGCATCCGTCAGCTCTATGGCGTCACCTGTGTGATAGCCATCGTGGCAGTGCTCATCTTCCTCCTGTGGGACATCCAGCCGGTGCGTAGCACACTGAAGAAGATGCCTTACTGGAACCACTTGGGCCACCAGGCAAAGAAGTACCTGAAGCGCCATCACCACCCCAACGGCGAACAGCCCACAGGAGTGCCAGTGACAACGACGAACTAACGCGGTTTGTTCTTCGCCTTCAGGTAGTCGTAGAGGACATATTGCGGACGCGAATACTCCTCATTCATATCATATTTAGGCACGTTGTTGAGCCCCTCGTCCACGATACAAGCTTTGGTATGCTCCTGCAACTGTATGCGCAGCATCTCCACCAGTTCCTGTTTCAGCGAGGGGTCCAGCACGGGTGCCACAGCCTCTATCCGTCGGTAGAGGTTGCGTCGCATCCAGTCCGGTGAGCCCAGGAACAGTTTGGGCTTGCCGTCGTTGCCGAAGTACCAGATGCGTGCATGCTCCAGGAAGGTGTCCACGATGCGCGTCACCCGTATGTTGCGGCTGTAGGGCTGGTTGGGTATCAGGCAACAGGCGCCACGGATTATCAGGTCTATCTCCACCCCCGCCTCGCTGGCCTTGTAGAGTTCGTCTATCATCAACTTGTCCTGCAGGGCATTCATCTTCAGCACGATGCGTCCCCGCTTGCCGCTCTTGGCAAGTTGTATCTCCCGCTGTATGAGTTGCGTCAGCTTGGGCACGAGGTTGAACTGTGCCACCAGCAACCGCTTGAACTTCGGCTGCACGGGCTCCTTCTGCAGAATGTCGAACAGCAACTTCAGGTCGTTGACGATGGAGGGCTTGCTGGTGAACAGACTCACGTCGGAGTAGAGGTTGGCGGTCTGCTCGTTGAAGTTGCCCGTGCTCACACAGCCATAGCTGCGCGTCACCCTCCCCTCTTTGTCGCGCCTCAGCACCAACACCACTTTGGCGTGTACCTTCAGTTTGGGTATACTAAATATAATATGTATGCCGGCTGCCTGCATCATCTGTGCGGTGGCCAGGTTGTTCTCCTCGTCGAAGCGGGCCTTCAGCTCCACGAACACGGTGACCCGCTTGCCGTTCTGCGCGGCGGCTATCAGGGTGTTGATGACGGCCGAGTTCTCCGCTACACGGTATTGGGTTATCATGATGTCGGTGCACTCAGGGTCGTGCACGGCCTCGTAGAGAAAGTGAATGAAGTGTGCGAACGAGTGGTAGGGATAGTGCAGCAACAGGTCCTTCTTGCTCACGTAGTTGAATATCGACTCCTTCTCGTTGAGCGCGAGTAGCCTCATCGGCACGGGCTTCTTCTCCTTGGTCAGCTCCGGCTTAGGGTTGGGCAGCAGACGCAGGTCTTCCATGTTGAGGTACTGGTAGCAAGGGGACAGCTCGCTGTCGTCGATGCCGAACGCCTCGGTCAGATAGCGCAGGTAATCGTCCGGCATCTGTTGGTCGTAGACGAAGCGGCAGACGGCGCCTATCTTGCGGCGTTTCACCTTCTTCTGCAATTCCTTGGCAAGATTGGTCTTGCGAGTGATGACGTCGTCGATGAAGATGTCCGCGTCGCGCGAGATCTTGAAGCAGTAGCGACCCTCGATGTCGTACCCGGGGAAGAGCTTGTGGATGTTCATCTTGATGATGTCCTCGATGTACATCAGGTAGAAGTTGTCGTCCGGCGAGGGGAGTTCGATGAAGCGCGGCACCTTGCTGTAGGGGAGCTTCAGGATGAAGTACTCATAGGGAGCGTCGGGGTCGTCGCGCAACTTACCGCGCACGGTCATGTAGAGTCGGTTGTCGCGCAGGAAGGTGTGGATGACATCCTTCTTCACCGGCACGGGCTGCAGGTAAGGGAATATCTCATCGTCGAAATACTGGTGGATGAAGGGGAAGTGCATGGGGTGCACCTCGCGGTTCGACTGGTAGAAGTAGATGTGGAGTTTGGCCAGGTCCTCGATGATGTCCTGGTAGAGCTCCGTCCGCTTGGCTTGCTGGCGGCGCACCTCTTGATCTATCTCCATCAACGTCTGGCGTGCCTCCTCACGGGTGTCCTCGTTCTCCTCGCGGGTGTAGCCGTTGGCCACGGCACGGAAGTCCGCCACCCGCACCCGGTAGAACTCCTCGAGGTTCGACGAGTGTATGGAGATGAAGTTAATGCGCTCGTAGACAGGCAACTGTTTGTTCGCCGCCTCCAGCAACACGAGATAGTTGAACGAGAGCCAACTGATGTCGCGCTTGAAATATTTATAGTCGTTTCCCATGGTCACAGTTCTAAGGTCATCCCAAAAGTAGTACATTTGTGCGGAAATACAAAAGAATCATGAAAAGAATTGGATTATTATCGGACACGCATGCTTACTGGGACGAGCGTTACCTGAAGCATTTCGAGTGTTGCGACGAGATATGGCACGCGGGCGACATCGGCTCGCTGGAGGTGGCCGAGCGGTTGGCGGAGTTCCGTCCCTTCCGTGCGGTGTATGGCAATGTGGACGGGCAGGAGATTCGGGTGCGCTACCCGCAGGTGAACCGTTTCACGGTGGATGGCGCGGAGGTCTTGATAAAACACATCGGCGGTTACCCGGGTAAGTACGACCCCTCCATCGAAGGCACCCTGCTGGTGCATCCGCCTAAGCTGTTCATCAGCGGTCACTCACACATACTGAAGGTGAAATACGACAAGACGCTGGGCATGCTCCACATCAACCCCGGTGCCGCCGGCATCTACGGGTTCCACAAGGTGCGCACCCTAGTCCGCTTCACCATCGACAACGGTACCTTCAAGGACCTGGAGGTAGTGGAGTTGGCGGAGCAGAAGAGATAAAAGAAGGAGAATGTCATTGCCCCATGGGAAGAGGGCATCGACATTCTCCTTGCAATCTTCATAGCCAATAAAAAGCTATACCTTCAATGTTTCTATGTTTGTATTAGAGTATCAAATTTTATCTATCCCCACTCGGCACCCCGAGGCACCGAGTGGGAATTTCATGTAATCATCACGATTATTTCTGTTGAGCAAGGTTATTGAACCGCACCAGCGCTTCAATGAAATAGTAGTCGGCATAGGTGAGCGGCACGTCCACCTCACCGTTCGACGGCTTATGGCCTACCCCATGCTTCAGAATGAAGTTGCCATTGGTGCCGACCTCGGCCAGGTACTCCGACGATGCCAGCGTGCGCACCTGACGCTCCGCCGTGCTGCGGTAGAGCTCCGACTTCTCGGGGACATATTTGCTGAGTTCCACCAAGGCAGAGGCCATGATGGCTCCAGCGGATGCGTCTCTCAAGTCGTTGGGAATGTCCGGTGCGTCGAAGTCCCAGTAAGGAATGCCGTCCTCAGGGAGCAACGGAATCAGCAAGTCGGCCACATGCTTGGCCTGCTCCAGATAGCGGGTGGAGCTGGTCATGCGGTACATCATCGTGAATCCGTAGAGTGCCCACGCCTGACCGCGTGCCCACTTGGAGTTGTCGCTATAGCCCTGCACCGTCTGCTTCTTGATGACCTCACCATTCTCGGGGTCGTAGTTCACCAAGTGATAGGTGCTGTAGTCCGGACGGAAGTGGTTGCGCATCGTGGTGTTGGCATGTGTGATGGCCACATTCTTCAGGTAGGGGTCATCGTAGTAGTTGCCCACCCACATCAGCAGTTCCAAGTTCATCATGTTGTCGATGATGACGGGGAACTTCCACTTGTCGCGGCTGAAGTCCCAGCTGCGGATGGACCCGATGACCGGATTGAAGCGTGAGGCCAGCGACATGGCACCATTGTGGAGCACATCCAGATAGTTCTTGTTGCCGGTCAACCGATAGCCATTGCCATAGCTGCAGAAGAGTTGGAAGCCGATGTCGTGGTCGGTCTTCACGTACTGCAACGGGGCAAGCATCTCGGTATGAGCCTGTGCCAGGTTCTTCAGTTCCTCGGAGCCGGTGTACTCGTAGAGATACCACAGCGTGCCGGGGTAGAATCCGCTACACCACCAGTTGATGTTGCTGGTGATGAGCTTGCCTTTCGCATAGCTGCGGGGAGCCTGTCCATTCTCCAGCGTGGAGGCCATGTTGGTGTACTGGACAGTAGCCCGTTCCATCACCTCCTTGGTGATCTGCTTCAGGCTCTTCTGCTTCTGCGCATTGGTCCCAGCGACCATGCACAGCAGCATCAGCAGGATAGTTACTTTTCTCATAGGCTATTATTTTTGGTCTTTAGAGAACGTGGTAGTGAACACTCTGGATTCTGAAGCGCCCAGGTTGGCCTCGAAGCCTACCATGGTGACACCGGTGTTAGCCGCATCCAGTTTATGGGTGCCTTTGGCTGCCCAAGTCTTCAGGGTGAAGGCGTTGTTGTTCTTCTCCTGTACATTCAGGTAGAGGGTCTTGCCATTCTGCGTCAGCTTGATGCAGTGGTCGTTCACAATCTCCGGTGTGGCAGGTGTAGCCATGGCCCAGAGCACGGTAGGAGTCTTGCCTGCGCGGCTCTTGATCTCATCGGTCATCACCAGATCCATGTCGCTGCCGTTCTTTACGAACTCAGCGGTACGCAGAGGAGCGTCCACATCGTAGTCGCTACCATATCGGTTGGCGGCAAAGCATTCGAAGCGGGCACCAAGCTTGTCTCCGAGGCTGTTCATATAGTCAGTCTTCAGGAAGGCTTTGCCATGGTAATGATGGTTGTTGCCATTGATGGTGATCACGTTGTGGCTATAGTTGTTGAGACGGAAGATGCTCCAGCGGGTTGAGTTCTGAGTCATGTTCCAGAGGTCAACGCCGCCTGTTTCGAGTGCGGTGTAGTCCTGCTTGCCCAAGTCCATAGCCCAGCGTTCGCCGTAGGCATCGTACACAAAGGTACCGCCGTCCATGTGGGCATGGCTGGTATCGGAACGACCACCCTTCATGCCGAAGTATTTATCGGTGTCGGAGTACGTCCAGTCGGTATGTATCAGCACAACCGGAGTGGTTCCGTCGCCCCACCAGATCTGCTTCTTAGGAGCGGACGGGGTGGTAGTCACCTGGTCGGGATTCATGAGGGCCATGACGATAGGCAACAGACGACGCTCCTCGAACTTGGCGCTGTAGCCGCCATTCGCCAACAGACGGAGCTCATTGAAGAGCAACGAGTTGTCGTTCTGCTTCTTGGCAAACCACCACATAGGTAACTTGGGTTCCTCGGGTTCGGTGCAATCGGAGTAGTTGAAGCTCTTGCCCGTGGTGCCGGCCATGAACAGCATATACTCCGCTGTCTTCAGGAATCCAGCGGTGGACTCTGACAGACCGTTGTCCGTACCGAAGACTTTCTCCAGAGCGGCAATGAGGATAACCTGGTAAGTCGTTCCGTAGCCCCAGTACATGTAACCCTCGGGATAATCGCCATAGGTACCATAGCAGGTCATGCCTTTACTCTTGTTGCTGTTGAAGCACTGTTCGATGATTTCCACAGCGCGGCTCTTGTTCTTCTCGTAGGTAACAAGGGCAGCAGCCAACAGGCCACCGTTGCAAACCTGGTTCCAGTTGGTGGTGGAGTTGAGGAACTGTCCGGAGTAGGTAGCGTCCGTAGCGGTCTTGAAGGCATAGTTCTCCAAGGCGTTGCGTGCCATCTGGCGGGTCTCGGGTTTCAGGTCGTCGTAGAGCCAGTCCAGACCGATGGCCACAGCCAACGCCATCTCACCTACGTCCAGATAGTGGGTCGGGTTCCAGTCTGTGAAAGAGCAGACGGCCCGCATGTCTTTCTCCACTTGAGTAAGGTAGGTGTAGTTGCCGGTCATCCGGTAGCCGTATGCCAGATGGCACATGCGCTCCAGAGCGTTACGGGAGACGGTGAGCAAACGCTTACCATCCTTCTTGTACGTCAGCGTTGCAGCTCCGGCGAACTCCTTGTTACACCGGCTGATGATGATCTCATGAAGTTTCTTCATGGTCTCGTTGGTGGTCACTTGCTGTTTCAGGCGAGTGAAGTCGTCGCTGTTGAGGAGCAAGCGCGGGTGGCCACTTATCTTAGAATAGTCAAACAGACCCGTCGGGGTGGCGGATGTGTCGTCCGCTGCCTCGTCGGTAGAATCTTCGGTATCCGTTTGCGGATAGACGGGCTTCTCTATCACAGGAATGCTTTCGTCACAACCGGTGAAGAAAAGCAGTGCCCCACTTACGAGCAGGCCACTTAACAATGTATTTATTCTCATAGTTTTCTCACTTTATAGTTCGGTCAAGTTTCACTTTTATGGTTATCTTCTCGTTCGGATTCAAGGCGATGTCGTAACCCACACGGCACGATCCCCAGTTGTTGTAGTCGTAGGCATGGGGCGGAGTGTTGTCCCAGATATGCAGGTTCACCGTGCGCGGTGAATCTATCTGGAGGGTCATCTGCTTGTCTCCTTCGGTCAGCACGATGGTATGGTCGTCCACTATCTTAGGCGATGTGGGCGTGCTCATGGTCCATCGGATGGTGGTCGCACTGTCCTTGTTCTCGATGTAGTCCGTCACCACAAGGGTTTTGTCGGGCGAGAGCAGCACGGTGCGAACGGCTTGGTTCACAGCGGCTCCAAGGGTGGAGGTCAAGTCTACCTTCGCGCCTTTGTTGCCTTGGTCGTCGGTAAACGGAGTGAGGTCGGCAAAGCCTTTCACCTGTTGGTTCTGTCCGTCGATGGTGAGTGTGTTGTGCACACTGCTGCCTATGCGGAACACCTGCCAGCGCTGAGAGTTCTGCTGCATGTTCCATAGGTCCACGCCTTTGCTCTCGAGACTGTAGTAGTCCTGCATGCCGAGGTCCATAGCCCAGCGTACACCGTCACGCTCATAGATGAATGAGCCGGCATCCATATGCGCGTGGGAATAGGAAGCGCTACCACCCTTCACACCCAGGTAGGTGTCGTTGGGCGAGTTCCATCCTTCGCGATAGACGTACACAGGGTTCTTGCCACGGTTGTACCAGACGTTGCCTTGCGGAGCGGTCACCTTGTCGAGGTCCAGGCGCGAGGCGAATATCAGCAAACAAGGCAAGAAGCGCTCCTCGAGGTATTCACCAAACTCCAGGTTCACATCGTTGAGGTATTGCTTTTCGAGCCACAGCAGCGACGGGTCGTTGGCCCGTTGGGCAAACCAATACATCATGATGTTGCCGTAGGCCTTGGGGCTGCAATCGGAAAAGTTGAAGCACTTGCCGGTCGGGGCCGTCATGTACTGCACGAACTGTGCCGACTTCAGGAAGCCGGGAGAGTCGCTCAGCCCGGCATCGTTGCCAAAGGAGTTGATGAGGGCATCGCAGAGCAGCACCTGATAGGTGGTGCCATAGGACCAATAGCCGAAGCCTTCGGGGTAGCCGCCGTCGGGCGCATAGCATTCCAAGGGGAGCGATATGGTCTGCAGGGCCTTGTCGATGATGGCTTTCGCCTCGTCGGGCTCACTCTCGTAGATAGCCAACGCACCGTTGACAAGTCCACCGTTGCACACTTGGTTCCAGTTGGTCTTCGAACGATAGAAACCTGCGTCCTTGGTTCGTGAAGCGGCAAACGCCTTCTCCACGATAGCCTGGCGTACCTTCTTCTTGGTGGATGCCGAGAGGTCCTTATAGAGCCAGTCGTAACCGATGGCCAGTCCGAAGGTCATCTCGCCCACATCCAGGAAGTGCGACGGATTCCAGTCCGTGAAGGCTGCAGCCGCCAGCATCTCTTTCTCGGCGCGCTTCAGATACTCCTTCTTACCGGTCATGCGGTATGCATAGGAGAGGTAGAAGACGCGGTTCAGCACCGTACGTGAAACTGCCAACAATCGCTTGCCCTCCTTCTTCCGGATGGAAACAGGTTGGGTCAAGGCAGAATCGCAGTAGTTCAGTATACGCTGATGGAAGGCCTGCAGGTTCTTGTTCTTTTCCATTACTTCGCGGACAGCCTGCTCCTGACCCGCCTTCATGAGGAGTCGGGGGTGCGAGGGAATCCGATCGTAATCGAAGCCCTGAGCGGGGGCATGTATCATGCCCCCAATCAGAACCATCAATATAAGGATTAGTTTTTGTCTCATTCTCGTTTATATATTAGTAGTTCCAACCCTCGGTCTGCTTCAGGTTCGGATTCTTCTGAGTCTCGGTCAAAGGTACAGGCCATGTGGTCATGTAGTCTTTGTAGTACCACTTACCGCCGGTAACCTTACCCCAGAAGGCTTTCACGCCACCGGTCTCTTGGTTTTGGAACTTCATCTGCTTGTAGGTTCCCCAACGCACTTCGTCGAAGTAGTTGATACCCTCCAGACAGAGTTCCACACGGCGCTCGTAGCGGATGCGCTCGCGCATGTCCTCCTTAGCAGTCACGGTGTTGTAGCCCGTTCCGCCCTTGGTCAGGAGCGGCATGCCAGCACGCTGACGAATCACGTTGACGGCAGCAATGGCGTCGTCCAAACGACCTACCTCGTTCAGAGCCTCAGCATAGTGGAGCCAGATGTCGGTGTAGCGGAGCAAAGGCCAGTCGCAGTGGCAGTGCACACGGTCTACGTAACGTCCCTTCTCAGTCTCGTTGTACTTTCTGTAGATGTAGTAGCCAGCGCCACGTTTGTCGTGCCACATGTCGCCACCGTCTTTACCACGGTTCAGATAGGGCCAACGGAGCACCTTGTTCTGCATCTGCACACCGCTATTATAATAAGGACTGTAGCAGTTGGCCGTAGCGTACGGAGTGATGACGGTCTGTTGCAGACGCGGGTCACGGTTCTCATAAGCCTTCTTGATGCGGGCCTCGTTGCCGGAGTTGAGGTAATACTGGTTCATGATGGCCTCACCCACACGCTTCGTGGCATCCTTGTAAGCGCTGGCGTTCGACTTCAGATTGTCGCGCAAGAAGAATACCTCGCGTTGAGACTCGGTCAGACCGTCCCAACCGGGCAAGTAGTCCTCCCACTTGAACTCTGAACCATCAGCGTTGCGGTAGTAGTTGACGAAGTCTGGTGAAGGCATAATCTCTGTCCAGCAGTCGTAGTGGTCGCGGGCACCTACCATCAACTGGAAGTTGTCGCAGTAACCAGTGGACTCGTCGAACTGCAAGGGGAAGATCATCTCCTTGTTCTTCTCGTTCTCGTACTTGAAGAAGTCGATGTACTTGCCGTTCCACAATCCGTAGCCACACTTACTTACCTCTTCGAAGTCCTTGATAGCCAAGTCGTACTGTTCTTTCCACAAGTAGACGATGCCACGCAGAGCATAGGCAGCGCCTTTGGAAGGACGGCCGTAGTTGGTGGTCAGTGTGTTGTTGGGCAGATACTCGTTGTTGATGCAGTCGGTCAGGTCGTCGATGCAAACCTGCCAAACCTCGTCAACCGTGGAGGCACCACGATAGGCCTCGCTACTGTTGATAGGCTCCAGGTAGATGGGCACTCCCTTGAAGAGGAGATTCATACGGCAATAGAAGAAGGCGCGCAGGAATTTGCACTCGCACATGAGGCGCTGATACTTAGCCTCGTCGAGGTTAGCCTTGTGGAGGTTGGCGATGGCGTCGTTACAACGGTGGATACCCTCGTAACCGAATTTCCATTCCTTGGAGAACCAAGAGTAACCTGCGCTCGGGGCGGAAGACACCAGGACATCAGTGTTCAGGTAATACGTACTGCAGAAACCGATGACCTCAATTCCTTGGCGGTTCAGACCCGGGTCGGACGAGATGTTGGGGTTAGTGGTGGTCATGGTTTTGGTGTACATGACATCGTAGATACCGGCCACACCTTTGTCTGCCAGGTCTTCTGTGGTCCACATACTACCCGTGGAGATTTTATCGTAGGGGGTAGTATCAAGCATATCCGTGCATCCTTGCAACATGATGCTACCGATGGATAGACAAGCTATTATAAATCGTTTCATAATTCATTCATTTAAAGTTGTTTCTTAATAGAACTTACAGCGACAATTGTACGCCGAAGGCAAACTGACGAGTCAAAGGATAGGTGACGGATGTACCCAACTCAGGATCGAGGCCGGGGAAGTCGGTGATGGTCCACAGGTTCTCGCCCGACACGTAGAGTCTCAGCTTCTCGACAAAGAACTTCTTGGTGAGGTTTGTCGGAAGGGTGTATCCCACCTGTACGTTCTTCAGTTTGATGTAGTCGCCCTTGTACAACCAGAAGGTGCTGCTTGCGTTGTTGGCGCGCTGTGTGTTGTCGGTCAAGCTCGGATACAAGGCGTTGATGTTCGTACGTGCGTCGTCCGGATTCTCGGGATTGTAGAAGTAGTGGTTGTTGGCCACACGCTCGCTGATGCCGTAACCGTTCTTGGTCTCGGTACCATTGTACTGAGCGTGGTTCCAGTAGAGGTCGAAGCCTGCGCAACCAGCCCACAACATGTAGAAGTCGAAGCCTTTGTATGCGGCAGAGAGGTTGAAGCCGAAGTTGTACTTAGGCATTGATGACGTGCCTGTAAAGTTCAGGTCGTGGGTATCACCGTAGTCACCGTCGCCATTGGCATCGGCATAGATAAGGTCGCCATACCACAACGAGCTCTTGGAGACTGTGCTCACGCCCTTGAAGGTGTATCCGTCGGCAATCATGGCCTTTACCCAAGCCATATCGGACTCCGTACGAATCATACCGTCCTTCGGACCAGCGTTGATGTTTGGTTTGCCCTCAGTGTAGGAACCGTCGCCATGATAGAGACTTCTTATATAGTATTCACCTAACATTCTACCTTCGACAATGACACCATTGAATCCGCTTTGTGCCACATCACCATAGTTGCTGTAGAAGGTAGTGGGATTGCCTTCCTCATCATATACCCAGTGTTTGTCGAGTTTGCCTTTGTATTTCACAACCTTATTCTTGTTGAACGAGAAGTTACCGCCAATC
>CAYZVH010000061.1:8964-15812 GCA_964481755.1 uncultured Bacteroides sp. | reverse complement strand
GTCAGATGAACTCCTACCAGGTGCACCAGATGGCAGAAGGCGACGGTATCGTGCTTTGCCCCACAGCCAACTACGTGAACTACTTCGGTATGGCCAACGGTCTGCCTCTCGATGATCCCGACTCTGGCTTCGACAAGACTCACCCCTGGAAGGACCGCGACCCGCGCTTCTACAACGACATCATCTACGATGGTGTGCAGGTGGTGAAGGGTACCATCACCAACCCCGACCACGAGGTTTACCGCTATGCTGACCTCGGCGAAGGCGGCGTATGGTGCAGCGACCCCCGTTACGACAGCCGTACAGGTTACCTCAACTATAAGTTCATCCCCATTGGAGCCAACAAATGGGACGCTACCTACGGTTACAGCTACGCTACCCACTTCCATCTGACCTATCTGCGTCTGGCCGACGTCTATCTGATGTATGCTGAGGCAGCCGCTCAGGCAAGTGGCTCGGCTGCAGGCAAGGGTGGAAACTTCTCCAAGACCGCTGCCGACGCGTTGAACACCGTTCGCGAACGTGCCGGTGTGGCCGATGTGTCCGACAAGTACACCGCTTCGCTGGACAAGTTCATGGGTGAGGTCATCCGCGAGCGTGCCGTGGAGTTGGCTTTCGAAGGCCACCGTTTCAACGACTTGCGCCGTTGGTTGCTCTTGACTCAGTATCCTTACAACATCAAGACCCGCCAGTACTTCAACCGGGCACAGGAACTCGACACGACCATCGATCCGAAAGAGAACGAGGTCCGCAACTTCCGCGAGGAGGTCGTCGTTACACGTAAGCTCGAGAGCAAGCACTACTGGTTGCCTATCAACAACGACGATGTGATGATGTATCCTGAGTTCTACCAGAATCCTGGGTGGTAATTTTTTGTAATCAATAAAAACGAAAGATTTATGAAACATTTATATAAAAGCTTTGTAGTTTGCACCACATTGGCTTTGGGATGGATGCCTTGCTCCGCACAGGTAGCTTGGGCAGAAGCCGAGGCTGATTCGCTGGGTAAAGTACAGGTTGCATTCCGCACCACTACCCAACAAGACCTGTTGGGAGGCGTTTCTGTATTGGATATGGAAGAGCTGGCGGATAAAGCTTATACCACTTATAGTGAACAGCTCATCGGTACCATGGTTGCCGGTTTGAACAATGGCTTGTGGGGAACAGGCAGTTACCTGGTGATTGTCGACGGTATGGTGCGCGACGCCAACAACGTCCTCCCGCACGAGATTGCCCAAGTGACAGTGCTCAAAGGCGCTCAGGCCGTGGTGCTCTATGGTAGCCGTGCTTCCAAAGGTGCCATCGTCATCACCACCAAACGTGGTCAGAAGGGCGACCTCCGCATCAACGTGAGAGCCAACACAGGTTTCTACTTCGCCAAGTCGTACCCGAAATACCTGGGCTCGGCCGAATACATGACCCTCTACAACGAGGCTCGCGCCAACGATGGTCTGACAACGCTCTACAGCGACGCGGACATCTACAACCACGGATCGGGCAAGAACCCTTACCGCTATCCGGACTTGGACATGTACTCATCGGACTACCTGAAGGACACCTACAACCGTTCCGAGGCTGTGGCTGAGGTATCGGGTGGTAGCGAACGGGTGCAGTACTACACCACCTTGGGTTACTACCGCGAAGGTTCGCTCCTGAAGGTGGGCAACACCGAGGACAACTACACCGACCGCTTCTTCGTTCGTGGTAACATCGACATGAAACTTCACAGGTACCTGACCGCTCAGGCCGATGCCAACGTGACGTTCTACGACGCTTACACAGCTTCCACCGACTGGTGGGGAGACGCGGCCACGTTGCGTCCCAACCGCGTGTCCCCGCTCATCCCGTTGAGCTACATCGACGATGGCGACTCAAACACGCTGGGTACCATCAACGCCAGCAACTATCTGATTGGTGGTAAGTACTTCCTGGGCGGCACACAGCTCGACCCGACTAACCCCGTTGCTGACGCTTATGCGGCTGGTGACTCCAAGTTCGTGAGCCGTCAGTTCCAGTTCAACACCGTCTTCAATCTCGACCTGCAGAACCTCACTCCGGGTCTGTTCTTCCGGGCACGTTACGGTATCGACTACGCAGCAACCTACAACCAAGGCTACTCCAACAGCTACGCAACCTTCGCTCCCACATGGGTCAACTACAACGGCAAAGACGAGATCGGCAGTGTGACACAGTATGGCGAGGATGAGAAGAGCGGCAGCGAGAACATCAGCAACTCCTCTTACCGCTACACCTACAACGTGAGCGCTCAGTTCGACTACAGCCGCACCTTCAACGCCGACCACAACGTGTTCGGTATGATTGTAGGCAACATCTGGCAGACACAGCAGAACGGCGTTTACCACCGTACGTCCAACGCTAACTTGGGCTTGCAGGCTTCGTACAACTACAAGCACAAATACTATTTCGATTTCAGTGCGGCTCTGCCTTACTCAGCCAAACTGCCTAGCAGCAACCGCTTGGGATTCTCGCCCACAGTGACCTTGGGCTGGCGTCCGACCGGTGAGGAGTTCTTCAAGAACACCGCTTTCGACGATTTGATGGTGACCGTATCCGGTGGTATCATCCAGCAGGACCTCGACATCACCGATGGCGACGGCAACGACTACTACCTCTATAAGTCTGTGCTGCAGCGCGGCGGTTGGTACTCATGGGCCGACCTCGGCGGTGAGTCCGCTACCGAGTTCCAGCGCGGTGACAACAACGAGATGACCTTCGTTGAGCGTAAAGAGTTCAACGCCGGCGTACGCGGTTCACTCTGGAACCACGCCCTCTCGTTCGACGTCAACTTCTTCATGTACGACATGGATGGTGGCTTGGCACGTGTAAGCTCGCTCTACCCGATCTACTTCACACAGACCGGTTATCCTACCTCTTCTATTATTCCCTACGTGAACTTCGAGAAGGATAAGTATATCGGTTTCGATTTCAGCATCACTGGAAAGAAGAAGATTGGTCAGGTGGAGGCTCAGCTTGGTTTGACGGGTACCTACTACAAGTCAGAGGCCAAGAAGCGCGACGAGGCTTACTCCTACGACTATCAGACCCGCGTCGGCAAGTCATTGTCAGGCATGTGGGGACTCGAGAGCATGGGCCTCTTCCAGTCAGAAGAAGAGATCGCCAACGCTCCTACGCAGTCGTTCGGTGAAGTGAAGCCCGGCGACATCCGCTACAAGGACCAGAACGGCGACGGCATCATCGACAGCGAGGACGAGGTGCTCATTGGCGACTGGAACACACCGTTCCGCGCAGGTCTCAACCTCACATTGAAGTGGCGCGACTTCACATTCTTCGCAGCTGCCGACGGATACTTCGGTGGCCAGGGAATGAAGTCCAGCTCCTACTACTGGGTGAGCGGCGACGACAAATACTCTGAGGTAGTTCGCAACCGTTGGACTCCGGAGACAGCGGCCACAGCCACTTATCCGCGTCTGACCACCACGAGCGGTTCAAACAACTTCCGCAACTCCGACTACTGGATGTACGATTCCGACCGCATCAACCTCTCTATGGTGCAGCTCACCTACGACATGCCGAAGACTATCCTGGGCAACGGCGTGGTGAAGAACCTGAAGGTTTACCTGGGCGGATACAATCTGTTGACGATTGCCAAGGAGCGCAAACATCTGGAGATGAACGTAGGTTCCGCTCCTCAGACCCGCTTCTACAATCTGGGTGTGCAAGTTTCCTTTTAAGTGCTAACATTAAAAGACTTGAATGATGAAAAAGATAAAAAGAACATTAGCATATGCTTTGATGGCTACAGCGGTGATGATGTCTACGGGTTGTTCCGACCTCTTCGAGCCTGCCATCGAGAATCATAAAGACGCTTCCGCTTTGGAAGAACTCCCCTCTTGGGCGGTAGGACTGTTGGGCCATGCCTACATCAGTAACCCGCTGGGGTCGTGGTCGTTCAACGATGTGGCTACCGACGACGCCGTGTCCAACGACCAGGACAACTCTTACCGCAAGATGGCTACCGGCGCTTGGCGTGCCAACAACAACCCCATGAGCAACTGGCAGTACCTCCGCGCTTCGTGGCAGTACCTCAACCAGTTCATCGAGGTGTCCGAGAATGTGAACTGGGCACAGGACGAACTGGTGGCCCAGATGTTCAAGGACCGTTTCCAGGGCGATGCTTACGGTATGCGTGCCTTCTACATGTATCACCTGCTGCTCTGCCAGGGTGGATGGACTGACGACAACCAACTGTTGGGAATCCCCATCGTGTTGCAGGCTGAGAGTCTGGAGTCTGAGTTCAACCTCCCGCGTAACACATTCCAGGAGTGCATCGACCAGCTGAATGCCGACGTGGAGAAAGCCATCGAACTCCTCCCCGAGGACTACGGCGAAGTGTCCAGCGACTCAGAGGTACCCGCTAAATACCGCGCCATGGGTGTGACCGCCGGTCAGTACTCACGTGTGTTCGGCGACACCGGTAAGAACCGCATGAGCGCCCGCATCGCTAAGGCTATCCGCGCACAGGCTGCCCTGTTGGCTGCTAGCCCCGCTTACAGCAGCGGTACGACGGTCACTTGGGAGCAAGCCGCCAACTACATGGCTACCGTGCTGAAGGGATTGGGCAACAACCCCATCTCCGAGCTCGACCCAACGGGTAACACTTGGTACACCGACGGTTCTGCCATCCAGAACTTCACCGCCGGCTACAACCCCAAGGAGATTCTCTGGCGTGCCAACAAGGAAGAGTCCTCCAGCCTCGAGGCTACACACTATCCTCCTACTCTCTTCGGTAGCGGACGTGTGAACCCCACACAGAACCTGGTGGACGCGTTCCCCATGGCAAACGGCTATCCTATCACCGACGCTAACAGTGGCTACGACGCACAGAACCCCTATGCGAACCGCGACCCGCGTTTGGCTCTCTACATTATATATAATGGACAGCCAGCCGGCCCGCAGAACACGGTCATCAACACCGCTGCCGACGGAACGGACAACAACGCGCTGAACAAGACTTCCACATCCACCCGCACGGGCTACTACATGAAGAAGCTCCTCTGCCAGAGCGTGAACGCCAACCCGAACTCCACAACCAAGGCCTACCACTACAAGCCGTTCATCCGCTACACCGAGATCTTCCTTGGTTACGCTGAGGCTGCTAACGAGGCTTGGGGACCCACCAGCGGTGGCTCCAACGGATTCTCCGCTTACCAGGTCATCAAGGCTATCCGCGAGCGTGCAGGCATATGCGTGGGTACGGACGATCCCTACCTGACACAATGCGCGCAGAGCAAGGACAAGATGCGTGAGCTCATCCACAACGAGCGCCGTCTGGAGCTCTGCTTCGAGGGTCACCGCTTCTGGGACCTGCGCCGTTGGAAAGAGAGCATCACCGAGCCGGCCAAGGGAATGAGCATCACCGGTACCACCTACACCGTGCTGCCCTCCGTGGAGACTCGCGACTATAAGGACTACATGTATTATGGTCCCATCCCTTACACTGAGACCGTGAAGTTCAGCGAACTGAAACAGAACAAGGGTTGGTAATGGTTTAACTTTTAAAAATAGATTACGATGAAAAAGTTTATTTATACAGCATTGGCAATAACAGGAGCACTCTTCGCTGCGTGCGACAACGGCGACTGGAGTTTCGATGACTTCGAATACTCGGCTGTCTATTTCGCCAATCAGTCACCTGTGCGCAGAATCTGTCTGGGCGAGGATGTCTACTCTACCGAGCTCGACAACAAACACCAGTTCGAGATCTACGCTACCATGGGTGGTGTCTACAGCAACCCCAAGGACGTGACCATCGACATCAAGGTGGACAACACACTCTGCAACGACCTCCTTTTCGAGTCGGGCGGCAGCGAGGTGCTGGCAATGCCTTCGTCCTACTACACGCTCAGCTCCAACCAGATTGTCATCAAGAAGGGTGAGATCATGGGTTGCGTAGGTGTGCAGCTGACCGACGCCTTCTTCAGCGACCCCAAGTCGCTCGAGAACAACTACGTCATCCCCTTGGTGATGACACAGGTGAACGGTGCCGACTCCATCCTGCAGGGAACACCCCTCGTAGCCAGCCCCAACCGTGTGAACTCATCCGACTGGGAGACAGTCCCCAAGGACTACACCCTCTACGCCGTGAAGTATGTGAACGCCTACGACGCCAACTACCTCCGCCGTGGTAAGGATGTCTACACCGGAGCCATCAACAAGACCGTTGTCCGCCACGAGGAGTATGTGGAGAAGGACGAGGAGGTGACCGACATCACCACCCGCTCGCTCAACACCATCGCGTGGGAACACCCTGCTAAGGACGCCGACGGCAACATCGCTAACATCGAACTGCTGATGACCTTCGACGCCGACGGCAAGTGCACCGTGTCCTCCGGCACCACCGGTGTGACGGCTAGCGGCAGCGGACAGTTCGTGTCCAAAGGTGAGAAGAACAGCTGGGGAAACAAAGACCGCGATGCTCTCTACCTGAACTACACTTTGGAGTATTCAGGTGTGAAGTGTGTAACCACCGACACGTTGGTAGTGCGCGACAGAGGTTCCGTGGCTGAGTATTTTAGTCCTGTAATGAGGTAATTAACTACACTAAAACGATAGATTATGAAATATTTCAAATATCTGATCGGCGCAATGGTTGTGCTCCCCACCGCGTGTGTGGACGACAAACCGTTGGCGTTCGATGTCGAGAAACCTGCTCTCATGGCCTCCATGGAGTACTTAAACGATTATCAGGTGCTGAAGGAATACAAATCCAACCCCAACCTGAAACTCGGTATAGGTGCCACGGCAAGTGACTATATAGATAAAGGTGTGCATTACCGTCTGGTGAACGATAACTTCGACGAGATGAC
>CAYZVH010000061.1:0-8954 GCA_964481755.1 uncultured Bacteroides sp. | reverse complement strand
AGTACGCTTCGTGTGTGTCCGACGACGGTACCATGAATTTCAGCACCGTCTCCAGCTTCGTGTCGGCAGCTCGCGACGCGGGTACCACCATCTACGGACACTGCCTGGCTTGGCACTCGCAGCAGAACAACAAGTATCTGAACTCTCTGCTCGCCGACCGCGAGATAGAGATTGACCCCGATGCTGCCAACGTGGTGGAGGACTACAGCATCAAGTATGCTGATTACAAGACCTTCCCGTTCTACAACATGGGTTTCACTCCCACGTTCGATGGCTCGACGATGAAAATCTCTAATGATGAGGAGAAGAATGACAATTGGAGGGCACAGTACTTCTGTGGCGACAACATTTCTACCCCGGGCTCGGACTACACGGTGACCATCCGCATCAAAGGCTCTTCCGCAGGTTCGCTGGTCATCGTCATGGGCGATTGGAGCACAAGCTCCTCCAAGGAGATGACCTTCACCACCGAATGGCAAGATCAGACCGTGGAGTTCAGCGGCATCTCCGCTAATACTAGCCACATCATCGGACAGTCCGGCAAATTTGTTGGCGACATCGAGATGGAGTGGATGAAGGTGACCCACAAAGAGGCTATGGCCGTGAACTGGTGGACTTCGATGATCACCAACGGTGATGCTGAGGGTACCGAGGTCACCAGCGCTACGTCCACTCACATTGGCGGCAGCAACGGTGCTTGCGACATCGAGGACGGTGCAGGCAAGGACGGTGGCCGCGCTTACGTGGTGACCTCCAACGGTAACGCTACCAACTCGTGGGACACCCAGTTCTTCCTCACCGCTGACCGCGAGTTGGCCGAGGGCGACAAGGTGCTCGTGTCGTTCGACTATCGTGCTACAGTGGCCAACAGCGCCGAGTCGCAGACTCACTCCACACCTGGTAGCTACATCTACTGGGACGGCGGATGCTCACTCAGCTTCACCAGCGAATGGCAACATTTCGAGAAGACGATGACTATCAATGCCAACCAGTCGCCTAGCGCCAACATGAAGACCATCGCTTGGAACCTCGACGTAGGTACCAGCAGCGCTCCGGCCAACAAGTACTACTTCGACAACATCGTGTTCTCTATCGAGGAGTCCGGCAACACCATACCTTTGACCGCTCAGGAGAAGAAGGATACCCTCGTTTGGGCTATGGACCGTTGGATAAAAGGCATGATGGAAGCCACCGATGGTTACGTCACCGCATGGGACGCTGTCAACGAGCCCATCTCCGGTAGCGATGCCGACGGCGACGGCTACTACGACCTTTGGTCATCGGAGAACGGCGATCCGTCCAGCAACTTCTATTGGCAGGACTACATGGGCGACGAGGACTACGTGCGCACCGTCATTGCCAAGGCTCGCGAGTACTACACGGGCATGGACCAGTTGAAACTGTTCGTCAACGACTACAACCTGGAGTCTGACTGGGACGACAACAACAAGGTGAAGAGTTTGATTCATTGGATTGAGGTATGGGAGTCCGACGGTGTGACTAGGATCGACGGTATCGGCACTCAGATGCACGTCTCCTGCTACGCCGACCAGGCTACCCAGGCGAGCAAGAAGGAGCATGTGACCAAGATGTTCGAACTGTTGGCTAAGTCGGGCAAACTCATCAAGATCTCCGAGCTGGACATGAGCTATGTGGACGCTAACGGCAACGATGTGCTGACCGCCGACATGACGGAAGACCAGCACAAGGCTATGGCCGAGTACTACAAGTTCATCATTCAGCAGTACTTGAAGATTATTCCTACGGCTCAGCAGTACGGCATCACCCAGTGGTGCATCCAGGATTCTCCTACCGGATCCGGTTGGAGAGCCGGTTGCCCTGTTGGCTTGTGGGACAGCGACTACAATCGTAAGCACACCTACGCCGGCTTTGCCGAAGGCTTGAAGGGTGAATGATTGTAGCACCTGTGGGTTTGTCTCGACAACCCCCTTGCATAGATTCGCTATGTGAATAATTGGTATATTAGTTTTGAGGCGGCGAGGACTCTAGTGGTTCCCGCCGCCTTTTTGCGCTTGGTCGCTCGCTGCCTCCCCGGTTCTTGTAGGCCTGCAGTCTATCCTTCGCACGTCAGCCCCGCTGCCGGCCCTCCATCTTTCAACATGTTTCTGGGCTAAACGTGCGTTATCCAAAGAAATTACTACCTTTGTCGCTCGTATTAGTAAAGAACTGAAAACGATGAGACAGGTGTTGACTTTCCTGAAGGTGTTTGTGGCGTGGACGCTGCTGGGCGCGCTGAGCAAAGTGTTCTTCCTCGGCGTGTACCATAGTTTGATAACTGACTTGAGCCTAGGCGACTACATCGCTGTGACGGGCCATGGTCTGCGGCTCGACCTCGCCATAGCGGGCTACTTCAGTGCGTTGCCCGCCCTGATACTCATCGCTTCTGTCTGGTGTCGTCACAAAGTCGTGCGGTTGGTTTGGCGCGTGTGGTTTGCCGTAGCCTCCCTGTTGGCGGCCGTCGTCTTCGTGGCCAACATCGCCCTCTACGGCTACTGGGGCTTCCCGTTGGACGACACACCGTTGCTCTATCTGCGCACTTCCCCTGCCGATGCCCTCGCTAGCGTCAGCACTTGGCAACTGCTGGGCTTCTTCGCCCTCATCCTTGTTTTGGCAGGCTGCTTCTATCTTTTATTCGACAGAATAGGCAAGTCTGTTTTTGCCGCTAAGCGAAACGGAGGCGAACCTGTCTCAGTATCTCAGATTTCAGTGAAGAAAAAATGTGCCTACACGGGACTCATGCTGCTGCTCACCGCTGCGCTGATCATTCCCATCCGTGGCGGTTTCGCTACGGGTGTCAACCATACAGGTTCGGTCTACTATTCCCCCGACCTGCGGCTCAACCATGCTGCCGTCAACCCTCTGTTCAGTCTCTTCGAGTCGATGGCTCATCACGAGGAGATAGGCTCCCGCTATCGGTTTATGGCCGACGATGAGGCCCAGCGGCTGTTTAGCACGATGAGTTGCACGGCGCTGCGCCCGGATGCCGCGAAACACGACTACAACGTGATACTAATCTGTCTGGAGAGTTTCTCCAAGGCTGTGATGGAGGAGGGCGGACGAGTGAAAGGCGTGGTGCCCAACCTGGAGAGCTACACCCGCGAGGGACTCTACTTCACCAACTTCTACGCCAACAGCTTCCGCACCGACCGGGCGCTGGTGTCTGTGCTCGGCGGCTTGCCAGCGCAACCAACCCTCAGTGTGATGGACCAACCGCGCATCAGCAACACGCTCCCCTCGTTGGCCAGCTCGCTGCGCAAGCAAGGCTACGACACCCACTTCTACTACGGCGGCGACGCGGACTTCAGCAATATGCGTTCCTACATCATGGGCTCGGGATATAACCAAGTGACGGACCAATACCGCTTTGCTAGCAAATATGTAACCGGCAAGTGGGGCGTGGCGGATGGTCCGCTCTACGACCGCGTGCTGGAGGAGCTGAAAGCCGAGACCGCCCCGGCGACTGTATCCAACGTCAACGGCTCCTCAAAAAATCCCGGGGAGGACGCAGACGAATCTACGACGAAAAGAAAACCTTTCTTCAAAGCTATCCTCTCCGGCAGTAGCCACGAACCCTTTGAGGTGCCCGACTATAAACAATTGGACGACCCCATACTGAACGCTTTCTCCTACGCCGACCACTGTCTCGGCCATTTCATTGACCAACTGCGGCAGCTACCTTGTTGGGACAACACCCTCGTGGTGATTGTCCCTGACCATCTCGGTGCCTATCCACGTCAACTGGACAATATTCAGGAGTGGCGCTACCAGATTCCACTCGTCATGCTGGGCGGTGCGGTGAAACAGCCGCGGCAAGTGGTGACCTATGGCTCACAGATGGACATCTGTGCCACTGTGCTGGGTATGCTGGGCATCGACCATAGCGAGTTTCGCTACTCCAAAGACCTGCTCGACCCCGATGCTCCCCATTTCGCCTTCTTCTCCACACCCGATGCCATGGGCATGGCCACCGAAGGCAACTTCGTCTACTACGACAACATCGCCGGCTCGCCAGCCGTCATGCAAGGCACGGATGCCGATAGTCTCATCCTTCGGTCCAAAGCCTACCTGCAGGAACTCTATACCGATCTGGGCCAGCGCAACGGCGATAAAACGGACAGTGACCGATGAACACTGTTTGGTGGTTCGGTGAGGAGGATTAGGATGAATGAGAAACAAGGAGAAACACGATGAGTGAAGAAGTTCGACCTTTGTATAATGAGTTTAACGCGTTCCTGAGGCAACGCTTCGACTTTAAGGTCCAGAAGATTTCGCTGAACGCAGGCTTCTCATGCCCCAATCGCGATGGCACGGTAGGGTGGGGCGGCTGCACCTATTGCAACAATCAGACCTTCAACCCCGCCTATTGTGACACCGGCAAGAGCATCACTCGTCAGCTGGAGGAGGGCAAGCAGTTCTTCGCCCACAAATATCCGCAGATGAAGTACCTGGCCTACTTCCAGGCCTACAGCAACACCTACGCTGGCATCGACGACTTGAAGCGCAAGTATGAGGAGGCCCTGTCGGTCGATGGGGTAGTGGGATTGGTAGTCGGCACCCGTCCTGACTGCGTCCCCGATGCCTTGCTCGACTATTTCGAGTCGCTCCGCCGCCAAGTCTTCCTCATGATAGAGTACGGCATCGAGAGCACCGACAACCAGACCCTCCAGCGCATTAACCGCGGCCATACCTTCGAGGTAGCTGCCGATGCCGTGCGTCGCACCGCTGGGCGGGGCATCATCACCGGTGGACACATCATCCTGGGCCTGCCTGGCGAGGAACCCGACGCGCTGATGGCCCAAGCCGGACAAATCTCGCGTTTGCCGCTCACCACCCTCAAACTCCACCAACTACAGCTGATTCGTGGCACCCGCATGGCCCATGAGTTTGCTGAGCATCCCGAGCAGTTCCACCTCTACACTGCCGAGGAATACGCTGATCTGGTCATCCACTATCTCGAGCACCTTCGTCCCGACCTGGTGATAGACCGCTTCCTCTCCCAGTCCCCCAAGGAACTCCTCATCGCCCCCGACTGGGGACTGAAGAACTACGAGTTCACCAACCTGCTGAGGAACCGCATGAAGTCTCTGGGTTCATACCAAGGAAAATACTATCAAGACTAATAGCTATCGGTCTCGAACGCTATTTGTAAGTTGTTACATCATAGACTAAATGGTGTCAGTAGTAAGCCTTTATGATGTAAAATCTCCGTCTCTAAGGGTGTTTGACAATTGCCATCCATGTGTTTGACAATTGCCGTACACGTGTTTGGCAATTGTCATCCACGTGTACGGCAGCTGTCAGTAATCCTTTTTGTCCGGATTCATGATACCATGAATCATTGTTGATTCAGGTTGATATACACTGGTTTGTTGCGATTGCAAGTGACGATGCCGTCATGATATTCCAACTCGGCCACCTGCACGCTGCTGCGTCGGGTGGTATAGTCGTCGCGCCGGTTGCCTGCGATACGCTCTGGGTGAGTGAAGTAGAAGATATAAGCCTTGTCGCCTCTCACCACCACGTCGGCATGATTGCCGTTGGTGGCGTCATCGGTGCCGGTGCCGCCTGTCGTGTCGAGAATCTCCTGTGGCTGACGTTTCCAATCCACCAGATTGTCGGAGGTGTAGACTCCCTGTCCGTCCCAGTTGTCCACTATCATGAAGTACTTGCCTTTCCAGCGAAATGCCTTGGGACCCTCGCCACGCTTGTCGCGGATAAGTTTGCCGTGGTCGGTCCAATGAATCAAGTCTTTTGATTCTGCATAATAGATAGACTTGCCATCTGCCTCATTATTATAGTACATCAGCCATGTGCCATCATCTTTCTTGATGAGGCTGGCGTCGATAACACGGTCGGAGGCCAGTTCGCACTTGTTGACAAACGTCCAGTCTACGAGGTTCGTGCTCTGCAGGTGGACAATCTCACGCGGATGTTTCCAGTTGTCGAACACCCCGGGTACAACGGTCAGGAACATGTGATAGTTGCCACCTTCCTCGACGATGTCCGGTGCCCAGTAAGTGTAGCCTTCATCCTTGCCATAGTTGATGTTGGCATCCTGCAGATAATTCCACGTAGCGCCGCCATCCTTGGACTCGGCGATTCCGATGGGGGTACCATGTACCCACTCCACACCCTTGCCGCCTTTCATGTTGGCACGACGGTTGGTGTAGAACATCCACCATACGTTCTTCTGCTTGTTGTAGACCACGATGGGGTCGGCGGCTCCGTCGTAGACAGGGTCCCGATAGAGCGGCTTGTCGGCCACTCGGGCGTATTCCTTGCTTGGCAACAGGTCGTAATCGAGGCCCCAGTGCTTGGCGAGTGCCCTTGCCTCGGCATCGGTCAGGTGTACCACAGCTCCGTGCTTGGGCTGGTCGTAGTTGGTGGAGAACATGATGCTGTCATTGAAATGTCCCAGCTGCTTGTAGTTGACGAAGTCCGAGGTCTCCTCGAATCCGAAGTTGTGTTTCTCGAGTCCATAGTTGTCGTACATCAACACCCATTTCTCTTCGCCGATGCGTTTCCATACGTTAGGTGCTTCGCAGGATTTTGGCTCTTCGTCTATCCAGCGCGGAGAGAACTGGAAGCCAGTGTTTATCTGGTCTGAGACGGCTTGCTTGATGCCGGGAGTCCCTTCGTGGGCTACATAGGAGAGGATGTACTTGCCGTTGGCATGGCAGATGTCGCCATCGATGGCTGTCGTGGCTCGGTCGGGGTACTCAAACAACAGCTTTGGTTCAGAGGTCAGCTCATTGAACTCGTCGTTCACATACACGTAGTAGAGGCGGTTGGGCAGGTTCTTGAACCGCATGGTGTAGTAAATCATCAGCTTGCCCTCTTGCTCGTCGTAGATGGTTTCCGGTGCCCATGCGCATCCTATATCTGCAAACTCCGGCGAGAGGCTGCTGATGTCCACAATCTTGTGGCTCCAATGTATCAAGTCCCACGATTTCATCAGCACGAGTCCTTTGTTGTTGCCCCATCCATAGGTTTTGCCGTCGCGTTCCCATTCGGTGTCCCGCTTGCCTTCTCGCTGTGCGTAGATGTGGAGATCGGTCATGGCCAGATAGAAGGCTCCGTCCGGTCCCCGGTAGATGTGCGGGTCGCGTATGCCCTTTTGGTTGGCTATAGTGTCACCGGCCATGATGGGGTTGGCATCGTTGAGAGCGGTGAAGTGATAGCCGTCTCTGCTCAGTGCCATGTATAGGCTGTGTGTATCGTCGCGGTGGAACACCATGAGGTATGCGCTCATGTCGTTCTCAGTGGGTACGCCGTTCACGTATTTGAATCTGTGGTAGGTGACTTTGCCTTTGCCGATGGCGCAGAGGGTTGGTCGTAGGGCATAGAATCCTCCATAATTGTTGTGGTTAATGTTCTTCACGCTCAGGTTGTCGGCTATGGTTTGCCAAGCCTTTCCGTCCTTGCTCACCTCGATGGTCAGATTGTTTGCGCGGTTGTGTATGCGCACGTTGAAGTGTCTGCCAATGCTGTTGGGTATGGTCTGTATCTTCTCCTTGTTTGTGTATAAGGTGAACTTCTTGCCGTCGGACGTTACCCCTGCATAGCCCTTGTCGCTATAGTATAAGAGCAGACCGCCTTGTGCACCCTTGCCAACGGTCACCTCGGTCTCTATGATGTAGTTCTTGTCGGTGGCTGTCGTCAGCAAGAGTCTTCCGTCGGCCGGACAGGTTCCTTTGGCTTCTATGGTGAGGGAGTGCTTGCCGAAGGACAGTTTCTTGGGCTCGTATTCTTTCCAGAAGGTCCATTGCAGGCCGAGCTCTCCCTTGTCGAAATTGTCCGAGAGTTCCATCTTGCGGTCGTATTTGGGTGCCGGAAGCTGCCGGGGGGTAGTGGCAGGGCGGTACCATCCGTCCGAGGTCCACTCCATAGGCTCTATCAGGGTCTGTCTGCCCAAGGTATGCATGTTGTTGGCGTAGGCATGATACACCATCCACAAGTTGCCGTTGATGTCGTCTATCAGTGTGCCGTGACCTTTGGACCACCAACCCTCACTGGAACTGTAGGTGTGTACCACGGGGTTGTAGGGAGAGTTTTCCCACGGACCTGTCGGGCTCTTCGAACGGGCTGCGACGACCATGTGGCTAGTGGCAGGACCGGCGGTTCCGCCTTCGGCAGAGGTCAGGTAGTAATATCCGTTGTTATAGCTAAGCTTTGGCGACTCCAGGCACATGCACTCCACGTTCCATTTGTTGGGGATGGCCCATCCGTCGTAGACCTGCTGTCTCTCTCCGACGGTTGAGAGTCCGTCTTCGGAGAGACGTATCACGTAACCCTTGTCCACGTAGAGGTAGCGGTTGCCCTCCGCATCGGCGATGTGTCCGGGGTCGATGCCGGTCACCTTCAGGTCAACGGGGTCGCTCCATGGTCCTTTGATGTCTGTGGCCCACGTCACCCAGTTGGTCTCGTCGGCGGGGAAATAGATGTAGTATTTGTCTTTGTACTTCACCAGGTCGGGAGCCATGGCTGAGCCTTTCCATTGGTTCAGGGCGCGGCATACGGGTTCCCAGTTGATTAAATCCTGCGAATGCCAGATGAGGAATCCGGGTGTGTAGATGAACGGAGAATGAGTCATGTAATAGTCTTTGCCGTCCCGCAGGATGGTCGGGTCGGGATAGTCTCCCGGTAGGATAGCCTTGGGGAACTCTTGGGCGTTGGTTGCCCAGCTCATCAAAGCGAAGAAGAAAAGCAGAATACTTCTTTTCATGGTAGCGATTTTAAAATGTTAATAGTTGTCTTAGGGTCGCTCAATGCATCTCGAACGACGCTACAAAAGTACATAAATTTCTGATAAACTCCCTCCCCGACGAGACAATGAACGTTACCGTTGAAAGGAGACCGACAACGATTGGCTCAGATTAGCTGATACTCAGCCGAATAACCGGGGTGCCACAAATGGGTGGTACCGGAAATGT
>CAYZVH010000060.1:0-15858 GCA_964481755.1 uncultured Bacteroides sp. | reverse complement strand
TACCCTTCTGCTCCAACTTCACGGTGAGTGTACCGTTGTGGTAGTCGGCATCGAGATCGGGTGTCACGCGGATGTCCTGTATGCGTTTCTTGTTGCGGGCGTAGAGGTAACAGTCGCGACCCACACCGCAATAGCGGAAGAAGTCCTGGTCCTCCAGATAGGTGCCGTCGCACCAGCGGAAGGTCTGGAAGGCGATGAGGTTCTCCTGTCCAGGTTTCAAGTACGAGGTGAGGTCGAACTCAGCCTCCAGTTTACTGTCCTCGCTGTATCCCACGTAGCGACCGTTCACCCAAAGGTAGATGTTGGAGGTGACGGAACCGAAGTGGGCGATGATGTCCTTGCCTTTCCAGTCGGCAGGCACCGTGAAGGTGCGGCGGTAAGAGCCCACGTGGTTGTTCTGCACGGGCACTTCGGGCGGATTGTTCTTGAACTGGCTGCGCCAAGCGTAACCGATGTTCACGTAGAGCGGATCGCCAAAGCCGTTGAGCTCCCAGATTCCCGGCACGGGCATCTCGTCCCAGCCCTTGTCGTTGAAGCCCACCTTCCAGAAGTCCGTAGGCCGCTGGTCGGCATTTGCCACCCAGAAGAACTTCCAGGTGCCGTTGAGTGTCATGTAGTTGGAGGATTGTCTGCGGTCGCCCTGCATAGCCGCGTCCTTCGACTCGTAGGCGAAGTAGTCGGTGTGCATAGGCGCACGGTTGACGGCATTGATCTCGGGGTCTTGCCATTCTTTAAACGTCTGTGCGTTCATCATCAGCGCTAAGGCTGCAAAAAGTCCAGTAGTGATGTGTCTTCTCATGATTGTATTCTATTATTTAATAATGTAGCGGCAAGCACACACATTCCATGTCCTCGCCGCTACAAAAATACTATTTGTCCGTATATCACGACAGCCAATTATCGTTCAATTTAGGGCAGAAATCAACCAAGCCGGAAGGCTCGTCTCTTTCATTGTCTATATATTGGTCACTTTTACTTCTTGTTGAAGTAGACGTCCAACAGTTGCCGAGCCGCTACGAAGGAGGTGAGCTTGCCGCCAAGCACATCGTTCTCCTTGTCCGCCAACATCGACGAGATGGTGGGGTTGTTGTAGAAGCTGTCGCGCAGCTGCTCGTTGATGGACTCATACATCCAGTATTTCGACTGTTCGTTGCGTCGGTAGTCGAAGTATCCGTTGAGCTTCACGAAGTTGATGTAGCGGTCTATCATGTCCCAAATCTCCTTGATGCCCAGTCCGTAGAAGCCGGAATAGGTGAGCACCTCGGGTGTCCATCCGCTCTCGGGGGCCGGGAACAGGTGCAGGGCGTTGCGGAAGTGGGTGGCTGCCAGCTTGGCTTTCTCGATGTTGCTGCCGTCGGCTTTGTTTATCACGATGCCGTCGGCCATCTCCATGATGCCGCGCTTGATGCCTTGCAGCTCGTCGCCCGTGCCTGCCAGTTGGATGAGCAGGAAGAAGTCGACCATGGAATGGACGGCCGTCTCGCTCTGTCCCACTCCCACCGTCTCCACAAATATCTTGTCGTAGCCGGCGGCCTCGCACAGGATGATGGTCTCGCGGGTCTTGCGTGCCACACCTCCCAAGGAGCCTGCCGATGGGCTGGGACGAATGAACGACTTCGGGTGCACAGAGAGTTTCTCCATGCGGGTCTTGTCACCCAGGATACTTCCCTTGCTGCGTTCGCTGCTAGGGTCGATGGCAAGCACCGCCAGTTTGCCGCCGCGCTCCAGCACATGGAGGCCAAACACGTCGATGGAGGTGCTCTTGCCGGCACCTGGCACACCGCTGATGCCCACGCGCACGGAGTTGCCAGCGTAGGGCAGACATTTCTCTATCACCTCTTGGGCCAAAGCTTGATGCTCGGGGCGCACGCTCTCCACCAAGGTCACCGCCTGACTGAGGATGGTGACGTCCTGCTTCAGGATGCCCTCCACATAGTCCGACACCGACAGCTCGCGGCGTTTCACTCGCTTGCGGCTGCTTAAGTAGGGACTGACGGTGGCGGGATGTTCTATTCCCTTGTTGACAGCCAGTCCTTTGTATTCCTCGCTATTCTCAGGATGTTCCATAGTTTGTTCCATACGTGTTGATGCTATTTGGTGACTTTTATCTTCAGTTCCAACTTCGGATGGTTGGGGTCGTTCGTTATCATCACTACCTTGTAGTCGCCTGTGCGATTGCGCAGATAGGACTCTTGGATCTTCACCTTGAGCTGAGCCTTCGCTCCCGGTATGACGGTGCGCTTACCCAGATGGACGTTGACGGCTGGGTTACTCACCTGCAGCGAGTAGATCTCCAGGTCGGACTTGCCGCTGTTTGTCAGCACCACCTTCGCTACGCCCTTCTGTTTCTTGCCGAGCTGGAAGTCGAGCTCCGATTGCGAGAGGGCAGCCACCGGCGCGTTGTTTCGCTGGTAGCCGGTCATCTTCGAGAAGTCGGGCAGCAGTATGGAGGAGACGACAATCTCGTTGTCGTCGCTCACCTTGTCGCCGGAGTAGCGCGACAGGTAGACCGAGGTACGCTTCAGTCCAAAGTCCGTGAGCTTGTCCGACAGGAGGGTCAGCTGCAGCTTGCCTGGCACCTTAGGTTGCAGTTTCTCCGGCACCGACTTCACCTCCAGATACGAAGGCAGGTGCATCAGCACAGGCTCGCAAGCCTCGGTGGAGGTGTTCAGTATCTCCAGCTCCACGGTAGGATGTTCGCCACGGTTCACGTCGGGGAAGTCCAACGTATTCTTGTTCAGGTAGAATGAGCCTATCTGCACCGGATAGTCCTTGGAATAATCCGATATCTCCGACCGCACCACCCCTTTCATTATCAGGTAGATGGGTTTGGCAGAGGCGTTGGTCGTCACCTCGATGAACTTCTCGAAATGGCCAAGCATCTTGGAGTCGTAGGTGACGGAGACCTGCGTGGATGCGTTCGGTGCCACGGGACTGTTGTCCCACTTCGCATCCATGCAGCCACACGATGCTTTCACGTCGCGGATGAGCAGCGGGTCGTTTCCCTTGTTGGTCAATGTAAACGATACGGTGACGGGCTTTTTCCACAGCACCTCGCCGATATTCTGTTCCGTCTCGTTGCAGAAGACGAGCGGTTGAGCCTGCGTCAACGCCGTCATTCCCAGCAACAGACATGCTATAGTGATTCTTCGATTCATAATTTCTTTCGTGATAGGGCAACAAAGGTATAAAAAATAAAAAGAAAGCGTTATCTTTGCACGTCATTTAACAAAAAGATACGCAACTATGGGTACAGTGAAAAACTATCTGTTCATTGCATTGTCGCTCGTCGCCCTCATCGCATGCACGTCGTGCCAGAGCGAGGAAGAGATGGAGAACAACATCCTCGATGGTTATTGCTGGGAGGGTCAGCTTCCCATCTACAACTATGGAAACGAGTATTATAGCCGCTTCTACTTCGAGTCGGACGGCAGCGGTGTGGAGGAGGTCTACATCAACGGTCGCCACGACAGCGACTATCCCTTCACCTGGGGTTGGATAAACGGATACTACAGCGTGATGCAGCTGAAATACGGAAGCCGTTGGAATGTCTCCTACTCGTGCATCAACGTGATACAGGTGAAGGACGGTGTGCTGACAGGTTACTTCTATGAGGACATCCAGGATTTCTACTACGAGTACGAGAACGGCACCTCCACATCCTACACCGACCGCTACGTGCGCCTCACCGCCAAGACTGGCGTTCATCGCTACAATAATTAAGGCTTTTCTACACGAGTTGCAATCATCCGTCAGCAGAGCCTCTGCTCCCCGAAAATTGCGCCTAGGCTCATTGGCACTTGAGCCTAGGGTCTCGGACACTTAAGTCTAGGCTCATTGAGGGTTGAACCTAGGCTCATTTTTCCGCAACACCTCATTCTCCGTAAAACAAGTTTTATCGACCTATAGGCAACATGCCACCGCAAAAGAAGCTTCAGCCTATAACCAACATTATACAGCTAAAAAACGACTTCATTCGGGAGCATTCACCAAGGAATGGTAGGGCATCCGCACGCCCGAAAAAGTTGTTCGTCATATCCTGTCAAGCGGCTGTACTGACTTGGCAGAATATGACGAACGGAAATCTTACTTACAAAACGTAGAGCGGAGGAGACACTACCGCTGCACGCGGAGCACCTGTCCGCCCGTGCGGGCACCGAAGGCAGGGGCGTAGGCGGACTGCACTTTCACGGTTCCCATCTCGTAGGTGCCTGGCATAGTCAGGTAGTAGAGACTCTCGAACGTGTGGGTGCCTTTCGTCAGTTTGTCCATATAGTACTCCATGGTGGCGTCTTTTATGGCAAGATAGTATCCCCAGCGGTAACCGGAATGCGTGGAGAGGGGTTCCATGCAGGAGGCACGGTTCTCCTTCACCTGGATGAAGTCCATGTCGCGGTCGGCTTTCAACGTGAGCACACTCTTCACTTTGTCGCCCACTCGCAGCTGCGTGTCGGCGGTTACCTTCTGCCACTCGGTGCCGTTCTTCGTCGAGCGCTCCACATAGAGGTCGCGACGGATGGAGAGTCCTTCGGCGTAGGGTGCCAACTTGTCCACCTCCTCGGTGTAGCGAGCGTATACGGCTCCGTAGGAGAGACCATCGTCAGTCTTCTCCACGGTGAAGGTGCTCGGCGCTTGCTGCTTGCCAGTCAGCGACAGGGTCTCCTTCACGGAGTTGAGACCGATAGTAGGCTCCTGCCCTACCTGCTCGCCGTCGAGCCGCAGCTTCGGCATCGGCTTGTCCGCGAGAAGGGAGGTATTGTCCAGCAACAGGGCATATACGGCGTTGACAGTGTTCAGCGGGGTGTCCCAACTCTGCACGCGCTTTTGCTGCAACAGCCATTGACGCATCTCGGCCACTTCCGTGTCGTGTCCGCCCACCCGTTGCAGGGTCTCTATCACCATGCTCTCGGTCGGGATACGATAGTCGCTCCAGGTGTACTCCGCAAGGAAGGTGTCGTAGTAGCGTCCCATCTCGGGAGTGGCGACGCTGTACTCGAGCAAGGTCTTCACCAGATCGCCACGCAAGGAGGCGTCAGCCTCGCTGTCGAACAGCTGTACCGCCACGGCCTTTCCGTAGATGGTCATCTTTCCGGCGGTTTCCTTCACCCGCTTCATAAAGTAGTCGCAGGTCTTCTGCAGTTCTTTGTCCAACGGACGTTGCGCCAAGTGGTTCAGATAGAGGTAGCTGAAGACGAATTCGCCAGGCCACCAGTAGTTCTTGTTCTTGCGCATTTCCTTCTCGATTTCCTTGGCAATGCCGTCGAGATAGCCGAATCCGTTGTCCACCATCTGGGTGCATTCGCTGTTCATCACGCCGGTGAGGGACTTTGCACGGAGCAGGGTCTCCATCACCATGAGGGTCATGTAGCGGTTCGCCCGCATGCCTTTGTACCAACTCCATCCACCTTCGTCGGTCTGTAGGTCCTTCAACTTGCTGATGTAGAGCTCTTGCTGGTTGCGCAGGGTGTTGAGGTCGAACTGCTGGCAGAGGCGGCGTTGTTGCGCCTCACGATCGGCATCCTCCACGAAGGGGGAGGCTTCCAACAGGAGTTCCTTCAGCTCGGGGTTGCGTTGCAGTTCGCTCTGCAGAGTTTCCTCGGGAGCATTGGCGCCTTGCGCTTTCCAAGCATCCATGAGGGTGCGGATGCGCGGATTATGCTCCACCATCCATGTGGAGAGCAGCGAGGCATAGTAGGCAGCGGAGAGCGAGCAGGCGTTGTGGTCCGAAGGCGACTCCACGGAAGGCAATGCAAGCACTGCCAACCATGCGGGGTTGCCAGTGAACTCCACGGTAAGGTGGCGGTTGGTGGCCGTCGCGCTTTGGTTATTGAAGAGTTTGGAGAGGTCCTTCTTCAGCGTTCCAGGCTGTGTCATGGTCACACTGACGGCCTCCACCACGGACTCTTTTTTGTCGAGCACCGGCAGCAGGTGTTGCTCGCCGTCGCTGTATCCGTTGCCCTCTGCCACCATGCGGCAGGCCATCACGGGATGATTGGCGCTCACTGTGTAGGTGAAGGCCACGGGCATCGTGCCACCAGCCTTCAAGCTGAACGACTGTCGTGCCGTGTGGAAAGTCTTCTCCGTCACAGGGTCAAAGAGTTCCATGCGGACGGTGCCGGAGATTGACTTCTGTGTGAGGTTGGATAGGGTCGCTGAGAGGGTCGCCTTATCCCCCACCCTGAGGAAGCGTGGCAGCGAGGCTTGCAGCATGAATTCCTTGGAGGCCACCGCCAGCGTGTCGAGCACAGCGCAGTCCATGGCCTTGTTGTGGGCCAAGCCCTTCAAGTGCCAGGTGGTGAGGCTCTCGGGCAGGGTGAAGACGATGTCCACCTCACCCTGTTCGTTCGTGCGGAGCTGGGGATAGAAGAAGGCCGTCTCGGCGAAGTTGGTGCGTGGAGAGGCATCGGTGGACAAATCGCTCTCTTCCGCAATTTCGTCTTGACCTGTTGCAGCCACGGAGCCGGTCATGTCTTCGTTAACTTCGATTCTAGCCGCAACCGCGTTGACTTTCTTGGGAGCGGCGTCCGCCTGCAGACTCATCAGAGATATCCGATTGGCAGACCGGAACATCATCTTTTCATGCAGGCCATAAACTGTGTGTCCAAAAGGAGACACCAGTTTGGTGTAAGTCCAATCGCTGTACTTTAGTCTGTCCGTCTTGAAGTTTATGGCCATATAACATTCCATCTGTCTCAGCATACGCATACCCAAATAGTAAGGAGTACTCCTATATATATTATAAGGTATACGCCACGCCGAGGAGTTGAAGTTCTTATCCAGCGAAGCATCATAGAGCGTAGCCATCAGTTCTGCCGTCGCCGGCTGTCCGTCCTTGTTCAGCACTTGCAGCCTCCACTCTTCGTTACCTCCAGCCGTTAGGTGGTCACGGAAAGTCTTCCATTTCAGTTTCAACCGTTTGTCAGGCATCGGCTTCTCCACCGCAAGTCTGTAATCACTCAACCGACCATTCTTCGCGAAAGCGGAATAGAGCACGATGAAGTCTCCATAATTATCCAGTTCATTCTCCTTCAGCGGCATCGGCCACGACTTGAGTTCATTGGACAGATGCACGAGATTTCCTCGGCTGCTTCCCGTCCCTAGATAGGTGCAGTAGAAGACCGACAAATCTTTGTCGGTTGTTCCCATGTAGATGGTAGGTACTCCACTAGCCTCATCCGTTTTGGTATATACAAAGAATTCCATCCCGGCAGGCAATGAGGTGTCGGACAAAGAGAACATCGTAAAGTCCAGGGAATCGCAAGCTTCCGTTCCACCACCTTTCACGCGCATTTTCATACGATAGTTGTCCGAAGGCAGTCGGTATATCTCATCGAGGGAAAATGGTTGTCCACTCGTCTGACTGCCCCCAAGCAGACGTTCCCCCAATGTGGAGAGAACCGAGCGGTTGCCGAACAGGTCCGTTTCGACGCACTTCTCCAACCGGAAGACTTCATACTCCACCTCTGTAGCAACCTGACATTCGGCCATATTCTTCACTATTAGCTGCATCTCTTTCGGTTCTTCCTTTATCCAATAAGCAGGCGCATCGGACAAATAGATCCGGCAGGGCAAAGTGCGAACCCATATAGATGAAGAAAGTTCCTGCGTCTCGCCATCAAGTGAGGTCACCTTCAGACTGTAGTCATACATGTCCTCCACAGACTGTTCCGTCGGGATAGGGAAACGGAAGGCCCCCACGGAATCTGTCTGTACGGCAGAATGACTCCATTCACCGTACTGCTTGCCACGTCTGCCTATGGAATATTCCACTTCAGCCCGTTGCACGGGAGCTCCGGAGAACTGTGTGGCGGTTCCGGTTATCCACAAGGTGTCGCCAGCCTTATATAATTCGGTAACCGGATGCAGTTTGACTTCGTATTGTGGGCGTTTGTACTCCTCTACCAGGAAACTCACGTACTGCTTGCACCCATCTCCTTCCGCCTCCACTGTAAATCGGCCATTCAGGCAGACAGTCGGCAAGGCAAAGGTTGTCTTGAACGATCCGAAATCGTTGGTCGACACTGTGCTGTGGCCTACAGATTTTCCGTTGACATCCTTCAGCGTGAGATTTATCTGCTTGGCTTCCCGCACCGAGAGGCTGTCGCCCTTCTGCGAGAACATGATGCCCGAGACGTAAACTGTCTGTCCGGGACGATAAACGCCTCTGTCGCTATAGACGGCAAGGTGGAATTTTTCTTTCTCGGCAGTGACCACCGTATTGCCCCTTGCGATGGAGAACAGCGGCATACACGTCTGACCTTCAGTCGTTGCGCGGACGTGGGTCATTCGTCTTTGCGCATCTGTCTCGTCGGTAGTCCAACTCAGCAGTCCTTCGCTGTCCGCATACATATCCTTGTCAGACTTGGCGTATTTCCCTTGCGAGTAAGCATAAAACTCCACTTTGGCATTCGGCACTGGCTTGCCACTCATCCGGTCTATCACCATCGCATGGGTCACGTCGTGGAAACGGCTTCCCACTATCACATTCAGTGCATAGACGTGAACCAGAAGTTTCTCGGTGTGGCATTTGCCGTTGTAGGGCTTCACGGGGACAGCCTCCAACCGATAGTATCCTTCTTCGGGGATAGTAACCGTCAGTGCCGTATCCTTTCTAATCAAATCCGATGTAGGCTTTAAGGTATAGCGTTCGGTCTTGTAAAGTGTTTCCCGGTTTTTCCAATAAGCGTCCTCAGCGTCATACAGCCATATTTTGTTAGAATCGTCCACATCCAGTTTATAAACTTTCAAGTCGAAAACCGACAGGTTGCGGTAAGAGACCATAAAAGCATGCGGTTTGCCGGGATACATGTCTCCCGGATGGAGAGATAGCGAGGAAGCCAGCAATTGCGTCCTTGCGTTCCTCAGTTTGTTGGTGCATCTGTATTTGGGGAATCGGCGTATGCCCTCTTCCAACAAATCCATTGCCTCAAGACATCTCTTTGAGTCCTTCAAGAGTGACGCCAACCTGTCGTATGCCTCCACGATTGTCTCCACATCGCCATACTTAGCTATCAACTGACGGTAACGTTGGATGAGCAGGCTGTCATTGGAGTTCCGCATTTGACCTATGGAGTCAACCACCGTCAGCACATAGGCCTCCCGTTCACCACGAGCGAGGAAATAGCGTTGCAGATTACCATATAATTGACCTCTCGTCTTCGTTCTGTCTTCGTAATTGGAATTTCCCAAAATTGTGATCGCCCGCCGCGCCAGCACGGGATACATGCGGTTCTGCTCGTAGCGGAGGCTGGCATCGCCCATCTCCACCATGGGGAGGAAATCCTTGGCGGAACGGTTGCCAAGGGCATTCATGGGTTGCACCGAGCGCAGGAGGTATCCACGCCAGTCAGCTGTGCGGTCGTACCGCTGGCAGATCTCGCCCAAGAGGCTATAGAGTACAGCGGCGCTGACGGAGTCCTGCTCCTCGGCCGCCCAGCGCTTCAAGCCTTCCAGGTCCACCTGCAGACTGTCTTCGGAGATGCGATGGCGTGCGTCCGTCATCACCAGATAGGATTTCATCATCTGCGGGGCGTTGTGCTCCTTCTGGGCCTTTTGGTAGATGGCGAGCGCCGACTGAGCCGCCGACTTGGGCAGGTCTTTCTGCAGGTTCGCCTCCACTTGCGTCCACAGTTTCTCGTACGACTGTGCCTTGGCGGAAGGCGTTCCCCACCCCAGGCAGCAGACTATCGAGGTCAACAAAATGGTATATTTCATATTCGTACCTATTTAATATTTCCTACAAAAATAGGGAATCGCCTCCTACCACCACGCACAATTCTAAATAAAAAAGCATAAAGAGCTGACATTCCGCTGGGAAAGCATCATCGATGGAGAGGTACGGCAAGCTTCATCAAGGTCTTCCGGGGAGGCATGGCGAGCGGCTTTCGCCGCTCGGCTTCTCGTTTCGAGGAGATGCCGAGTTATCGTCATCGGATGCCTTCTCAGCGAAATATCTCGGCAAGCGGCGGAAGCCTAGATGCTAATGTATACCCTCTGGATGCAGAGCGGGCTGCCCCTCCCACGGCAGTAGGAGAAGCAGCCCGTTTGTGCTATGTCGTCAGCAAGCAGCGGTGTGCTTGCGTGTGAGGTCAGGCTTTCTTCGGAGTGTTGGCAAGCGTAGCTACCAGGAAGTCGTAGAACTTCGCTACGGAAGGTATCAACACGCGCTCAGCAGGTGAGTGGGGCGACTGCAACGTCGGTCCGAAGGAGATCATGTCCAAGCCAGGCATGGTGGCACCGATGATGCCACACTCCAGTCCGGCGTGGATAACCACCACACGTGCCTCCTCGCCAAACTGCTCGTGGTAGGACTTCACCATCGCCTTCAGGATGGGCGACTCCATGTTGGGATCCCATCCGGAGTAGCTTCCGGACATCTCCACCTTCATGCCTGCCATGGAGAAGCAGCTCTCCAACGAGGTTGCCAAGTACTCTTTCATGGAGTCTGCCGAGCTACGCACCAGCATCTGGAACTTTGCCTCGCCGCCGCCGATGTTGATGATGGCAAGGTTCGAAGAGGTCTCCACTGTATCGGGCTTGGTAGGAATCATACGCATGATGCCGTTCTGGCAAGCGAAGATGGAGTCCACCAAGTTGTCCTGAATCTCCTCGGGCACCTCCGTAGCGGGCAGGGCCACCTTCTCGGCCTTGAAGGAGATAGGCGTCTCGGTTGCCTGGAACTCTTCGTTGAAGAGTTTCTCGCAGTATGCCACCAAGTCCATCACATCCTCTTCGTTGTCGGCAGGCAGGGTGATCACCACCTCGCACTCACGCGGGATGGCGTTGCGCATGTTGCCGCCGTTCCAGCTCACCAAGCGAGCCTCGTCCGAAGCGATGGCCTCACGCACGAAGCGCACCATCAGTTTGTTGGCGTTGGCACGTCCCTGGTTTATCTCCAAGCCGGAGTGTCCGCCGCGCAGACCTTTTAGGGTCACCTTCAGGGCGATGTCCTCGGGGTCGGTCTCCACCTCTTTATACTGCAGGGTCGCCGTCACGTCCACGCCGCCTGCGCAACCGATGAAGAGCTCGCCCTCGGTCTCGGAGTCGAGGTTGAGGAGGATTTCTCCATGGAGCTCGCCGGCTTTCAAGCCGAAGGCACCGTACATGCCAGTCTCCTCGTCAGCGGTGATGAGAGCCTCCAGCGGACCGTGCTTCAGGTTCTTGTCCTCCATCACTGCCATGATGGCGGCTATGCCCATACCGTCGTCGGAACCCAGGGTGGTGCCGTTGGCCTTCACCCAGTCACCGTCGATGATGGTCTCGATGGGGTCTTTCTCGAAGTCGTGTACCTTATCGTTGTTCTTCTGCGGAACCATGTCCATGTGTGCCTGCAGGATGACTCCCTTGCAATCCTCCATGCCCGGAGTAGCGGGCTTGCGGTAGATCACGTTACCTGCCTCGTCGAGGACGGTCTCCACGCCGATGCTCTTGCCATACTGTACCAAGAATTCCTGCACGCGTTTCAGGTGTCCCGATGGACGTGGAACCTGTGTGAGTTCATAAAAGTGCTTCCACACGTTCTGTGGAGCCAAAGACTGAATTGTGTTCATAAGCTATTAGTTTTATTAGTGAACGGCAAAGCCGCCATTCCGTAAATTCCCAACAAAATTATCAATAAAGTTTGTATTCCGTGCACCAGGAGGGCAAATATTCCCGCCTCCTCTTGTCCCACGCCATAGAGCACCATCATGGAGATGACGGCGAAATGCCACGGACCTGCGCCGTTGGGCGTGGGCACCACCACGGCGATGCTGCCCACCACGAACATCACCATGCCTGCCATCAGGCCGAGCTGGGCGGTGAAGTCGAAGCAGTAGAACGTGAGGTAGAAGTGGAGCACGTAGCACACCCAGATGGCTATAGTATATAATAGGTATAGCGGTGGGTTCTTCACCTTGCGGATGGAGAGCACGCCCTCCCTGATGTTTTTCATCATCCCCTTCACACGGCCCAGTATCGCCAGGCGCTTCACCAGCAGGTAGGCCAGCAGGCAGATACCTAACACGCAGGCCACGATGATGTAGAAGTTGGCGGAGGCGAGCTTGGCGCCTATGCTGTGGAAGTCGGTGCCTGTCTCGTGGAAGAAGGAGCGGAACACGCTGACCTGCGACAGCAGCACGGCACCGGTGATGAGCATGGCGCACACCATGTCGATGAGCCGCTCTGTCACCACCGTGCCCACGGACTTGGCGAAGGAGACGCCGTCGTAGCGGGAGAGCACGGCGCAGCGGGAGAGCTCGCCGATGCGTGGAATCACCAGGTTGACGGCGTAGGAGATGAAGATGGCGTTCACACAGTTGACCGTGCGGGCATGCTCGCCCATGGGCTCCAACGCGAGTCGCCAGCGCCATCCGCGCAACACGTGGCTCAGCACCCCGAAGAGGAGGCTCAGCAACATCCACCCGTAGTCCATGCCGTGGAGCAACACGTGCTCCACCTTCGCCCAGTCGAAGTCACGATAGGTCCAATAGAGTATCGCGCCGCCCAGCAGCAGCGAGAAGAGTATCTTCAATATGGAATAGACAACCTTTTTCAACTATATCCGCTCCTAAATAAATTGAATATTGATATTTAATTGTACCTTTGCACGCTGCAAAGATAGTAGGATTAAAGAACATTGTCATACTAAAATCGAGAATAAATCTATGGGAACAGTCAGACCAAAGAAATTTCTAGGGCAACACTTCCTGAAGGATCTCAGTATCGCTCAGGCCATTGCCGACACCGTGGACACCTGTCCCCAAATCCCAGTCCTCGAGGTGGGACCTGGCATGGGCGTGCTCACCCAATACCTGCTGCCCAAACAACGGCAGCTGAAGGTGGTGGAGATTGACACTGAGTCCATCGACTACCTACAGGAGAACTTCCCCGAACTGGGCGACAACCTGATAGAGGGCGACTTCCTGCGCATGCGACTCGACACGCTGTTCGACGGCCGTCCCTTCGTGCTCACAGGCAACTATCCCTACAACATCTCCAGCCAGATATTCTTCAAGATGCTTGAGTATAAGGAACTGATACCCTGCTGCACAGGCATGATACAGAAAGAGGTGGCTGAGCGCATAGCGGCAGGGCCTGGCAGCAAGACGTATGGCATACTGAGCGTGCTCATCCAGGCATGGTACCACGTGGAGTATCTGTTCACGGTGAGCGAGCAGGTCTTCAACCCACCGCCCAAGGTGAAGAGCGCCGTCATCCGCATGACACGCAACGACACCACCTCGCTGGGCTGCGACGAGAAGCTGTTCAAGCAGATCGTGAAGACCACCTTCAACCAGCGCCGCAAGACACTGCGCAACTCCATAAAGCCCATCCTCGGCAAGGAGTGCCCGCTCTGCGCGGAAGAGATTTTCAACAAACGTCCCGAACAACTGTCGGTGCAACAGTTCATCGAGCTCACCAACAAGGTGCAGCCCTACCTGCAGGCAACGGCGGACAACAGCAAGTGACAGACCTATGGAAAAAGAACAAGTAAACCGTATAGAGGAACTGCTGGAGCAGAAAGACACTGCCGCCCTCAGCGAAGAGGTCGCCACCCTCCACCCCGCGGACATCGCCGAGCTGTGCGACGACCTCGACCCCGAAGAGGCACGCCAGATATTCCACCTGCTCGACAACGAGACGGCGGCCGACGTGCTGGTGGAGATGGACGAGAACACCCGAAAGAAATACCTCGACGTGCTCCCCTCGGAGACCATCGCCAAACGCTTCGTCGACTACATGGACTCCGACGACGCCGTGGACATCATGCGCGACATGGACGAGGAGAAGCAGGAGGAGGTGCTGTCGCACATCGAGGACATCGAGCAGGCAGGCGACATCGTGGACCTGCTGAAGTACGACGAGGACACCGCCGGCGGTCTGATGGGAACCGAGATGGTGGTGGTGAACGAGAACTGGAGTATGCCCGAGTGCCTGCGCGAGATGCGCCTGCAGGCCGAGGACATGGACGAGATATACTACGTCTACGTGGTGGACGACGACGAACGGCTGCGCGGCGTGTTCCCGCTGAAGAAGATGATCACCAGCCCCTCGGTGTCGAAGGTGAAGCACGTGATGAAGAAAGACCCTGTCTCCGTGCGCGTGGACACCCCCATTGAGGATGTGGTGCAGATCATTGAGAAGTACGACCTTGTGGCGCTGCCCGTGGTGGACAGCATAGGGCGCCTTGTGGGGCGCATCACCGTGGACGACGCCATGGACGAGGTTCGCGAGCAAGCCGAGCGCGACTATCAGTTGGCATCCGGTTTGTCCACCGACGTGGAGACGCACGACAACGTCTTCCGCCAGACCACCGCTCGTCTGCCGTGGTTGCTCATCGGCATGATAGGCGGCATAGGCAACTCCATGATATTGGGCAACTTCGACACCACCTTCGCCGCCCACCCCGAGATGGCGCTCTACATCCCCCTCATCGGCGGCACCGGCGGTAACGTGGGCACCCAATCGTCCGCCATCGTGGTGCAAGGCTTGGCCAACAGCTCGCTCGACTCCGAGAACACCTTCAAGCAGGTGGCCAAAGAGTCCGTGGTGGCCCTCATCAACGCCACCATCATCTCCATGCTGGTCTATGTCTACAACTTTGTACGCTTCGGCAGCATGGCCACCGTCACCTACTCCGTCTCCATCAGTCTGTTCGCCGTGGTGATGTTCGCCAGCATCTTCGGCACCCTGGTGCCCATGACGCTCGAGAAGCTGAAAATAGACCCTGCCATAGCCACGGGACCCTTCATTTCCATCACCAACGACATCATTGGCATGATGATTTACATGGGTGTGACGGTACTTTTAGCATGATTTTTTGAAATATTCCGCCCAATTTTATGATTTTTCGAAAATATTGCCTTAATTTGTCAGCACTAAACATTTAGGGTTAGCCCCAACTAATAAACTACAGATGATGACGGACACTCACGACACCCAGGAGGCCTTGCAACAAGACCCCATGGAAGCAGACAAGGCACAGGTGGCATCTCCCCAAGACGCCACGCAAGCTGCCACTGAAACCGACGCTACGGCTATCGAAAAGGTAGAGACAGAAACGGAGGCTGAAGCCCCCGCATTGGTCGTGCCCAAGAGCAAAGCGGAAGTGATAGAGCGACTGAAAGAAATCGCCCGAGAGACTGAGAACTTAAACAAACAAGAGGTCGACCTGCTGAAGCAATGTTTCTACAAGATGCACAACGCCGAGGTGGAAGCCGCCCGCAAAGCCTTCATCGACGGTGGCGGCGAGGAGAGCGCTTTCGTGGCCGAGCCCGACGCCCAGGAGGAGGAATACAAGAGCGTCATGGCGGAGATAAAGCGCAAACGCAGCATCTACAACCAGGAGCAGGAGCGCCTGAAGGAGGAGAACCTGCAGAAGAAGCTCGCCATCATCGACCGCCTGAAGGAGCTCGTGGAGAGCCCCGACGGCGCCAACAAATCGTACAACGAGTTCAAGCAGCTGCAGCAACAGTGGAACGACACGAAGCTGATACCTGCCGGCAAGGTGAACGAGGTGTGGAAGTCGTACCAGATGTACGTGGAGAAGTTCTACGACCTGCTGAAGCTCAACAGCGAGTTCCGCGAGTACGACTTCAAGAAGAACCTCGCCATCAAGACGGCCCTCTGCGAGGCTGTGGAGAAGCTGGCCGACGAGCCCGACGTCATCTCCGCCTTCCATCAGCTGCAGAAGTTGCACCAGGAGTTCCGCGACACAGGCCCTGTGGCCAAGGAGCTCCGCGAAGAGATATGGACACGCTTCAAGGCAGCGTCCACCGTCATCAACCGCAAACACCAGGCACACTTTGACGAACTGAAAGAGAAAGAGCAATACAACCTCGACCAGAAGACCGTAATCTGCGAGATTGTGGAGGCCAT